>JAFYSB010000042.1 GCA_017546705.1 Paludibacteraceae bacterium
CATCCATAGAGGTGGTCACCAAGAAGAAGATGAGCAGCAAGAACGAGATGTCGGCCATAGAACTGGCGTTAATCTGCGGAATTTTCTTTGCCATAACTACAATTACTTTTTAACTTTAGTATAAATAACACCCCAAACCAATGCAGCTACAGTAGAAGCGGTAAGGATGTAAACAAGATACATAATAGCATCACTCATGCGAGCCATGTTACCTACGTTATCGGTACCCTCGTAACCGAGAATCTCGATTTTCTCTGGACTACCCAAGAACCAGCAGAGTGCGCAGAGAGCAACAGCACCCAACACTACGGCTACAGATACGAGACCGCGCTTAGGATCTACCTTGAAGGTCTCTACGAGCTTAGCCAATACGAAACCGAAAGTAACAAGGATAACCAATGCTACGAGCACATAAATCCAATAGAGGAGTACGTTGGTGAACTTAGGAATATCCAAGAAGTCACCAGCTACCTCCAACGAACCTTCAGAGCCTCCGAGGAAGAACAACGCAGTTGCGATGATACCTACCACCATGAGTACCCAGAGGGTTACTTTTGGGAATAATTTATAATTCTTCATAATAATCTATAATTTTGCAAGTTTAACAAATCACGTTCTGCACAATGCAAAATAGATTATTTCTTTTGTGCTGCGTCGTATTCAACCACGAGGTCGAGGAGGCTGATAGAGCTATCCTCCATCTCGTTAACGAGACCCTCGATCAAGCTAAGGATGTAGTTATAGAATACTTGAAGAATAATAGCGATGATCAAACCGAGGAGGGTTGTCAAAAGAGCGACCTTGATACCACCAGCCACAACGGTAGCAGAGATATCACCTACTTGTTGGATCTTATCGAACGCTTGGATCATACCGATAATGGTACCCAAGAATCCCAAAGATGGAGCGATAGAGATGAAGAGAGAAATCCAAGAGAGGTTCTTCTCGAGGAGACCGAGTTGAACACCACCGTAAGAAGCTACGGTCTTCTCAACTACGTCAACGCCCTCGCTGTAACGGCTCAAACCTTGATAGAAGATACTTGCTACAGGACCACGAGTGTTGCGGCAAACCTCCAAAGCAGCCTCGATACCACCGTTCTTCAATGCTTTCTCAACCTCAGCCAAGAGCGCCTTGGTGTTAGTTTTGCTCAAGCTCAAATAGATGATACGCTCGATACAGAGTGCCAAACCGAATACCAAGCAGATGAGAGTTGCAGCCATGAAGCCAGCACCACCTTCAATGAACTTTGTTTTGAGAGTCTTGTGGAGAGCAACAACACCGCCCTCAGCCTCTTCTACTACTTCTTCAGCCTCAACTACAGGAGCCTCAACAGCTGCAGAATCTACAGTTACTTCCTCAGCTACAGGAGCAGCCTCAGCTGCGTCTTGAGCCATTACTGCAACGCTTCCGAAAGAAAACATTGCCAACACCGTAAGGGTTGCAAAAATTTTTTTCATACGATTTTGTTTTTAGTATTAAATTGTTTATAATTATTTAATTCGCTTTCGCTCATGTTAGTTTTACGGGGGATTTCTTATCCACCCTCTTGGGGATTCGAGGGCACCGACCTTGCTGTTGCATTCCTTTTTCCCTTTTGGGGATTTCTGCGTAATCCCCACAGTCTGCCACGGGCATCCTGTGCAAATCCTTTTACTCACGTCCTCGCTCAAGCAAGCTTGGACGAGGTGGGAGAGTGGGATTTCTACGTAATCCCCACAGTCTGCCACGGGCATCCTGTGCAAATCCTTTTACTCACGTCCTCGCTCAAGCAAGCTTGGACTCGTCCGTTCGTAAAAGTCTTTTGCGGAGAGAGGGGGATTCGAACCCCCGAAACCCTTTTGGAGTTTACACGCTTTCCAGGCGTGCCTCTTCAACCACTCGAGCATCTCTCCTTTGCGTTGGCAAGTAGTAATCTCGCGACACTTTCGGGCACAATACACCTAACGACCCGCAAAGGTACAAAAAATATTTGATATATACACAAAAATTTGCACTTTTTTTGTTTTTTTTCACAATTTTATAACAAAAAGTGCTTTTGCATTGGCTGTTGTTGTCTCAATTATGTGCTCTACGGAGCAATTATACACCTCTGCTAAACGCTCTGCCACATGTCGCATCCAGCGACTTTCGTTGCGTTTTCCACGATATGGGACAGGAGCCATATAAGGGGCGTCAGTTTCCAGCACCAAACGCTCCAAAGGAATGCCGACTAAATGTTCAGCGAGTTTGCAATTTTTGAACGTTAGCACACCGCCTATACCCAAATAATATCCCATATCAATAACCTGCTTTGCCACCTCATGGCTACCGCTGAAGCAGTGCATGACACCTTTAACAGATGGGAATTCGCGTAAGATATTGAGGGTATCTTCTGTGGCATCACGACTATGAATCATTACAGGCAGATTGTATTGTTCTGCCCATCGCATCTGCTCGCGCAAGGCTTCGTGCTGTTGCTCCTTGAAGGTCGTATCCCAATGGTAGTCGAGGCCTATTTCGCCGATGGCAATGAGATTCGAGTTGACAGTTGAGAGTTGGCGGTTGACAGTTGACAGTTGACAGTTGGCAGTTGACAGTTGGCAGTTGAGAGTTGACAGTTGACAGTTGACAGTTGACAGTTGGTGCATGCGGGCGTCGACTGCGGCTTTGATGGTAGCGAGTTGCTCGCGCCAGTCCTCTTTGACATTCTCGGGGTGGAGACCCAAAGCAGGGAAGAGATAATCAGGGTAGCGGTCGCAGACCTCTAAGACGTTTTTAACTGAAGTCTTGTCCACTCCAGGTACTAAGATACATTCTACGCCGTCTTGGCGTTGCTCCGCCAAGAAAGCGTCTAAACCTTCTGCATACTGCGGATCGTCAATATGGCAATGGGTGTCGATCATTTTTGTTTAGTGTTTAGTGTTTAGTGTTTAGTGAACGGCGCAGAGCGCCTGCTGTTTAGTGAACGCCCTAAAGGGCTACTGTTTAGTGTTTAGAGATGCGCGTTAATATACTGCTGTCACCGTAACTAAGGAAGCGGAAGTTGTGGGCGAGGGCATAATCGTAGATAGTATGCCAATCACCACCCACGAATGCACTCACGAGGAGAAGCAATGTGGACTTGGGTTGGTGGAAGTTGGTAATCAACTGGTCAACAATGCGGAAAGCATAGCCCGGCTTGATCATGATTTGGGTTTCAGCATGCAAGATGTCTTGGTTGGTTTGCTCTAAATGGTCAATGATGGCTTGCAATGCATCGCGAGTGGATAGCGTGTGCTCCTTCTTATATGGCTCGAACTGCGTGACGGAAAGTGTGGACACTCCCGACCTCTCCTCGAGGGAGGAGGTAGAAGGATGAGTGTGGTGCAGGGTGTAGAGTTGTGCGCCGAGGAAGTAGAGGCTCTCCAATGTGCGCATACTGGTGGTGCCTACTGCTACGATATGCCCGAGATTGGCAATGATTGTTTCGATGGTTTCGCGTGGTACGGCGATAATCTCGGTGTGCATGGTATGTTGGTTGGCATCTGCCACCTTGACGGGTTGGAAGGTGCCGGCTCCTACGTGGAGTGTGACTTCGGCGGTCTGTATGCCCTTTTGGCGTAAGTTATTGAGGACATTGTCTGTGAAGTGAAGACCTGCTGTAGGTGCTGCGACTGAACCTTTGATGCGCGAATAGACTGTTTGGTAGGTGGTTTTGTCGCTTTCCTCCGTCTTACGGTTGAGGTATGGCGGAATGGGTAACTCACCTACGGCGTCGAGAATCTCAGCAAAAGACCCCTCCCACTCCCCTTGAAGGGGAGAGTTCCATGAGAAGTGTACGGCGAAGGTATTGCCTGTTTGTTCGCCACGTTCGGCAAAAAGGGTGATGGTTTCGCCTGATGGGAGTTGTACGGGCAGCGATAATGCACCTGATTTCCATTTCTTGGCGTTGCCAATCATGCATTTCCACGTACAGCCCTCTGTGCTTCCGAGTGATAATTGGTAATCGTGTGGAGCAAGCGGTTCGAGGCAGAAGATTTCGATGCGGGCACCGAGAGTAGCTTCGCTGTTCAGTGGTTCGGAATGTTCAGTAGTACCTCTATACTCCGAAACTACTTTTTTGTGAAATACCAAGCGTGCTTGTATCACGCGCGTATTATTATATATAAGGAGTGAACCAGGAGCCAAGTATTCTCCGATGTGGAAAAATTGATCTTCGCTTACCTGTCCATCACGATAGACGAGTAGTTTGCTCTGGTCGCGATTCGCCAAAGGATATTTGGCAATGCGCTCGTCAGGCAAAGGGTAATTGAATTCTTCTATAAGGATTTCTTCCATGATTTGCGGTCGCCTTTGAACAAAACGTATTGGTTGAATAAACAGTCGAGGTCTCCATTGACAAGATGAATGCGTTTAGCTGGACGTAAGCCGACACATTTGAGCGCCTCTTCGTTGCTGGAGATCATCCAAGCAGTTGCTCCGCTGAATTGATGCTTGAGTGCAGTACCAATATCTTGGTAGAGGCGTAAGACGTTTTTATCTTGCGAGAGGCGTTCGCCGTAAGGAGGGTTCATCATGACGAGTGCTCCCTCGGTGGATTGGTCTGCCAATTTTAGTTCCTCTATGCGGATTTGCTTTACTTCGATATCTCGCTGTAGATTAGCAGATTGGATGTTCTTGTTGGCTACTTGTACGGCATAGAAGCCCGCATCTGAGCCATAGATCTTGTGCTGGAAATCGCGTTCGCGACTATCATCGCTATAGATATCCTCAAAGAGGTCTGCGTCGAAATTTGCCCATTTCTCAAAGGCAAAGCCTTTGCGGTAGATGCCCGGTGCGATATTGCGGGCAATGAGTGCTGCTTCGATGAGGAGCGTGCCTGATCCGCACATAGGGTCGTAGAAATCGCTTTGGCCATGCCAGCCAGCGAGCAAGAGCATGCCTGCTGCAAGCGCCTCGTTGATAGGAGCTTGTGTGTTGGCAACGCGGTAGCCGCGTTTGTGTAGGCTTTCGCCTGAGCTATCCAAAGAAAGGGTGACAGTGTCGCCAGCAATGTGGACGTTGAGGTAGAGGTCGGGATTGGTTAGTTGTACACTAGGACGTACTCCACCATGCTCCATCCACCAGTCCACTATGGCATCTTTGACACGATAGGTGATGAATTGCGAATGGCGAAAGAGGTCGGAATAGACAGTAGCATCAATCTGGAACGTGTTTTTGGCGGTCATGTATTGCGCCCAGTCTAATAGTTTGACTTGTTCGTAGATGTCGTCAGTCTTTTTCGTCTTGAAGGTAGCGATTGGTACCAGTACGCGCGAAGCTGTGCGCAAACAGAAGTTAGCGGTGTATAGCATGCGCATGTCACCAGTGAAGGACACCGCACGGCGTTCGATTTGTACGTTGTTGGCTCCAAGTTCGATGAGTTCTTTCGCGAGGACTTGTTCAAGTCCCTTGAAAGTCTTTGCCAACATTTGAAATTCTTTGGTCATGTTTTCTGCAGAAATATTCGGCAAAGGTACAGAAAAATTTGCAAGTGTGCAAATTTTTAAGATGAAAACTGAAAACGGAAAGGTGAAAGTATAGGGGGCAAGGCACGCGAGGCAGGACACACCGAGAGCAGAACCTGTAGAGGGAATGAAAACGAGCGGCATAGAAATATGCCGCTCGTTGGTGTTTACAATATAGGGTTTGCAATTAGTGGATCTCTGCGCCCATAGTATTGTAGGTTTTGCCGTCACGAATGATAAGGAGTTGACCGTCGTGGAGGAGTTTGTTATAAGCATGAATATCTCTAACACTTGCATCATCAATTGATGTTGGAATATCACTTTCTCTCTCAATGATATATAAATCTTTCCATTGTTCTGCTACTAAAAATAATTCGCCTCTCCCTTTATTGACAATCAAGGTGGTATTACAACCATAGTACATACCATATCCCGTATCTAAGGCTTGACTTCCTACATTACATGGGGCAGGTAAATGACAATCAATCACGCGCAATGACATGCATCCACCAAATGCGACATCACCTATGTAATTCACGGATTTACCCATTCTGACACTATCCATTTGCTGGCAATTAGAAAATGCCCATTCCTGAATCTCTATTACGTTGTCAGGAATATCAATATATCGCAATTGTTGACACATACTTATAGAATAAGGACCGAGAACTACCAATGATAAAGGTAATATAATCTCTTGCAAATACACATTCGTTTCAAAAGCACCATAATGTAATTCTTCTACTCCCTCCAAGACGGTATAGGTTTCGTCAAGACGACCACAAGGATACGCCATGAGTTTGTGATGATTTTTCGTATATAAAACACCGTTAACAGACGTGAAGAAAGGGTTTTCTTTATCAACTGTGATAGATTGAAGCATGTCTGATAATGGAAAAACAGAGTAATCTAAATGAGCAAACGACTTAGGAAGATGGATTGTTTCCAATGAACGACAGGCTTGAAAAGCAGCCATGCCTATGGATTGGAGATTGTTTCCTATAGAAATAGACTGCATACTTTCACAAGCTGCAAAAGCATTTCTTTCGATTATTTGTACTGAATTAGGAAGGGATATGGATTGCAATTTGTTACACCACTCAAAAGCAAACATACCAATATACTCTAAATTTTCAGATAATGTTATAGTACACAATGAAGAACAAGAGGAAAATGCGTAATCTCCAATATATTTAACTGAATTAGGTAGAGTGATATTTGTCAAATCACTTGCAAGCATAAAAGCATTTGAACCAATAGCTACCGTACCTTCTTTGATAGTAAAATCTTGAGGTATAGCACCTCTATGTTTGTGTAATACTTTTCCCAAATAATGGCTTCCGTTAGGGAGAGATGTCTCCCATGCTGTTCCATTAAAAGCGTAGTGTCCGATATATTCAACATTTTCTCCACCAGTTACAGAACGTAACTTTGAGCAATAACCAAAAGCACTTAGTCCAATATATTTTAACGAAGAAGGTAATGAAATAGCAGTTACTTTGCTACTTGAACAAAATAAAGGTGAAATGCTAATTGTTCCCTCACGTACAACAAGAGTTGTATCAGAACGAATGATACCTTTTGTACCATATAAGACATTATTGATATAAACCAAACCATCAGGCTGCGCCTTAAACCATGCGGTATTCCCAAAAGCGCCTTGCTCAATGATAACTACAGATGACGGAATATCTATGTTGATCAAGCTATCACAATGAGCAAAAGCATATTCTTTAATTGTAGTTACAGTTGTTGGTACTTTTAAAGTTTTTAAGTTTTTGCACGAGCTAAACGCATTTGCTCCAATACATGTAACAGAATACGTATGTCCATTGTAAGATACTGTGGAAGGGATTTCTAAATCAATGTAATCATTGTATGTAGTCACCGATGAAGGTGCGACCAATCTGACAGTACGTTCACTGGTAAAATCATAGTATAAACTATTCACACAAAAGTCGTACGCAAATAGACGACAAGCAGCACAACAGATGATGCAAAGTACAGTAAATCTTTTCATGATCAATAATATTTATACAATTTTGAATTGTCAAAAATAAAAGCGTGAACTTTCGTTCGCTTCATTTGATGACTTGAGGTCTTCGACTACCTTTGTAATTCAAATTTACGCACAGAAAACTCACGCAATTACGTGAGCGTGCATAAACCGTACTTGAACTACAAAGTGATTTCTTGAAGTTGTCGAAGTTTCAAGCCATCAAGTTTGGCTTATAACGCTATATTAAATATGTCGTGATGGGTAACGCTTTACCGAATCGAGGGCAAAGGTACAACAAAATTTGCGGATGTGCAAGAAAAATCGTATTTTCTTGTGTTTTTTTTGCTCGGCGGATTAACGCCGAGCACTTGACAGGTAACAGGTAGGCAAACAATACCCGAATACGATTCGGGGCTAATGGACAAAGAGAAAATAGAACACTCGACTACAAGTCGAGACAATAGAAGAATATTTATTTACTCGGCGGGATATCGCCGAGCACTTGACAGGTAGCAAGGCACGGGAAAGGTACAGGGAAAGTACTGGATGGTAATGGAGTGGTATCGAAGTGGTAACGAGAAAGAAAGCGGAAAGAAGCAGGTAAAAGGCAGGGGGAAGATAGGGTATTCTCAGGTTAACAACTCGGTTATCCTACGTATATCTTACGTATATGTTACGTATATCCTACGTAATTGACAGCGGAAATGATTAGGTTTTACCCCACATCACACTTCCACATAAAGTTAAAGCGATGAATATGGGCGGTCGTACCTACCCTGTACGGTACTACCCTATAGCCATACGGCTGCGTACCCGCAAGGGGTGCGCCATTCTATGTATTGCGCTATTTCCTCAGAGTGGGGACTCTTCGGGCGCAATACTCGGAGTGCGTTCCGTCGCACTCCTTCACGTAATTGACAGCGGAAAGATAAGGGAAGATTGGGTGAAAATTGTGCATATTGAGTTAAGAATTTTGAATTTTGAAGGAAAATCTTGTGTATATTTAAAAAAAATAGTACCTTTGTAGCGTGGTTTGGAGTGCTTGGACGACATGGGTAAGTCGGCTGTATGCCAAGTAAGCCACAAGAAAGGAGTTTAGGAAAAGGATTGATATGAAAAAGTTTTATATAGAGACATACGGCTGTCAGATGAACGTGGCAGATAGCGAAGTGGTGGCTGCCATCATGCAAACAACTGATTGCGAGATGGTTGATGATATTGCAGATGCAGATATTGTGGTGCTGAACACGTGTTCTATTCGTGATAATGCTGAGCAGAAAGTCCAAAATAGATTGAAAGAACTGGGCAGAAGACCCCACCCAGCCTCCCCTTCAAGGGGAGGAGAGCGCAAGAAAAGTCGCTTGATAGGTGTGATTGGTTGTATGGCGGAGCGTATGGGAGAGACGTTGGTGAAGGAGTGGGGAGTGGATTTTGTAGCTGGACCAGATGCGTATTTGGATATACCTAACCTGCTGGCAATGTGCGAGAAAGGGTTGCCTGCAATCAATATCGAACTGAGCACCACGGAGACATACCGCGAGGTGATGCCAGCACGAATAGGCAAACAGATATCGGGGTTTGTGAGCATTATGCGCGGATGTAATAATTTCTGCTCGTATTGCATTGTGCCTTACACGCGCGGAAGAGAGCGCAGTCGCGATGTGGAGAGTATATTGAATGAGGTGCGCGATTTGCAAGAAAAGGGATATAAAGAGGTGACATTGTTGGGGCAGAATGTAAATAGTTATAGGTACGCGCGCGTGCGAGAAGATGGGACAGAAGAGGTGATTGGTTTTGCGCAATTGTTGGCGCAAGTAGCTGAGGCGGTGCCAAATATGCGTGTGCGATTCACTACGTCGCACCCAAAAGATATGTCGGATGAGACGTTGGAGGTAATCGCGAAGTACAAGAATCTGTGTAAGTTTATTCATCTGCCTGTGCAGAGCGGTTCGAATAAGATACTGAAACTGATGAACCGCAAATATACACGTGAGTGGTATTTGGATAGGATAGCAGCGATACGTAGGATTATCCCTGATGCAGCGATAGGTACGGATGTGTTCTGTGGTTTCCACGATGAGACGGTGGAGGATCATCAGGAGACATTGTCGTTGATGCGCGAGGTGGGTTTTGATACGGCGTTTATGTTTAAGTATAGCGAGCGTCCTGGTACTCATGCGCAGAAACATCTGCCCGATAACATCTCGGAAGAGGAGAAGGTGAGACGACTGAACGAGATAATTGCACTGCAAAATCAGTTGTCGTTGGAGAGTAACCAAAACGAGATTGGCAAAGTGGTGGAAGTGCTGGTGGAAGGCTATTCGAAACGCAGCAAAGAGGATATGTACGGAAGGACATCGCAGTATAAGACCGTGGTGTTCCCAAGAGAAGGAAGGAAGATTGGCGAGTTGGTGATGGTGAAGATAGAGGAAGCAAGTGCTGCTACATTGAAGGGGAAATTGGTGTAAAGGGAAAGGAATTAGGAGCCAAGAATCAGGAGTCGGGAATCAAGACTTCGAATAAAATACGCACATTTTTTATACAAAAATACATTTTTTCCTAAAAAAATGCGAAAATTATGCGGACTCCGTCCTCACATTAAGCGAACTTGTAGTACCTTCGGACGCCGCCTGTTATGACAATTCTTATCTCACGATGTTCGAACGAATTGCATACCATTCCCCCGAAGTTACGTTCGCTAAATGCTGCAAAAACACACATTTTTTATACAAAAATACATTTTTTCCTAAAAATATTTGCGTATTTGCATTTTTTGTAGTACCTTTGCAGCGAAAACAATAAATTTTCATAGTTAAGGTTTAGGTTTAATGGCAACGAGAGGCTGGGAAGTTTCTCGTTGTTTCTTAAACAATCGCAAAAAATGGAAGGTATTGTTTTCATTATTTTTTTTGCATAAATATGAACGAATTGGATAAAAACAAACAAGAAAATCCGCTGCTTGCAGATTTGAGCGATGCGGATGAGGCTCGCAAGGCATTTATTGCGAGTGAGATTTTTAATCGAAAATACTAAAAATAAGATATGGCAACAACTTACATGACCGTAGAAGGTCTTCAGAAATTGAAAGAAGAACTCCAATACTTGGAGACAGTGGAGCGTCCTCGTGTGATTGCAGCAATTGCTGAAGCACGCGAGAAGGGCGATTTGAGCGAGAATGCAGAATATGATGCAGCCAAAGAAGAACAAGGCATTTTGGAAAGCAAGATTGCGATGATTAAAGGCAAGATCGTGGATGCTCGAATCATTGATGAAACAGATATCAACACCGATGAGGTGCAAATCTTGACCAAAGTGCGCGTTTTGAACCTCAAGACTAACCAAGAGAAAGTATATCAATTGGTTACAGAGGGTGAGGCAAATATCTTGGAGGGCAAGATTGCTACAACTACTCCTATTGCAAAAGGTTTGCTCGGCAAGAAGGTGGGTGATACCGCTGAAGTGGTAGTGCCTGCGGGTAAGATGCAATTTAAGATATTGGAAATCAGCATTTAAGGCAGTTGACAATTGACAATTAACAGTTGATATTATGACTATTTTTTCGAAGATTATTAACGGCGAGATTCCAAGCTACAAAGTGGCTGAGAATGAGAAGTTTTATGCCTTCTTGGATATCAATCCATTGCAAAAAGGTCACACGTTGGTTGTGCCTAAGTTGGCTGAGCCCGAAGCGGACTATATCTTTGATTTAGAGGATGATATATTGAGCGAGATGTTGGTATTTTCCAAGCAGGTGGCTCGTGGAATAAAAGGTGCGGTAGCGTGCAAACATGTCGGCGTGGCTGTGATTGGATTGGAAGTGCCACATGTACATATGCATTTGATTCCGATTAGCAAGGAAGGGGACATGTCGTTTGCCAACCCAAAGTTGACCTTACCTTCGGAGGAGATGGCGGAGATAGCCAATTCGATTGCAGAAGCAATGGGATGTTGAGAATAAAAAAATGACTGCGATGGCAGTCATTTTTTTGTTGTTATTTAGGCAACCATGTTTGGCTTCTTCCGAGAAGTCCAGCCTTGTCAAGTGAGCCTCGGAGAATGAGTTTGCCATCTTTGAGATAGACTTTGGCATAGTAGAACTTGCCATTGTCAGGGTCAAGGACTTTACCTCCGCGCAACTCATTGTCTTTGAGTTGCATATCACGGATGATTGTCAATCCAACGATTGGTTTGTTGTGGTCCTCGCCCGTGCATTCTGTGCAGACAGCAGTTTCGCCATTTTCTTCGAGCAGTTGAATGATTGTGCCGTAGTATTTTCCGTTGTCGGCTTGATAAATACGCACAATTGATTTTTGCTCTCCGGTGGCATCATCTACTGTAATCCACTCACCTAATAGGGGATTTTGAGCGAAAAGAGTAACCGTAAAAAGGAGGGTCACTGCAAAAAATAGAATTCTTTTCATTGTTTAATAGAATATGGTTTGTTATAAATTCGCGACAAAATTATAAAAAAATGGTCGAATACACCAAATCTATGGTAAAATATTTTGATATTTGAGCAAAAAATACTAATTTTGCAAGTTTTTAATTGTAAAATAGGCATGAAATTGGTATTTGCATCAAATAATACGCATAAGTTGGAAGAGGTGAGACAAATCCTCCCTGCTCATGTGGAAGTGATTAGTTTGAAAGAACTTGGATTTTCTCAAGAGATTGAAGAAACAGGGGAGACATTGGAGGATAATTCAAACTTAAAAGCGCAAGTTGTGTGGGAGTGGGTATGTGAGAATGGTCTGAGTGATCGAATAGATGGCGTATTTGCAGATGATACTGGTTTGGAGATTGCTGCTTTAGGTGGAGCGCCAGGTGTGCGTACAGCTCGTTGGGCAGGAGATGAGGCTTGTGATGTGAATAATCGACAGAAAGCATTGCGAGAATTGCAGGGGCAAGTGGATAGAAGTGCGCGCTTTAGGACGGTGGTTTCGCTGATTACGGCAAGTGAGGAACAACAAGTGGAAGGGGTGGTTCATGGAAGAATTGCTCTGCAAGAAGAAGGGGATGGAGGTTTCGGTTATGACCCGATTTTTGTGCCAGAGGGATATGAAAAGACTTTTGCGAGTTTGTCAGCAGAAGAGAAAAATGCGATTAGTCATCGTGGACGAGCGATGGAGAAATTATGTAACATATTAGAAGACAAGAATATATGAAAATTAAAAAGTATATATTGAGTTGGTTGTTGATGTTCGTTTCTGTAGCGGCGTTTGCAGGAGTGGGGCAGTGGAGGACACACTTTGCGTATAACAGTGTGCAGGTTATAGCAAACTGTCCTGAAGAAATTTATGCCCTTGCAAATGGTGCTATATTCTCTATCAACAAAATGACAGAGAATATGACATTGTACAATAATCGATCAGGTTTGCATGGTACGAACGTGTGCTTTTTGATGTATGATGAAGAGCGCGAGCAATTGTTGATCATGTATTCTGATGGCAAGATGGATATACAATATAATGGTACAATGCATTATATATCAGACCTGTACAATAAACGTATGACATCATCCAAGAAATGTAATAATATTACTATTCATGGTAAATTCGCTTATTTGTCCATGGATTTTGGTATACTTGTTTTTGATTTGGAAAAGCATGAGTTTAAAGAGACGTACTATATTGGGGAAGAAGCAAGTGAGGTGCAGGTGACCGATGTGATGTTCTATGGAGATAGCATCTATGCTCGGACAAAAAGCAAGAATTATTCCGCTTGCATATATGATAATGTTGTTGACTATCATTTTTGGAGCACATGCCCTGTGTTGCCTTGTCCATTTGATACAAAGAAAGGCAAGGAGTATACCATGTTGGATGGTGATTTGTGGAAAGTAGCAGGTGCACAAGGTGTATATAGAAAGTTCGTTACAGGTGAAGAGGCGTATTATCTGCCAGATGGTCCTTATGTGAATACCCCATATAGTATGACATTTGATCGGGGCAGATTATATGTCGTTCCAGGTGGAAGATGGGCAAATCAAAATGGAACTGAAGGGCATGTCATGATTTATGAGAACAAAAAATGGCTGAATATCACTAACGCTCAAATCAAAGGTCAGACAGGCAAACGTGCTTTAGATTTTATGAATGTTGCCGTTGATCCAGACGACTCGGGTCATTACTTTGTGACGAGTTATGGCACAGGAGTTTATGAATTTAGAGATGATGTTTTAGTAAAACGATATACACCAAGCAATAGTATCTTAGGATCTGCAGCTCCAAACAGTCCAGATACATATACTCGTACAAATTTTGCTACATATGATAGTGAGAGGCGACTTTGGATAAATGTGGATGGAGGTATGGATACTACTTTAGTCGCCTTTTTGCCAGATGGGACACAAAGAGGCATAAACTTGTACCCTAATAATTCTCGGGTATATACTAATACTTCGGGAGGGTTGATAGTCGATAATAAAAATCCGATGCGTAAATGGATATTATCTTGTCGAGCGAATCCATTTGTTGCCATGATAGATGATGGAGGAACTCCTTTTGAGCAAGGTGATGATCAATTTAAATTGCAAGCAGAATTTTATGATCAAGATGGTAATGTGGTTGTGCCAGAGTTCTATTACGGAATGGTACAGGCTCCTAATGGAGATCTGTGGATAGGAACTTCATGTGGTCCAATTATTATTCCGCACACCACTGATTTTATGACATCAACTCAATGCCAACGATTACGAATTCCTATGGCAGATGGAAGTGATTTGCTGGAAATGGAGAGAGTTAATACCTTTGCGTTTGATCATAATAATGAAATCTGGATAGGAACAGCACAGTCGGGAGTGTATGTGTTAAACGCTGAGGCAACCGAGATTTTAGCTCATTATACTAGTGATAATACAGTTATGCCTTCTAATACCGTACTTTCACTAGCATTTGATAATTACAATAATCGGATGTATATCGGAACTGGACAAGGTTTAGTTTCTTACCAACTATCACCTGACACTGCGCTTAATCTAGATATCTCGGATGAGGAGATTACTTATGGTACGATGTTCCAATGGAAATCGCATTTGGCTTTTTCGGAAATCAATGAGGTAGAGCGGTTGGGAGACAAAATATATGCGTTATCTAACAATTCAATGTTTTCTGTGAATAAAAAAACGGAAGAAATAGAATATTACACTAAAGCAACTGGATTAAGTAGCTCTATTATAGACCACATCAAAGTCAATCCTAGCACTGAAAAAATGCTTGTTACCTATCAAAATGGTCATTTAGATATTTTGGATAGAGAAGGTAATGTTTATAATGTTTCTGATTTGTTCCTTAAATCAATGAGCTTGTCTAAGCAAGTTCATGATATTTGTATGTATGGTTCTAAGGCATACTTGGCTATGAGTTTTGGAATAATCGCGTTAGACATGAAACGTCACGAAATAGAGGATACATACTATATTGGTGAGCAGTCAACTGAAGTAGATGTGGCTTATATAACCATTTTAGGAGATAGCATATATGCAGCCTCTAAAACATCACTTTACTCTGCTCACTTAAATGATAATTTAGTGGATTATGCGTATTGGAAAAGGCAATCATTTCCGTCTGGAAAAAACTTACAAGGAATGGAAGCACACATGCAAACACTTTGTATTGTCAAAGATAATGTACTTTGGTCACTTCATAACGGACTTTGGAAAAAACACACATCTAAATTCAAGATAAGAGGATTACGTCAAACAAACAGCCATTTGTTTGCACTTATCAATCAAGATGGTATAGCGGAACTACAAAATGATTTTACAATGCCGATCTATATATCGTACGGATATATTAATGATATTGTGGAGGATGATGGCTCTTTTTGGACTGGAACAAGAGACAATGGAGTGGTGCATCATCATAATGATTATGACATAGAATATCATCCAGATGGTCCATTAAATAACTATTCATATAGATTACGTACTTTTGGAAATAGATTATATATGCTACCCGGAGGACGTTGGGCATCTCAATATACCCGTCCTGTAGAGTTGATGATATTGGAAAACGATCAGTGGACTAACATGACGAATAAAAACTTAGTACAAAAAGCAGGACATGCTTTGTATGATGCTATGGATGTTGCTCAAGACCCTTATGATCCTAATCATTATTTTATTACGACATATGGAACAGGAATGATAGAGATGCAAGATACTAATGTAGTCAAATTATATTTGGCATCCAATAGTGAGTTCCATTCTGCTGCACCAAGTAATCCTGATTTATATACTCGAATAGATAGGATAATGTATGACGATCAAAACAATTTATGGGTGCTAAATGCTGGCGGTAATCAAGGGAACGTACATGTTATTTCACCTGATGGAAGATGGACTTCGTTTGATTTAAACTCCATTTCATTGGACACGCCAGGTGATTTGATTATGGATATTCGTAACCCTCAATGGAAATGGATTTCAATTGTAAGAGCAGGAACAGGATTGATTCTTTTACAAGATAATGGAACTCCACACAATCCGAATGATGATAAAGTAACATTCAGAAATACTTGGATAGATCAGAACTCAAGAAATATTGCACCAGAGAATATCTATTCCATTGCACAAGATAACGATAATACGCTTTGGGTCGGGACGAATTCTGGTGTGTTTACAATCCCTTCTCACATTGATTTTGCTGCGTCCAACCAATGCGAACGCATCGTCATCCCTCGTAATGATGGGTCTGGATTAGGAGATTATTTGTTGGACGGAGAGCAAATCAATTGTATTGCTATTGATGGTGCAAATCGTAAATGGATTGGGACTGCTTCTTCTGGTGTATTCTTAATTCAAATCACTACAAATGAGATGGGAGGAAAGGATATTGAAACTGTAGCACACTTCACTACAGAAAACTCACTCATGCCAAGCGATAACGTATTGTCTATCGCCATTAATGAATTATCTGGAGAAGTGTTTATCGGAACAGCTGCGGGACTAGTTTCTTACATGAGTGATGCGATTGAACCCGAAGAAAACTTCAATAATTTGTATGCATATCCAAACCCGGTTCACCCTACTTATAGAGGTCATATTACCATCAAAGGATTGATGGTTGATACGCAAGTACGTATATTGGATGCTGCGGGAAATCTCGTTAAAATATTGGAAGGACAAGGAGGTGCGGCAGTTTGGGATGGTAACAATGCACGAGGACAACGAGTAGCTTCGGGAGTGTATACTGCTGTTTGTAACACAAAGTCTGGCGAAAATCATAGCACTGTCAAGATTCTTATTATGAACTAATCACATGAACTTGCTTATTAATCGCATCGTATTTCTGCTGTACATACTTATTAACACATTGTTTGTTGAAAAGTATGTATCCCGTGTCACATCTTTACATTGGCTCTTTGCGATTGTGTACATTCTTGGTGTTGTTTGTCTTCTATGGGCAATTCGTCATTTTTCTCCTAAATGTAAGCATCCTTTCAAATGGTTTCTAACTCTTTTAATTCTCTTTACAGGCATTGCATGCATTTTGCAATTATCCATAGACCCACTTTCACTTAATGTAGATAGGTGGTCTGCAATTCATAACTTCTTATCAGGAATGTTTTGTGGGCAGTATCCATATGGACAACAAACTCACTTAGGAGGATACGGATCGCCATTCCCCGTTTGGCAAATCCTTCATATCCCTTTTTATGCGTTAGGTAATGTCGGAATGTCTATCATTATCGTTACATTATTATTCCTTTGGACGTTGAACAGACTTTATTCTCCAAAAGTGGCACTTGTAGTTGGAATACTGCTCTGCATATCTCCTGCTTTTTGGTATGAAATAGCCGTGCGTAGCGATTTGATAACCAATATGATGCTTTCTGCTATTATCGCCGAATGGCTGGTTCATAAAAACGTCAAACTAATCAACAATGTGGTTGGGATAGCACTTCTTGTAGGCTTGACCTTATCAACACGTTTAATAGCCGTAATACCGTTATGCGTTCTTTACGGATATGATTTTTTACAACTAAATTGGAAAAAACAAGGTCTATTCCTACTCATTATATTAGGTACATTCACTTTGACAATTCTGCCTTTTGTGTTTTGGCAAGGAAGTACGTTGTTGTTTTTTGAATACAATCCATTTGTATTACAGACCAGACAGGGCAGTTTCCTAGTGCTCCTTATGTTTGCATGTGGGGCAATAGGTATCACTATTTGGATGCACGGTAGAATGAATTACCGCACAATCATAACTGGTTTATTATTAACCAGTTTGGTTGCGATGGCTTTTGTAGAAAAAATGTGGAAAGAGAATCTATGGACGGAACTTTTTTCCTCTACGTTTGATATTACCTATTTATCTATAGCTTTGCCGTTTTATATCCTACATCTGTCATTGTCATTGACTGAAAGGCAATCTACCCTCGTATCAAATTCATAAACTCCTCTCGCGTTTCTGCTCGATTAAATGCCCCTGTAAAATCACTCGTCGTCGTAACGGCATGAGGCTTCTGCACCCCTCGCATCTGCATACATAGGTGCTCTGCTTCTATCACTACCATTACGCCTAATGGATTGAGTGTCTGTTGGATACAATCCTTTATCTGCGTGGTCATACGCTCTTGAACCTGCAAGCGTCGAGCAAATACATCCACCACACGAGCTATCTTGCTCAATCCCGTAATCTTACCATTCGGAATATATGCCACGTGCGCTTTGCCGAAAAATGGCAGTAGGTGATGTTCGCACAAGGAATAAAATGGTATATCTTTTACAACCACCATTTGGCGATAATCTTCTTCAAACAGCGCGCCACGCAAAATATCTTCTGCGTCTTGTTGATAGCCTTGTGTCAAAAATTGCATAGCCTCACCTACGCGAGTCGGTGTCTTTTTCAGACCTTCACGTGCAGAATCTTCCCCAATCAATCGAAGCAGTTCTTCTACATGATGGGCAATCTGTTGAGTTTTGTCATCCGAAGGTACAAATGGAGGTGTCATATTTCTCAATTTACAACGATTACTTTATCTGGTACAACATATGCACTGCTTTGAAGATCAGGAAATTGTGAAACCAATTCGTTCTTATAGAGCATTGCATCTTCACGTGTCAAGAAGTCACCCACGCGCACTTTCCAAAATGGAGGTTCAGATATCGTGTAAACCGTTTTACTCAATACTTTTTCCAATTCTTGTTGCAATATAAGTGACTCATTCTTAGCTATTTGTTGTTGGTTGGATGAGTATACCTGCACCCTAAAACCATCCACTTCCACTTTGCCGCGTTGTATCCCCAGTTGTTTATCTATCATCAACTGCCTTACCATAGAGTCTTGATACACAGTGGCATTTTCCATCACATCTGTCAGTAGTACAGCCTGCAAGGTATCTTCAACCACAACACTATCACCTACAGACACAGACTCCATGCTCACTTCTTGTGCTAAACAAGATAAGCTTGTACAAAACAATAATACAACCACAAAACCTCTCATATGCATTGATTTTCAGTTTAATATCTAAACGAACTACCTCCCACAAACTCGCGCAAGAACGATGTTGGTGGAATTTCACGCTCTGGAATTGATTCAAAATAACTCAAATATTTCAGCAGTCGATGTGCTGTCGTATATTCATCACAATATTTTGGTACCTCATCCAATATGGGCTCTGCATGACGTTTCAGCACGGCTAATTCAAACAACAACGCTGAATTAAACATCACATCCGCTTCCTCTTGGAATGGCGAAATCCATCGATCTTCGCCACGCTGTACACTGTCCAAACGAGCAATCGTTTCCATCGCAGAATATCCACGATAACGATAATCGCGAACAATACGACGAATCAAACGTACATCGCTCGTTGGAATCCAATTGTGATTATCCAAATTCACTGTGGTTAAGGAACTTACGTAAATCTTAAATGTCATCTCGCGTGGAATATCTGGAATCAATTTAGGGTTCAAAGCATGTAGTCCTTCCAAGATCACCACCGTATCTTTCTCCAAGCGCAAAGTGTCGCCTCGATATTCACGTTTTCCTGTTTCGAAGTTGTAGAATGGCAACTTAACGGTCTGACCATCAAGCAGATCTGCTAATTGCTTGCGGAACAATGGCAGGTCTATGGTCTCCAAGTGCTCAAAATCCCATTCGCCATTTTCATCGCGCGGAGTATCCTCGCGATTCACAAAATAATTGTCCATCGAAATCACCACGGGGCGTATTCCGTTCACCATCAGTTGAATAGTCAAACGCTTTGAGAATGTCGTCTTACCAGAAGAACTAGGTCCAGAGATCAAAACAAATCTCGGTACGCCACTCTCGCGATGCGCTATCTGGTCCGCAATCTGGGCAACCTTCTTCTCGTGCAATGCCTCCGATAGTTTAATCATCTCAAAGCTCTTTTGGTTTTTGCAAGCCTTGTTAAATTCACCTACATTGCTGATATGCAACAACTTATTCCAACCTATATACTCCTTGAATATGCCAAAACGCTTATCTTGCACACAACGTTCCTCCAATTGGTTCGGATTGCGACGACAAGGTATGCGCAACAAAATATTGCCATGATATTGCTCCACATCGAATAGATGAATATATCCCGTCGAAGGCATCAGCGCGCCAGTGTAATAGTCGATATAATCTCCCATGCGATAGTAGCGACAATATGGGTTGCCAAGGGTCTCAAACAACGTGGTTTCACCATCCTTGCGTTCTCCAAACAAACGAATCACCTCTTTTGTTTGCTTTTCTTCGGTGATTATCGGACGATCTTCTGCGATGATTTGTTGCATGCGTTCTTTCAGCAATGCCACCACTTCAGGAGTTATTTCCTTAGCCACTTCACGCGATTCGCGAATGGTGCAATAAAAACCGCGACTGATTGGGTGTTCAATACGCAAGTCACAATTAGGCCACAACTCTCTCACTGCACAAGCCATCACCATACTCAATGTACGGATATAACAACGCTTTCCACTTTCGCTGGTTGCGTCAATAAACTCAATATCTTTTGGCTTGTAAACCAAGAAGTTAAGGTTTTGAACCTTGTGATTTACTCGTGCTGCAATCACTGGATACGGCATCTTCAATGCCAATCGATCGTACAACTCTTTCAGTGAGATGCCACAAGGAATATCCACAAATTCCTTTGTGTTTTTGCAATAGATTCTAATTGTATTTTGCATATTTCCTCCTTTTGCTTTTACCAATTGTATCCTAAGTATGGAAATTTGCCTGCAAAGTTACGAAATTATTTGTAATCGCACAAACATTTCGTCATTTTTTCATGGATTTGTTCTTCATTTCCTCATTTCTTCGCTCTCTTTTCTCTCCTTTTCCTCTCCTTGTTCTTTGCATTTTCTTTGCCTTACTCTTGCCATTTTCTTGCTTTTTCTTTGTGTTTTCCTTTCTTTCCGCTGTCAATTACGTACCATATACGTAGGATATACGTAACATACACGTAAGATATACGTAAGATATAGCAGTCTTTAACGAGGGAAAATGCCATTAAGATGCTAGATAGAGATGCGTTAAATCATAAAGGATAGCTAAAAAAAGCATTTAACTATTGCATATGTGCAAAAAAAATAGTAATTTTGCAGACTTTTTTGTAATATGCGTAAAGCGCGCATGTGTACAGGCACACAAAAAGAATATGCAAAACATTAGAAATATAGCAATCATCGCACACGTTGACCATGGTAAAACAACCTTGGTTGATAAGATGTTGTACACCGCGAACCTATTTCGTGAGAATGAGCAAAAAGGCGAGCTCATCCTCGACAACAACGAGCTTGAGCGCGAGCGCGGTATCACCATCCTTGCGAAAAATGTAGCCATTGAATACAAAGGCTGCAAGATCAATGTGATTGACACTCCGGGCCACGCCGACTTTGGCGGCGAGGTGGAGCGCGTGCTGAACATGGCCGACGGCGTACTGCTGCTCGTGGATGCCTTCGAGGGTCCAATGCCACAGACTCGTTTCGTACTTCAAAAAGCCCTTGAGCTCAATCTCAAACCAATCGTAGTAATCAACAAAGTAGATAAACTCAACTGCCGTCCAGATGAGGTACAAGAGGAGGTATTTGACCTTATGCTTAACCTCGACGCAACAGAGGAGCAACTCGACTTCCAAACCATCTACGGTTCGGCTAAGAACGGCTGGATGTCCACCGATTGGCACAAGCCAACGACTGACCTCACCGCATTGATGGACACCATCATCGAGCATGTGCCTGCGCCAGAGATGTTGGACGGAACACCACAGATGCTTATCACGAGCTTGGATTATAGTCCATACCTCGGTCGTATCGCTGTGGGACGCGTACATCGTGGTGCACTCAAGAATGGTCAGAACGTGACACTCGCGAAGAAAGATGGCAGCAAGGTGAGATGTAAGATCAAAGAACTGCACACCTTTGCCGGTATGGGTCGTGCGAAAGTGGATGAGGTGAAATCAGGCGATATCTGCGCACTCATCGGTATTGAGGGCTTTGAGATCGGCGATACCATCTGCGACTACGAGAACCCAGAGGCATTGGATCCAATTGCAATCGATGAGCCAACGATGTCGATGGTATTTACCATCAACGACTCGCCATTCTTCGGCAAGGACGGTAAGTTCGTGACTTCTCGCCATATCCAAGACCGCTTGAACAAAGAGTTGGAGAAGAACTTGGCGTTGCGCGTAGAGCGCGGAACAGATGAGACATCGTGGAACGTGTTTGGCCGTGGTGTGTTGCACTTGAGTGTATTGGTAGAGACCATGCGTCGTGAAGGATATGAGTTGCAAGTGGGACAACCACAAGTAATCATCAAGGAGATCGACGGCGTGAAGTGCGAGCCAGTAGAGCAACTGACCGTGAACACCCCAGAAGAGTGCTCGGGTAAGATCATTGAGTATGTGTCCACCCACAAGGGCGAGATGACTCGTATGGAGATGATTAACGACCGTGTGCAATTGGAGTTTGTGATCCCTAGCCGTGGTATCATCGGCATGCGTACTTACGTGCTGAACGTGTCTGCGGGTGAGGCGATCATGGCACACCGTTTCCTCGAATTCCAACCATACAAAGGCGAGATCGTGAAGCGTAATAATGGTTCGCTCATCGCGATGGAGTCTGGTACTGCATACGCATACGCGCTTGACAAACTGCAAGACCGTGGACGATTCTTTATTAGTCCACAAGACGAGGTGTATGCCGGTCAAGTTGTGGGCGAGAGCTCGAAAGAGGGCGACATCGTGATCAACGTGACCAAGTCGAAGAAACTGACCAATATGCGTTCGAAATCGGCAGACGACAAGGCGGTATTGCCACCACCTGTGATCTTCTCCCTCGAGGAGGCATTGGAGTACATCAAGGAGGATGAGTACGTAGAGGTGACACCAAACTATATGCGTATTAGAAAGATTATCCTTGACGAGTTGGAGCGCAAGAGAGCGAATAAGAATTAACGAGCATTATACACTACCAAAATTATAGTATATTGTAGTAAATTAACAAAAATTTCAATACATTAGACAAGAAAAATTTTGAACAATTTATTATAATTTATTACAATTTTTGGAACGAAAATACAACCAAGAAAATAATTTATAAAAATTTTAGTTATATGCAATTTAATCAATCAGAGATCAAAGATCTCACCGCGGTTATCACTATGACAGTGGAGCCAGCAGACTACCAAGAGGCAGTTCAAAAAGAACTTATCAACATTCGTAAGAAAGCTAACATCCCAGGTTTCCGTCCAGGTATGGCACCTAAGGGTATGTTGCAAAAGATGTACGGCAAGAGCATCCTCGCTGAGGTAATCAACAAGGTTATC
>JAFYSB010000043.1 GCA_017546705.1 Paludibacteraceae bacterium
AATAATCCTAACTTTTTTGTATGTATTTTTTAAAAAAATGATTGATATTCAATTGATTGTGACGAATGGGGTAATTACGCTTTCATCCCGTTGTGTTCGCTCAATCGGTACTTACCCCTGCACGAAATTTGAATAAGAACCGAAAAACAGGTGTAAGATATAGGGCGTAAGGAAGAATAATTATGGATGATAATAGCCTATTCCGTGAAATTATTTTGCATTTTTGCGTAATGGTGTCAACAAATTTGCATATTTCAAAAAAAAGTTGTAATTTTGTGGCGATTTTTGATTATTGAATTTCAAACGCATTTTAGTCTTATGTTAGAGTACGAAGGTTTGTGTTTTGAGGAAAGCATTTCCGCAGCCAAAATAGAGCAAGAAGTTACACGCGTTGCCAATGAAATCAATGCGGATTACGCAGGACGTGAGCCGCTGTTTGTGTGCGTGTTGAATGGCGCATTTATGTATGCGTCTGATTTGATGAAGCACATCAGTTTGCCATGTGAGATTACATTCGTTCGTATGAAATCGTATGAAGGAACAGAAACGACAGGCAAAGTGAATATGCTGATTCCGCTGCAAGTGGATGTGAAAGATAGGGATGTGATTGTGATAGAGGATATTGTGGACACAGGCATTACGATGCATGCGTTTATGAATGAGTTGCGCGAGATGGGTGCTAAGTCAGTGGCATTGACATCGTTCTTGTACAAGCCAGAATCGCTGCGTTATGAGGACGTGAAGCCACAATACTATGGACTGGCTATTCCACCCGCATTTATCATAGGCTATGGGTTGGATTTGAATGAAAAAGCAAGAAACTTGGCTTCGATATATACGAAGGTGTAGTGTTTAGAGTTTAGTGTTTAGTGTTTAGAGTGTAGTGTTTAGAGTTTAGTGTTTAGTGTTTAGAGATATGAAAAAGTTCTGGTTGATTGGTGGTTTACTGTGCTGTATGAGCATTTGGGCACGCACACCAGAGCAAGCAGCATGTGTAGCAAGTGAGTTTTTGAGCAGCAAGAATACACCTGCTGTTCGTCGTATGCAACAAGCAGAAAAAGCGGCAACCGTGACGGCTCCTGTGGAAATCGCATATACCCAAATGCAGGTGGATAACGAACCTGCGGTGTATGTATTTAACGGCGAAGATGGATTTGTATTGGTGTCGGCAGAGGACGATGCACGTGCGATATTGGGATATTCTGACCATGGTCGTTTTGATGCGACAGACATGCCAGAGAATATGCAATTCTGGTTGCAGATGTATGCTGATGAGTTGGCACGTTACGAAGCAAACAAGCCTGTGCTGAAAGCAGGACAGGTATCCATGCACCGCGCAAAGCGTGCTGCGACAGATTCCTACCCTACTATTACACCTATCTTGGGCGACGTAGAATGGGGACAAGATGAACCATATAATAATCTATGTCCGACTGTGGGTGGCGAGCGCAGTGTGACAGGTTGCGTGGCAACAGCCATCAGTCAGATTATGTATGTGCACAAATACCCTACAAAGGGTATAGGAAGCAAGACATATACTACGGAATCTCATGGATTGCAACTCAATGTTAATTTTGGAGCAACGACCTACGATTGGGGGAACATGTTGCCCTATTACAAGAATAACTATAACAGCACTCAAGCCAATGCCGTAGCGACACTGATGTATCATGTGGGCGTGGCAGCAGATATGGATTATGACCCAGATGGCAGTGGCGCGATATCTTCTGCCGCGTTGGCAGCTATCACTGAGTACTTTGGTTACAACAAAAGTATCCATGTGCTACCTAAAGATTTTATGAAGGAGGAAACTGTCTTGCAAACCGTTGCAAGCGATTTGCAAGAGGGACGACCAGTATATATCAGTGGCTCGACTGTCAATCAAGAAGGACACGCTTTTGTTTGCGATGGCATGCAAAGCGATGGATATCTGCATATTAACTGGGGTTGGAACGGCAGTGGCAATGGTTATTTTGCTCTATCCGCACTTGACCCTGAAAATCAAGGAACAGGTGGTAG
This sequence comes from Paludibacteraceae bacterium, assembly GCA_017546705.1. Classification (GTDB taxonomy): domain Bacteria; phylum Bacteroidota; class Bacteroidia; order Bacteroidales; family Paludibacteraceae; genus Colicola. Next base: position 2,020 of record JAFYSB010000043.1, read on the forward strand.
CGCGAGCGATTTAGCCTTTACAGAAGGAGTATGTCTCTATACTAACATTAAGCCTACTGTAGGAGGCGAAGCAATGCCACTCATAACGGTAGATAAATTGACTCGTACATCCAGTGATGCCATCAACAAAACAACGGCAGTTGGTTTTAGTTTGGACGCCTTCACCAGTACAGGTATTGCTACCGCAGCAGGTACAGTGACCTACTTCATCTACAACAGCGCGGGCGAAGAAGTGAACACAGTGGAAGTAGTTACTTTCGAATTAGCTCCTGGTTATTACTATACCAGTGCTATCAATATCTCTAAAAAATTGCCTAGCAGCTTGGCAGAAGGCGATTATGAGTTGGAGATTCGCTATGTAGATGACAACGGCAAAGACCACCCTATCCTAGTCAAAGGGTTAGGAGAGGTGCGCGTGCCATTCACGGTGACTAGCAGTCAGTTTGTGTTTGGCGCAATAGAGGAACCTGAGAAAGAAATGCGCCCATTCACCAATGCCGACTTCGCTCTCATAGAGGGCAGTAAGACATGGTCGGTAGATTTGTTCTCTAGCCAATTCTGGTCAGACACCCCATCCGAGACTGATGTACTCATCCGTTGTAACCTTCACAGCAATAGCGACAAGGCCGTGGTAGGTACCTACACGATGGAAGCAGGTACGATTGACGCCAACGCCATATATGCAGAGGGCTACTACAATGCTTGTTACCAATACCAGCCAACAGCCTTGCATCTGACTATCCTGCCTGCAGGAGGAGAAAAGGTGATAGTACAATATTATATGGAGGTTAATGGTGAGGTGAAGCAAGGTTCGTACACCGCTACACCTGATTGGTACACCACCATTGATGGTGATACTTACCAATACAACACGGATTATACTTTTGACTTGGCTACTGCGTTGCCTGCATCCAAAGCATTACAAATGACTAAAGCCTTAGGGCATACCAACGCGACAGAGATGTCGTATTTCGTAGGGGGTATCATCTCCAATATGCGCAATACGCCTGAGCAGATTGTGCAATACAAGAGTGCACGATTTGACATATCTGATGATGGAACGACCAACAATCAATTCTATTGTTACAACACCAAATGGCTGGATAACACAGCGTTTGTCTCTGGCAATGAAGTGGCATTGGGCGATGAGGTAGTGATATATGGACAGGTGCAAAATTATATGGGTAATACACCTGAAATTAAGGGGTATGTGTACCAATACACCGCAGGCGAGCAACCAGAGGTGGATTACTCGATCCGCAACTTGCAAGTGACTACCAACCAAGATACCGTGTTCTTTAACTTTGAATGTGAAGCACCTTACTTCCACGTGAAAGTGACCGACGCTAACGGAGAAACAGCAGCAAACGGCATTATTGACTTTACAAACGTATATGTTGCGGATCTCGCAGATGGAACATATACCTTGTGGATTCGCCCAGTGGATGAAGCACAAGAGTATTACATCGGCGATGCGGTAGAAGAGCAATTTGAGATTAACACAACGGCTACAGGTATTGAGGATTTGGAGACACAACAAACAGTGGTACTTTATGATTTGATGGGACGCCTTGTGGATAGCAAGCAGTCAGGTGACAATCGTCCATTTGACGTACCTGCAGATGGCGTATATATCCAACGCATGGGTGAAAAGACAACAACGATTTATATCAACAAGCGATAATGAAAACAGCGGAACAATTTGACATAGTGGCAGGTAAGTGCCGAAGAATCTATGAGCTCAAGATGAAAGATTATGGTCCAAGTTGGCGTATTATGCGTCCACAGACCGTGAACGATCAACTCTTTATCAAAGCCAAACGCGTGCGCGAGATTGAGCAAACAGGCGTGAACATGGTGGGCGAGAGCATTGAGGGCGAGATGATGGCTATTGTGAACTACAGCATCATCGGACTGATTCAGTTGCACGAGGGTTTTGCAGACTCTGTGGACATGACTGCAGAGCGTGCGATTGAGTTGTACGACCACTATATGGCAGAAGCTAAAGCACTGATGCTGAAGAAGAACCATGACTATGGTGAGGCATGGCGAGATATGTTTGCAAGCAGTTTGACGGATATCATCTTGACAAAGATTAATCGCAACAAATCCATCACGGCGAATGACAATCAGACATTGATTTCGGAAGGCGCTGATGGTAACTACTTTGATATGCTCAACTACGCCGTTTTCTACCTAATCAAAGTGATGGAGAATGAAGCGAAATAAGACTATTATAGCCGCTATCTGCCGCACGCTGCTGGGTGTGGTGTTTGTATTCTCGGGAGCAGTCAAAGCGATTGATCCATTTGGAACAGTATATAAGATTGAAGATTACTTAAAGGCTTTCGGGGGATTTTTTACTGACTTACTCCCGCTGGCCGAGGTGGCAGCTGTAGTTCTGATATTGTTGGAGATGGTGCTGGGTGTATGTATGGTATTGAACGTGCGTACGCAATGGACTTCGTGGTTAGCATTGGCATTCTACGCGGTGATGACTCCATTGACACTTTATATCGCCATCAATAATCCAGTGAGCGATTGTGGGTGTTTTGGTGATGCATTGGTACTGACCAACTGGCAGACTTTTGGTAAGAATGTGGTGCTGATTATATTGGCGATTGTATTGGTGCTTCTGCGCAAGTCTGTTAATCCGTTGTGGAGAGGATATATGGAGGTAATCATTGCTTTCATAGCAGCAAGTATCACGTTTGCCTTTATGGAATACACCTATCGACACCTACCTGTGGTGGATTTCCGTCCATATAAGATTGGTAATCATCTGCCTACACTGATGGAATACCCAGAGGATGCAGCGCCTGATGTGTATGAATTCTCGTTCGTGTATGAGAAAGATGGTGTGGAGGAAACATTCACGTTGGAGAACTATCCGCAGGGCGATAGCACATGGACATTCGTGCGTCAAGAATCGAAACTCATCCAAAAAGGCTATGAACCTCCTATTCATGATTTCGAGATAATGAATGCTGATTATGAGGACTTGACGTGGGATATATTGGAGAGTGAAGAGCCAGTAACATTGGTGGTGATGTACGACCTCAAAAAAGCAGACAAGAAGCAAATGGCTAAGGTGGAAGCGTTGTACGAAAATTGTGTAATGAATATGGCGCAATGCTATATTCTCACAGGATCGGGCACCGATGAGATTAGTAGTTTTAGCCATGCGTACCCAACTGTGAGCAATGGCGTTTGTACTTGCGACCCTGTGACGCTAAAGACGATTGTGCGTGCCAACCCAGGTGTGATTGTGGTGCAAAACGGAGTGGTAATAGATAAGTATAATATTCGCAATCGCTGTCTGCGATTGTAGTTTAGAGGCGAGAAAAAATCAATTATTAACTATATAACTATTTCAAGACAATGAGAACAAAAATGGTTGCAGGCAACTGGAAAATGAACATGACCCTGCAAGAAGGAGTAGCATTGGCTACTGAGTTGAAGAATCAAGTTGTTAACCCAGCGTGCGCCGTAGTGATCGGCACTCCATTCATCCACTTGGCTACTGTGGCTGAGCTCCTCAAGGATAGCCCAATCGCTGTGGCTGCTGAGAACTGCGCTGATAAGGAAAAAGGTGCATACACTGGTGAAGTGAGCGCTGCTATGGTGGCTTCTACTGGTGCTGAGTACTGCATTCTCGGTCACTCTGAGCGTCGTGCATACTATGGTGAGACCTACGAGATTTTGAAAGACAAAGTGGAGTTGGCACTCGCAAATAACCTCAAGCCTATCTTCTGCATTGGCGAGGTAAAAGAGGAGCGCGAAGCTGGTCAACAAAACGAGGTTGTTAAAGCTCAACTCGAGGGTTCTGTATTCCACCTCAGTGCTGAGGACTTTGGCAAAATTGTATTGGCATACGAGCCTGTATGGGCTATTGGTACTGGACTTACCGCAACTCCAGAGCAAGCACAAGAGATTCACGCATATATCCGAAGCCTTGTAGCAGAGAAATACGGCGAGCAAGTAGCTGATGACTGCACTATCCTTTACGGTGGCAGCTGCAACGCTAAGAACGCAGCTGAGCTCTTCGCTAACCCAGACGTAGATGGTGGTTTGATTGGTGGTGCTAGCCTCAAGGCTGCTGACTTCTGCGCTATCATTGCTGCACGATAATCATGGCTCTGATTGTTCCTGTACGAGGATTCACTCCTCAAATAGGTAAGGATTGCTTTCTAGCAGAGAATGCAACTATCGTCGGTGACACTGTCATCGGCGATGGTTGCTCCATCTGGTTCAACGCCGTGTTGCGCGGCGATGTCAACTGGATTAAGATCGGCAACCACGTGAATATCCAAGATGGTTCTGTACTCCATACGCTCTATGAGAAAAGCACCATCACCATTGGTGACTATGTATCCGTAGGTCACAACGTGACTATCCACGGTGCGGATGTACACGACTACGCACTCATTGGTATGGGTTCTACCCTACTCGACGGTGTGGTGGTTGGCGAAGGTGCGATTGTGGCAGCGGGTTCGTTGGTACTCAAGAACACACAGATTGGCCCATACGAAGTATGGGGCGGTGTACCAGCTAAGTTTATTAAGAAAGCTGATCCAGAACAAACTAACGAAATCAATCGCAAGATTGCACACAACTACGCCATGTACGCTAGTTGGTACATGGAAGAAGAAAAGTAATTTTTATTATGCAGAGATTATATACTATCCTTATCACATTAATCCTACTCGTAGGCACCACCTTTGCCCGCACGCCACAAGAGGCGGCACAAATTGCAAGTGAATTTATCCACCAACGCAATGCGACTGTGTCTTCCGTTCAGCGAATAAAAAAAGCAGAACAGGCCACAAAGACCACCACTCCCGTTGCATTGGCATACACCCACCTGCAACAAGATGGAACCACACCAGCCGTCTATATCTTCAACGGGAAGGATGAAGAAGGATTTGTATTAATCGCTGCAGAAGAAAACGCACGTGCAGTGCTCGGATATACTGACAGGGGCAGTTTTGACCCACAGAATATTCCGAGCAACATGCAAGTGTGGTTGCAGATGTATGCCGAGGAGTTGGCATACGCGGCTTTGATGCCACAATCAGCTGCTAATCACGACAAAGAATTAGGTTCGCAATATCCAACCATAGAACCATTGCTCGGTCAAACACAATGGGGACAAGGTAAACCATATAACAACCACTGCCCTATCGTAGATGGAGAACGCTCTGTAACTGGTTGCGTAGCAACGGCTATCAGCCAAATCATGTACAAACATAAACATCCTGCACAAGGAACAGGCAGCTATTCCTATAAACTAAGAAATGGCATGACAGTCAGTGCCGATTTCTCCCAAGCCACCTATGATTGGGACAATATGCTTCCTCAATATAAGAATAATTCTTACACAAATGAGCAAGCAGATGCTGTATCGGAACTAATGTTCCATGTAGGAGTTGCATCTAATATGCAGTTTTCACCTTCTGCGAGTGGTAGTTCGTCTGGTATCGCATTGCACGGACTCAATCGCTACTTCGGTTATGATGCTGGAATCATCCCTCTACCAAAAGACTATATGCCTGAGAACAAAGTGCTTGAGGGTATTGCCACTGATCTTGAAGCAGGAAGACCTGTATACATTAGTGCTTACACCACCAAATGGGAAGGACACGCCTTCGTTTGCGACGGTATGCAGAGCAATGGCTATCTCCACATCAATTGGGGATGGACTGGCACATCTGACGGATATTTCTCCATATCAGCCCTCGACCCAGGACAACAAGGTACTGGCGGTAGCGCATCCAACCTTGCCTTTACCGTAGATGTATGCGTATATACCAACATCCTACCTGATCAAGGAGGCATTGCAACACCTCTCTACACTGCCAAAGGACTAACACGCACTTCCGCAGCCTCGGGAAGCAGAAACAATGCTGTCAAATATTCCATGTACATATTCACTAATAGTGGTATTACTAATTCTAATATCAAACTCGGTTATTCCATCTATGATAAACAAGATAATTTTGTGGCTGAAGTAGGCTTCAATAGCAACTTCAACATGGGTGCTGGCTACTACGTAGAGAATTATCCACTATCTTGGAAAATTCCTAATACACTACTAGAGGGAGATTACTACCTCGTTGTAGGCTACAAGGACAACGACAATCAATTCTATCCAGTATATATACAAGGAAAAGGAATGGTAAAGAATGCCTTTACTATTCAAGACGATAAGATTACTTTCCACACTCAACAAACAATGCAATTGCCTGACACTTGGGCAGCTGATTTCACACAGATTAGTGGCACCAATACATGGAAAATGGATCTCTACACCCCTGATTTCTGGGAGAGTGACAACAAAGATGAAATGCTCATTCGTTGTTACCTCAACAGCAACAGTGCAACTTCAGTCATCGGAACCTATCTGTTAGACAAATCCAACACTGCTACCAGCAATAGCATCCATCTTAAGAATGTCATCTGCGCGATTGGCAATGGAGAGGAATGTAATCAATATACACCAAACAGTCTTCAATTAACCCTTGTAGCAAACGAATCCAATCAATTGGGTGTTTACTACGCCTTCGAAGTTAACTTCCAAAAATACGAGGGCTTTGCATCTATATCCAACGCAACATGGGAGCAGCTAATTGGCAATCAAACATCTGATTACGAGGCTAACATAACCTACGACGCAGCCACCGCATTATCCACAAGCAAAGCTCTGGAGATGGCAAAGACATACAAAGATGCCTACAGTATGGAATACCTCGTTCAAGGTATGGTATCTAATATAGTTAGCACACCAACAACTATTCTCCAAGAGCAAGAAGCACAATTTACCATTTCTGACAACGGAGATCGAGAAGAAAGAATGCTTTGCAACCACATACAGTGGCTCAACCAAGCACCTTATACCACGGGAGAAGAAATTCAAAACAGCGATAACATCGTCCTCTTAGGCAAACTCACCAACCAAGAAGGTACTCCACAAATCCATGGCATTACCTACGCTCACCTACGCCCAGAGTGGACTGCTCCTATCACAGAGTTTTCATTCAGTATCGATGCCATGAAAATGATTGCTAAATGGACAAGCGAAGCTAAGTATTTCAAGGTACGACTCTATGATAAAAACAACAAAAAAATAGCGGACAATATTATCAGTAAAAAGGAACTCACCGCCACTATGCCTGAGTTAGGTGCCTACACATTCTGGATTCGACCTATGGACAACAAGAAAAAAGAATATGTTGGACCTGCTATTGAAAAGGCATTTGTTATCGATGGTGTTTCGTCTGCAGTTTCCAATACAATTGTTTCTGATGCAGCAGTTCTTTATGACCTCCTTGGAAATATCGTTGATGTCCAAAAAGACGGCGATATCAACCAGTTGAATATTCCTCAATCAGGTATCTATATACTAAAAACGAACGAATCAAAGGTGATCTTTTTACATAAATAACAGCGCAACGTATAGTACAATTTGCACATTTGCAAAAAAAACATTATCTTTGCAGGCGATTTATAAAACATGGAAATTATGTACAAACGAATACTTCTTAAACTTTCTGGTGAGAGCCTTATGGGGGCTCAGCAACATGGTATTGATCCTCAACGACTAGCTGACTATGCCGAGCAAATTCGCAATATTGCTGCTTCTGGTACACAGGTCGCTATTGTCATTGGTGGAGGCAATATCTTCCGTGGACTCAGTGGCGCACAAAAAGGTTTTGACCGTGTAAAAGGCGACCAAATGGGTATGTTGGCAACAGTCATCAATTCACTTGCACTCAGTTCGGCATTAGAGGCTATTGGACAAAAAGTACGCGTACTGACTAGTGTTCGTATGGAGCCTGTAGGCGAACTATACAGCACAGACAAGGCTATCCGCCTACTCAACAAAGGCAATATCGTAATTATTGCGGGTGGTACAGGTAACCCATATTTTACCACTGATACTGCTTCCGTGCTTCGAGCAATCGAACTCAAGGCAGATGTAATGATGAAAGGTACACGTGTAGATGGCATCTATACTGCAGATCCAGAAAAAGACCCTACGGCTACTAAGTACACCCAAATCACCTACGATGAGATCCTTGATATGAAGCTCAAAGTAATGGATTTGACCGCCATCACTATGTGCCGCGAGAATAACATGCCAATCTATGTCTTTGATATGGACACCGTAGGCAACTTGGAGAAAGTAATGAACGGACAACAAATAGGAACACTTGTAAAACCCTAATAATCATGTTAGAACCAAAACAAATTCTGAATGAGGCAGAGGAATTGATGGAATCTGCTGTCATGTATCTTGATGATGCTTTGGCACATATCCGTGCTGGCAAAGCTAGTGGACGAATCCTTGACCCAGTAAAAGTAGAATACTATGGTCAAATGTCACCAATCGCCAATGTAGCAACCGTAACTACACCTGATGCTCGTACTATCCAAATTCAACCATGGGAGAAGAAAATGCTTCCAGAAATTGAGCGTGCTATCATCAACTCTAACATCGGTTTGGCACCTAACAACAATGGAGAATGCATCCGACTGATGATTCCACCATTGACTGAGGAGCGTCGCAAAGAGTTAGCTAAGCAATGTAAAGGCGAAGCAGAAAATGCGAAAGTGAGCGTGCGTAATGCTCGTCGTGATGCTATTGACACCCTCAAAAAGCAAATCAAAGAAGGCTTACCAGAGGACGCAGAGAAAGATGCGGAGAACGAGGCACAAAAACTTCACGATAAATATGTGAAGCGCATTGACGAAGTTTACGCAGCGAAAGAGAAAGAAATCATGACCGTGTAAGTTTAGGTTAGAGGTTAAAGATTAGAGGTTAAAGGCAAGGGCAGCATGGCTGCCAGTTCTAGCCTCTCGCCTATTTGCCTTATCACCTTTTCGCCTAACAATCATCGCAAAGCGATTACTCATACTAGCAATAGCATGGGCATTGGTTATCCCAATGTCTTATGCTATTTCGCTTGATAGTCTACTTAACTTACCCGCAATGGGTATTCCCGTGGTGAACTATTCACCCGAATCTACCTGGGAGTTTGGAGCTGCTGCACAAGGCTATTTTCGCCTACCAAACCAAGAGCGCACCTCTATCGTGCAACTTGATGGCACCTATTCGCTTAATCGCCAGTGGTATATCAATGCGCAGGGGAATTTGTATTTTGGCAGAAAAAAACATACTTCACAACCCTATACAACCCTACACAATTCTGCACCACACTCCTGGCAATTGCAGTTTCGGGCTGGCTACAGCAACCGACCTGCCACCTACTACGGCACTTACCATGACTCCCATTTTGCTAACCAAGGCAATACCAATATTGGTATGCTACGCAAGGGTACACCTTACCAATTGCAGCGCGGCTACCTCAATATCCAAGCACCGATTTATGTAGGGAAACACATTGCCGTAGGACCAATGGCAGACATACTCATCGCCCAATTTAACATCCAAGACACCTACTCTACCGTTCACCCACTCGTGCAAGTGGCATTAGGAGCAATAGCCCAATACGACTCACGGGATAATGTGTTTTACCCCACCAAGGGTATCTTTGCTAAACTATCCGCTGCCGCCGCATATACCAACCGCATAGAGATTCCTGCTGGGCAACAAGCTACCATCAATGGCTTGCTATCTGCCGACTTCCGACACTATATCCCACTACCTTGCGACCTCGTATTTGCATGGCAATTCAAAGCACAAATGATGTTGTCAGAATACGATATTTCGTACCTAACGCTATACCCTATGCTTCCACGTCTTGGTGGTCAAGACGGCATTAGAGGTATCAATAGCGATATGTTCCGCGATGACATTATGATGGCTTTGCAAGCCGAACTCCGCATACCGATTTGGAGTATCTTCCGCGCCGCCGTCTTTGCTGGTATAGGCGATGTATATGACTATCATAATTGGCACTGGGAAGTACCTAAGGTAGGTTATGGACTCGGACTACGTGCCACTATCAATAAGGCAAAAGTAAACATCCGTTTCGACGTCGCACGCAGCAATGTTGATCCGCGATGGAATAATATAAATGCTTATAGCTTCTACCTTACCGCAACAGAAGCATTTTAACCAATGAAAGGACTTGTAATAAAATCAACGGGTACTAGTTACGGAGTATTTTTCCCAGACGGTACAACAGCTGACTGCCACGTGAAAGGTAATTTTCGCATTCGCGGCATTCGCTCGACTAATCCTATAGCAATAGGTGATCATGTAGAGGTCACGCAGTTGGAAGATGGTACTAATTGGATTACCGAACTATACGATCGCAAGAACTACATCATCCGCCGCAGTACCAATCTTAGCTATGCTTCGCATATCTTGGCTGCCAATGTGGATATGGCAGCGTTGATTGTTACCATCAATCATCCAAAGACATCAACTACGTTCATCGACCGTTTTCTTGCTACCTGCGAAGCATATCGTGTACCTGCTTGCTTAATTTTTAACAAGATAGACCTGCTCTCCAACGAGGAACAGCAAACGCTTGCTGATCTTCGCCAACTATACGAATCCCTTGACTATCCTACCTACGCTATTTCGGCAAAAGCATTAGATAACTCGGAGGTCGCTGATATATTCAAAAATCGCATTACGCTTCTTTCGGGTAATTCGGGCGTTGGAAAGTCCACCCTCTTGAATGCCATTTTGGGCAAAGATATTGCTCGCACGGGTGCCATATCTTCTGCACATCACAAGGGTATGCACACTACCACTTTCTCCGAAATGTATCCTTTAGGTAGTTTAGGAGTTGAGGAGTTTAGGAGTTTAGGAGAAGATACCGTGAATACTAATTCTTGGATAATTGACACACCTGGTATCAAGGGGTTTGGTATGTTGGATGTTGAGAAAGAGGAGATTTGCCATTATTTTCGTGAGATTTTCCGCATAAGCCGCGAGTGCCGCTATTCCAACTGCCTGCATACTGGCGAACCAGGATGTGCAGTGTATCAAGCGGTTGTAGATGGCAAAATAGCCCTCTCTCGTTATGAGAGTTATCTTAGTATCCTTGATGATACCAACGAAGGGAAGTATCGTTAGTTTGAGTTTAACGTTTATAGTTTAAAGACTAAGATTATGAAAAAGATTTTATTATTGCCATTTTTGGCATTTGCAATGCTGTCATGTACAGCTCCTAAAACACAAGAACCTATGAACAATGAAGTCATCAACGCCATTATGGCACGCCGAAGCATTCGTCAGTACCATGCTACACCTGTAGCGCGCGACACGATGATGCAAATCATGACCTGCGGTATCAATGCCGCTAATGGTCAGAACAAACAGTCTTGGGAAGTACGTATCATCGACAATCCAACCACCCTGCAAAAGGTGCAAGACCTTATGGTAGTAGGCAACCCTGCTCTCTCTGCAGAGATGGTACGCGGTTGCATGCGTGGGGCACCAGTCATGACCTTCATCGCTCGTGATTTGGGCTATGACTTCTCAGCTTACGACTGTGGTCTGCTTGCAGGAAACATGATGTTAGGTGCACAATCTTTGGGCGTAGGTTCTATCTGCTTAGGTAGCCCTGTTCGCTTTATCAACGATGCTGAAAATAGCGCAGAGATACTGGCTATGCTGGGCTTCAGCGCGAATTACGATCTCAGCCTCTGCATCGGATTTGGCTATGCTAATGAATCCCCTGCTGCCAAGCCACGCGACATCAACAAAGTACAATTTATTGACTAAATTGCTGAACAAACGTAGATACGAAATAAGCACCATCTTTTTAGAGATGGTGCTTATTTTATGTAAACATCTAACAAATGACCATTAAATAGCTGCAAGTATATAAAAAAAATGGTAGTATTATCCTACCCGACTCCTAAGTCCGTATTCTCCACTAATACTTCTATCTTTTTCGAATCTTTTAAGTTGGGATATACTTCTTCTACGAACCATTTTGCTAAGGCATTATCTCGCTTGAGACTGGTAGAGTTCTCACAGAATACGTTCACACTTGCATACTCAAACCACTGCTCTGCTAATGCTATATCCCTCAAAATCCGCTCTTGAGAATCGCCTTCTGTACAACAAAGCAAACAAACACCCTGGAAATACTTCGCCACATCCTCTACGGTCACATCTGCATGCACGCCCTTCTTCCAATGCTCGCGCAATGTCGCATCAAAGCTCTCTATTCCACAGCGAAACTTCACCTCTACCCCTTCAAACTGCTCCGCAAACTTCGCCAATTTATGCCAATACATATAGTGCGCCTCAAACCACAGCGTATGAATCTGCTTCTCTCGCACAACCTCCTTAATCATCTCGATAGTCTGTTCGTCTAACTCCATCGCCGAACCCGAGTTGATCACATCCAACACCCCATACATGCCTTGTACCTGTGCTAACACCTCTTTGTTCACAGTAAACGGATTATCACTCACATCTGCATGATAGTCACAGAAGGTACATTTCTTCCATCTGCACCCCGTTCCTTGCAGCAGCACAAACTCGCGAGGTAATATCGTATGTATGATAGCATATCGTTCCATAAGCCTCTCCTAAATCCTCCCCTAAAGGAAAGGACTTTATTTGCGAGGATATTCATTCTCCCTTCTCTTCAGGGAATAGGCGGTGGTATGCTTGTTTATCGCCTTAATCACTATATACGCCATTGGGGTACCTAGCACTGCCTCGATGAGCAATTTCGATGCATATTGAAAAGCAATCATCAGCAATAAATCGCGCGTGGAAACAGTTCCTGCAAAAGCTATTAGCACAAATGGTAGCGAATCAAACCAGTACGCGACTGCCGAACTACCGATTGTGCGCACCCATAGTCGTTTGCCATTGGTCCACTTCTTGATTTTCTCCATCAACCAAGCATTGCTCAGCTCACCTAACAGAAAACCCGTCAACGAGGCTATCACAATACGAGGCACATACGAAAACATCGTGTTGTATGCTTGTGCCGTAGCATCTAGATAATCCGGTGAAGGAAGGAATACGCCAATTTGTGTACAAACTACCATCACGATATTACACAATAGTGTGATCAATATCACCTTTCGCGCCGTCTTATATCCCCAGATCTCTGTCAGCACATCGCCCAACATGTAGGCAAAAGGGAAAGTGATTGTTCCTGCATCGAAATAAAATAGATTCCAAAGACCAATCACTTTGACCGCCATCACATTGCTCACCACATACAAGGTGACAAACAATGCTGTAACCACGATAAACGATGTTTCTTTTTTCTTGCTAGGCTCTAAGCCACGGTTTTTGAAAGGGTTTTCCGCTACCTTATTTTCCATATCGTTTACTTATATAAGAATCGTTTAATACTCTTTTTTGGAGTTTTCTCAAATGGTTCTTGCTTCACCTCTATATCATGCACGCGCGAGTATGAAGGGAGTAAGTCGTTGAGTTTTTTCAAGTTCTCTTTCATGAGTCGTTCCACTTCTGCAAGCGAGAATCCCTTGGTAGCCTCTTCATCTGGGAAGACTAGACCGATGAGTTTGCCCTCACGCTCTACCACGATAGACTCAGCCACACCGGTTTGGTTGTTGAGCTTATCCTCAATCTCCTCTGGGTAGATATTCTGACCACTTGCTCCGAGGAACATCGACTTGATACGCCCACGGATATAGACAAATTGCTTCTTATCCATATAGCCCAAGTCACCTGTTCGGAGCCAGCCGTCCTCAGTAAACGCGGTACGAGTGGCTTCTTCATTTTTGTAGTAACCCATCATCACGTTCTCACCACGAGTCAGAATCTCGCCTTCACCCTTCTCATTAGGGTTATCAATCTTCACCTCCATATTTGGCACTGGCTGACCGCAGCTACGACGACGGAAATACTTAGGTACAGTACCGCTGACGAGTGGTCCACACTCAGTCATACCAAAACCGATAGAGAGTGGGAAATTGACATCCATAAGGCACTTCTCTACCACTGGATTCATGGCAGCACCGCCGCAGAGGAAGTAACGCACTTGACCACCAAAAGCCTTTACAAGCGACTTCTTGACGTGGCCACGGATGATATTCATGATACCAGGAGTGTACCAGAAGAACTTCAATACAGGTTTAGACAATAGTGGATCGAGCTTCTTCTTATGGATTTTCTCAATCACCAATGGCACAGTGGCTACCAAGTATGGCTTGATGTCCGCCATGGCTTTGAGCAAGATACTTGGAGTTGGAGTCTTAGTCAGATAATAAATAGTCGCACCTGCGCTGAATGGATAGAGGAAGTCAGCCAGCTGACCAAACATATGCGCCAATGGAAGCATAGACACTACGCGTTGTCCTGGTTCTACGGGTAGGATATGTTGTCCGTTCTCCACGTTGTTGCTCAGCGAACGATGGCTGATCATCACACCTTTAGGTGAACCAGTAGAACCCGAAGTATAGTTGATGAGTGCCATTGAGTCGAGGTCAATCATGCCATCCTTCACGAGTGAGAAGAAGGTATTCTCTGTGAGTGCAGACTCTTCTGTCATCACATGTTCTACTTTGCCCTTGTGTGGCTCTGACAAATGGATAAATGAGAAGTCATCCATCGAGATGATTGCTTCCATTTCGGGCAACTCTTGGTGTTGCAGTTCGCGCCATACGAATGGGCCTACAAATAGCATCTTAGCATCCGAGTGCTTGATAAGACGAGCTAGGTCATCTGCCTTGAAGTCTTGCAGCAGGGTCACTGCCACTGCTTTGTAAGACATGATTGCCATGTAGCTCACTACCCAGTTGGAGCAGTTGCGGCTAGCAATAGCAATCTTATCTCCCTCTTGGATTCCCATCAAGCGGAAGAGGTGGTGAAAACGCTCTACCTGCTGAGCTACCTCACCATGGGTATATTGTTTTTTCTCGCCGTAGTCGGCAAATGCTACTTCATTCCATCGATTCTGGATCACCTGATCCATATAATGTAAAAAATGATGTTTCATATTAATTTTGAATTTTGAATTAAGAATTTAGAATTCTCCTAAACCTCTGAACTCCTAAACCCCTAAACTATTTAACACTTCCTCCCTTGTTAATTCCTCTCCGATTACTTCTGTTGGGTTGTAAGGCACTTGCTCTGGAGCATGTGCCGCGTCAAACGTGAAATAGGTGCACGTACACTCTGCTAATATCTCCCCCTCCGCACTGCGTATCTCGCCATCCACGATGGCTATATTACGCTTCTGCTCGCGCAATCGCGCACGCAGTTCTATAAACTCTTGATTGATTGCCACCGGCTTGCGAAAGCGTGTTTCCATCTTCGCCGTTACGCCCGAAGCCTTTAGCACGTGTGCGACAACCCAGCCACACACTTCATCCAACAATACCGACTGAATCCCCCCATGCAATGTATCAACCCAGGACTGATAACGTTCTTCAGGCTTCCAAAAACACACCACTTCATCCCCATCCTCATAAAAACGCATCTTCACCCCATAAGGATTAGTTGGGCAACAACCAAAACAGTTGTACCCTTCCATTCCTATCCATGGGTTTTTGATCAATCGCATAAAAATTGTTTAAATAAGATATTATCGCTTTTTATCTTTCAGATACGCGGGTAAAAATGTTCCCGTAATGTAAGAGAACATGGGCTCTTCTGCCAGTAGTTCATCACATTTCTTCAGTACTTCTTCTTTGCTTCGCACATATCCCATACTTTGCAACAACGGCATTTGCAACGCACGAAGATTCCAACGAGGATAATCATATTGATTAGGCTCTATGTGGTAGATACTATCCGCTTTTTGGTAGTACAAGAGTGCTTTCTGCTTGCTACCAAAAAAAGGATTGAAGAATTCCACATTTCCCTGCATGGTCAATACAAACGGATCATTAGGACTAATTGTCATTGCACGGTCCATATAGTCGTATATACCTTTGATTTGTTTGGCGATATGCTTTTTCTCAAGGGAAAGTCGGAAAGTGCACTCGCCTGTTTTGTAGGTATAATATACTCCTGAATCAATATGGTTGCGATGAGCTTCTAAGTGTGTAGCAAACTGCTCCAAGCGATAAGCTGCATCGTCTTGTTTTGCGCCAATGGCATGTGCTGCGTAGCCATACTCATAATTGAGTAATACCGTTTGCTCATCGACGGTCAAACTATCCCAATTAACAGAATCAATATGATTTGCCCAAATATCCATCTCGGCATTCAGATATGCTTCATAGAGACGCTGCTCCAAGTCTTGCGAGAAAGCAAGACTCGAGAGCAGCAACGCTATTGATATTAAGATACCGCGCATCTTATTTAGATTGTTCGAGCATCAAAGTACGTGTTGGTTGATCGCATACCTCTGTTGGTCCATAGTATTGGATAGGACCTGGGTAGATGTAGCTGAGTTGTGGATCAGCCCAATCTGCGCGATGAGCAACCAAGTACTTGAATGGTTCGCCATTGAGGTCAACCAATGCTTTTTGGATCACTGGTTTCATCTTACCGTGGCGACGCTCCATGTTCATCATCATGGTCACAGGCACACCACCTGCTACCCACTCACTTGCTGGCTTGGTGAGGTTCTTCACGAGAGCCATGTAGCCGGTCTTACCTGCTGCGATGAGGTGTGCAGCGGTGTTACCGAGGCTGTAGCAGTAGTCCGCATCGAAGTTACTTGGCATCGCGCAACGACCCTCGTAACCGAAGAAGTGGTTGAGGGCAGCAAATTTGCCCTTGTATGCGCCAGTAGCCTTGAGCTGAGCAAGACGCTTTTGTACCATCTCGATGAGCAGTTTCTCTGTCTCGATTTGACTCACCATCACGTTGCCGTGTGGGTCACGGTCGAGGGTCAATTGCTTAGCAATACCCTTTGGCAAGCTGCGATAGAGGTCGCAAGAAGCAGGGGTAAGTTTGCTCTTCACGTACTCACGCTTAGCGTCGTCACCTTCGAGAGCAGCAAACTCCTCGTTCTCAGCGAGCATGTCGTTGAGCTCTTGGATGAGTACGCGCATAGCTGGGATAAACTCGATCAAGCCCTCTGGGATGAGGATAGTACCGAAGTTCAGACCTGCCTCAGCACGAGCCACGATCACCTCTACGATTTGCTCTACTACCTCGTTGAGGGTCATGTTCTTAGCTTCTACCTCCTCAGAGATGAGGCATACGTTTGGTTGAGCTTGCAATGCGCACTCGAGTGCGATATGGCTAGCAGAACGTCCCATGAGACGGATGAAGTGCCAGTATTTCTTCGCAGAGTTAGCATCACGTTGGATGTTACCGATAAGCTCAGCAAAAGTCTTACATGCGGTATCAAAACCGAAAGAGGTCTCGATCATCTCGTTCTTGAGGTCACCGTCGATGGTCTTAGGGCAACCGATCACTTGGATACCGCAGTTCTTTTGGATGTAGTACTCAGCGAGCACGCAAGCGTTGGTGTTAGAGTCGTCACCACCGATGATTACCACAGCCTTGATGCCGAGTTTGTTGCATACCTCGATACCTTTGTCAAATTGCTCTGTCTCCTCGAGTTTGGTACGGCCAGAACCGATGATATCAAAACCACCCGTGTTGCGATACTCGTCGATGATGTCTGCGGTAAGCTCAGCATATTTGCCATCCACCAATCCGCTAGGACCACCGAGGAAACCATAGAGTTTGTTGTCTGGGTTGACGCGTTTGAGTGCGTCAAACAAACCGCAGATCACGTTGTGACCACCAGGAGCTTGACCACCAGAGAGGATTACACCTACGTTGAATGCTTCCACTTGAGCTGCTTCAGCAGTAGGCTCGAACTCGATCACAGGCATGCCGTAGGTGTTTGGGAAGAGCTTGAGAATCTCCTCTTGGTCAGCTACAGACTGCGTTTTTGCGCCTTCTTTAAGGCACACATTTCCTTGCAAAGCCACTGGCATCTTTGGTTGATACGCAGCGCGTGCAATTTGCAATGGGCTTTTTGTCATTGTCATACGATTGATACGTTTTATTAAGTTTTAAAAGTTTTAAGAGTTCTAAAAGTTTCAAGGGTAGTTCTAAAAAAATCTACAGACCTTAAATTACGCGACAAAGGTACAAAAAAAAAAGCGAATCTGCAAATTTACTTATAAATTTGGAGAAAAACATATTATTTTTTTTTGCAAATCGTACTTTTCTAAACATTTATAATGCCCATATAGATTTCAACTCCCTCAAAAAAAACATCCATGGGCGCAATAAAAAGATTAGCATATTTTAACAATCAACCTATCATTCGTGCCACTATAACACTTTCACACTATAACAATAAAAAAAGAGTCGAATAGTATATATCGCAAAAAAAATATAATATATACTACGTATATAATTATATACTACCCCAAGAGCCCCTAAAAAACGGCATTTTTTCAAAAAGTATGATTTTGGTATTTGGGCAGTATGGAGAGAGATTTCGCTCATAAATTGATGTTATAATGTGATAGTGTTATGCAGGTAGATATTAAAAAACGTTAATAATTATTATCTATCTTCGGGGTATCTTCGGGATATCTTCGGGACAAAGTGAAAGCATGCAACTAAGTTCAATCGTCTTAAAAAGTTGCATATGTCAAAAAAAAGTTGTACCTTTGCAGCGTGATACGTGAGGACACTCGTACAAACTATGCGATAAGTCCGATTAACAACACACTTGCAAACAATCATGACCTGATTGTTTGGTTGTTGTGTGAATAATAATAAGATTAGTAAAATAGCACATCATTGATGTTGAGAGAGAAAAAATAATAATGGCAATAAAAAAGATCCATATTCTATACATTCTTCTAATGTTTTCTGTGACCATTTTCGCACAGGAAACACCCTCTCGTACCGCAGCCAGCGGTATTGTGGTAGATGCAGAGAGTGGCGAGACCTTGCCATTCGTACAGGTTTATTTTCTAAAGTCAACCACGAGTAAAGGAATGACGGCCTCTGGAGTAGGCACGACGACCGATTTGGATGGCAATTTCACGATTAGCAACACGGCAGGATATACCATGCTTACCTTCCAAATGATGGGTTACAAGACAAAGACCATCACCGTGAGCAAAGGTCATAGCAAAGCCAATATGAAGATAAAATTAGACCCTGACGTATATGGTTTGCAAGACGTGATCATCACCCCTAAAAACAAGAAGAAAGACTACCGTCGTCGAGGTAATCCTGCTGTGGAACTGATTAAGAATGTGATTGCTAACAAGAATGAGCACTGTGTACAATCACTGGACTACTACACAGCGCAATCCTACACGCGCATGTCTTTTGCGTTGGACAATATCAATATCAATTGGGAGAAGCCATTTTGGAAGAGTTTTACTTTTCTGCAAAAATATATTGACACTACAGGTGTATATCCCAATGTAACAGTCAGTATTCGCGAAAATTTGAACGATGAATATTACCAACGTAGGCCATACAAAGAAAAAAAGATCATACAAAAAAATCGCGTTTTCGGTGTGGAAGATTTGGTTACCTACGGTTCTATACATGAGAACATCAAGGAGCTGTTCAAAGATGTGGACATCAATCACAATAGTTTGAATCTGCTATACAACCGCTTTGTATCCCCACTATCGTCCTCTATTGCAGTTAGTTTCTATCAATACTACATCATGGACACCATCATGGTGGATGGTTATCAGTGTATTGACTTGGCGTTTGTGCCTGTGAACTCAGAAAGTTACGGTTTCACGGGACACCTATATATTGTGAATGACTCAACGTATCGCATTAAGAGATACGCCATCAATATTCCTCCAGAAATCAACCTCAACTTCGCGAGCAACTACTCCATTGAGCATAATTATGTCCAGTTGGAGAGTGGTCTGTGGGCACCCGATAGAACGACCACTTATGCCAAATTCTATATTTTCAACAAGAAAAAAGGTATGGTGGCACGACAGACCAAGATATATACCAACTGGGATATGGAAACACCTATTCCACCTGATATATTCTCGAACATGACCGCTGACGAAGTAGAAACCAACGACTCGATGGCTGTTCACTATGGTGCTGCAGCATGGGATACGCTGCGTCCAGAGCCACTGACTAAGTATGAGAGTTCGGTATATGAATTGGTGCAAGAAGTGACTGCTGTGCCCAAATTAGCCAGCGCTATCGCAGCCATCAATGCTATTACAACTGAGTTTGTGGCTACCACACCTGCCAGGGACCTTGATTTAACAAAGTTTGACTTTGGTCCGATCTATAATTTCGTCAGTTGGAACATGCTGGAGGGTGTTCGTTTGCGCATCGGAGGAACCTCTACGGCAAAGTTGCACGACCAGTTCTTCTTTAGGGGTTATGCCGCCTTCGGACTAAAAGATTTGCGTCCGAAATATAATGCAACATTCGTATATACCTTTGACAAACACAAGAATCAGCCTTATGACGGTTTGCGTCATCACTTGCAGTTAAGTGCCCAATACGATGTAGAAGAACCAGGACAGATTACTGATGTCATACGACGTGATAATATACTCATGTCCATTCCGACAGGCACACCTACACTCGGTTTTAACCAGTATGTATTCCGCGCCAAATTGGAATATATGAAAGAATGGCAGAATATGTTCTCTATAAAAACTGCCTTTGAATTTAGCAATAACGAAGCTGCATGCGCTCTGCAATATAACCGTATCGACTACACCCCGCAAACAATAGGAACAGAAAATTACTATTCTTCAACACTATCATCCATCGGACAATATCGTAATTACGAAGCGATGGTGGATTTCAAATTTTCGCCAGGTACACGTATCTTTATTGATCGTATGGGTATAGAGAGTCCGTTTGCGATGGACAAAGATGCACCGACATTCAAATTGACACACTATATAGGTTATTTGGACGATAGGCACAACGGAGGCAAAGGTTACTTCTACAACCGCACCGAAGCATTGGTGGACAAACGCTTTTGGTTCTCTGCTTTTGGAATGTTGGATGTGCGTTTGCAAGGCGGATATATTTGGCAACAAGTACCGTTTACCAAACTATATATCCCGAACAGTAGTACGAGTATTTTCTTAGCTCAGCGAGCATTCAACTTGATGAAGCCAATGGAATTTATGATGGATTATTACGTGGGATTATATACTACGTATTTCCTCAAAGGATGGATATTGAATCGTATTCCTGGCATCAATAAACTAAAGTTACGCGAAGTAATCAGTTTCTCAGCTATTTACGGTGGTCTTACCAATAAGAACAACCCTTACCATGCTGCGGAAAGAAATTCTGGTCTATATGATTTTCCGCATACAGCTTTTGCTAATGGAAATAATGCACAAGGTGATGTAGATTATATAGACGGTGTACCGTATATACATGATGACTTTCGCATCTCCTCTCCTATGGGGCCATTGCCTTATATGGAATTGACAGTTGGATTGGAGAACATCTTGAAATTTATCCGTATTGATTATATTCGTCGTCTTACATACAACGACTACGAGCTCCCTTATCAAGTGCCACAATTGGATGGAGCGGGCAATGCCGTATTGGACGAGAATGGCGAGCCAGTGATGATTAACGCACGCCGTAAGGTAGGTGCATGGGGAAGAAACGGAGTCAAACTAACCGTCCGTTTCTCATTCTAACATGCTTGGCAGCACAACAAGCCCTTGTTCTGCCGCAAAAATCACTTGGAAAAATAGTTGTTTCTGATTAATTTATCCGACAATATATATGCCTCAGACTCTTGGATAGGACGTGTTGGATTCTCTAAAAGATCAATGCCCAAGCCTTTCCAACGATAGTTCTTCACGC
>JAFYSB010000030.1 GCA_017546705.1 Paludibacteraceae bacterium
TGATGGCGCGATAATTATGCTTTGCGCATATCGCGATGATGAATGTGTATATACCACTAACTTCTCGGATTATAAGAACATGGGATGCGTTTATAATAATGATGGAACCGTTGATGAAGATCTTTTCCCTATGCTCGCAGGTTTGCAACGAACCGTTTGCAATGAATTTTGTGGAGACACAGAAGATGACAATTCATCTAACACTACCTACAAACAGACATTTGACAAAATACTATTTGAACGCGACCAGCCATATATTTATTGTAACTCTGCATTCCTCTTGCGTGAGGAAAATAATAAGATTTTGATTTATAGTCATTCGCTTGATAAAGACCTTGTGCTCTATGACTTTACATTAGAAGTAGGGGATTCGTTACCACAATTGTATCTTGATGAGGAGGCAAAAAAAGACATATATTGGATTTACTACGAATATATGAATATAGTAGATTACAATAAGTACAATGATTCTATTTACCCAGCCGACACACTGATTGTTACCGATGTTTCTATGATAACTCTATTAGACGGCAAAGAGTACAAGAAATGGACATTCAACAATGGTATGGAGTATGTAGAGGGTATTGGCATGTATGGCGGTCGTCGCAACGGTAATTTCTTCGGATTGATTCAAGAAGTCGTTGTTCCATGTCACATTGGCACACACCTCGTTTGCGCAAGCAAAAACAACCAACTCCTCTACCAAATGGACGATACCGAAATGGAACGCCTTGGCGCAGAGTGCCTATGTGATTATAATAGTGGTCCTAAAAAAGACAATGCCAAGAACGGCAAGATTGGTGGCAGACCAACGCCTACTCAATGGAATATGTTAGAAGTAGAAACCAAAGAGATGGACGGTACCCCAACTATCCTGCGTGCAGAGACCTTTAGTTACACTTTAGAGAATGACTCCATCGTTACAAAGGGAAAGACCTTCTACCAACTCGCCCACCAATCTACCAAAGATACGGCTATCACCAAATCTTTTGTGGGAGCATTGCATTTCGGCGAAGACGAAGACAACCGCGTGTACTTCCTCCGTGATGGAGTAGAGTATGTCCTCTATGACTTCACAGCGGAGCCTGGCGACACCATCGAAATCTTTGCGGGTATCAACAACTACCCTCAAGACACTACCTACACCCATGTCGTGACAGGCAAAGACACCCTAGAGAATGGCGCATGCCGCATGATGCTGGAAGTAGTCTTCCCAGAGGGAATAGGTAGTGACCTTGAGCAGCAACACCTGCAAAAAATATGGTTAGCTGGCTTGGGCTCTATTGATGGTATTGTGCACAATGCTGCTAAACGAACAAGCGATGCGCACGCCGCCCCAGCCAGAAGTGCCCTTAGCAGCGATACGCAAACCTCAGTCATGCTCTGCGCTTGGCGCGAAGATAATTGCCTCTACACGACTAATCACCCCGAATACGACACCTTCGGTTGTGTATATAACCAAGACCCTACAACGGTAGAGAATCTTACCTCTCCATCTTCTTATCAAAAGATTATTCACGAGGGGACACTCCTTATTCTCCATGAAGGTAAAGTCTATAATGTAATAGGAATACAAATCAAATAAATCACAGCCAACGTATTTCTACTAATCAATTTATCCATACAAAAATCGCCTATACCAATTGGTATGGGCGATTTTCTTTTCTATAGAGAACTCTATTTTGTTTGTACAATCGTTATAACTTTGCTACTATCTTCACCGTATCAACTATCTCTCCCGATTGGAGGTTATAGGTATGAATAAATAATGACGTAGGAGTAATCAATATATGTTCATATACAGGTTCGCCCGAGAACGATGCCTCATATTTATTGTTTTCTTTCACAGGATACTTCTTCATGGAAGCATTGGTGCCAATAAAGACAGTGGGCTCCTCTCTCTTCCAAAATCTTGCTTTGTAGTGCTCGGTATGACGAGCATAGTTATGGTCATGACCAGAGAACACAACATCTGCTTCACGCATAGCACTATGAAAAGCCAACCACATCAATGGATTGCTTCTGCCTTGGGCAGAACTATATACAGGATGATGCATTATCACGACCGTGAATTTCTTACCTGCATCGCGTAAGGTCTTCTTTAACCAAAAAGCCACTTGTGTATAGTCGGACATGCGATGCAGACCATCAGTATCTAAAGCAATCAAACGCAAGTGTGGGAAGTCCACATAATAAGTCGTACCCAAGAATCGAGCAGGACCATTCTGTGGATTAGGGAATATTGTTTTCCAATGTTCAGGCAGGGTTTTCACCACACCTTTCAAGTATTCATGATTGCCTGGGATAGCAATAATAGGTAGCGAGTCAAGATGTGTACCTAGCAATGATTGATACATCATCTGCTCGTAATACATATACGGGCGTTCCATCCAATCGCCCATCTGTGCCCAAAATTGTATATCCGAATGGCGCTGAGAGAGAGCAGCCATTTGGTCGTTCGTGAGCGAATTGTGAATATCGCCCAATAAAAGAAAAGACAGTGTGTCGCGCTGTAATGCACGCAACACACTATCATTATTCATTGTCATGAACTGATGAGTGATTTTCTCTCCAGTCCACTCTGGTTCGGGTGGATTACCAAACCATGCTTCCCAACGGATGGCGCATACCGTTGCGCCACCCGCAAGAAGACATAAGCCTATTATCCATCCGACAATCCGTTTCATATTTAGCCTATATCCTCCCCCTTTGAAGGGGGATTGAGGGGGTCCTTAGAATGGGAGATCGGTTGTTTCGTCCACACCTGCCGCAGCATCAAAAGTAGCTACATTGGCTTGTGGAGCTGCCATTGGCTCAACGGCAGGCACAGCTGCTGGAGCTGCCGCAGCATCTACCACACCTTGTTGGATTTTCCATGCGCGGATAGAGGTGTACCAACGACCATTGAACTCGCGGCTCTCAATGTCGAAAGACACGGTTACAATGTCGTCTAATTGGCATGGGTTGGCTTTGATGCGATCTTCGCCAAACACCTCAAAGTGCACCTTGCGTGGATATTGCTCCTGTGTCTCAAGTACATATGCTTGGAGCTTCCACTCCTTGCCAGAGGTCTTGCTTACGCCACCTTGCTCTGGCAATACTTGTATAATCTTACCTGAAATTTCCATACTGCTTAGCCTTTGATTGCTGCTACACCTGGGAGCACTTTACCCTCGATTGCCTCGAGCAATGCACCACCACCAGTAGAGATATAACTTACACGGTCAGCCATGCCGAACTTGTTTACACAAGCTACGCTATCACCACCACCAATCAAGCTATATGCACCGTTGTCAGTTGCAGTAGCGATTGCCTCAGCGATTGCCTTAGAACCAGCAGCGAAGTTGTCAAACTCGAATACACCTGCAGGACCATTCCAAAGGATAGTCTTAGCACCTTCGATAGCAGCAGCAAATGCTTTGCGGCTCTCTGGACCAGCGTCTACACCTTCCCAACCCTCTGGGATAGCGTTGCTTGGGCATACTTGAGTATTTGCCTCGTTGCAGAAATCGTCTGCTGCTACGCAGTCGGTTGCCAATACGAGGTTAACACCTTTAGCCTTAGCTTGCGCTACGATATCAAGAGCGAGCTCTAGTTTGTCGTTCTCGCAGATAGATTTACCAATCTCGCCACCGTTTGCTTTAGCAAAAGTATAGGTCATACCACCACAAAGGATGAGGTTGTCCACTTTATCCATGAGGTTCTCGATGATACCGATCTTAGTAGATACCTTAGAACCACCCATGATAGCGGTGAAAGGACGCTTGATGTTCTTGAGAATGTTATCTACAGCCTCTACCTCTTTCTCCATGAGGTAACCAAGCATCTTGTTGTCAGCATCGAAGTAGTCAGCGATCACAGCAGTAGAAGCGTGTTTACGGTGAGCAGTACCAAATGCGTCGTTTACATAGCAGTCAGCGTAGCTTGCGAGAGTCTTAGCGAACTCTTTTTGGCTTGCCTTCATAGCTTTCTTTGCCTCTTCGTATGCAGGATCCTCTTTGTCGATACCTACTGGTTTGCCTTCCTCTTCTGGATAGTAGCGGAGGTTCTCAAGAAGGAGCACCTCGCCTGCTTTGAGAGCAGCAGCTTGCTCAGCAGCCTTAGCGCAGTCCTCAGCGAATTGTACAGGAGTACCGAGTGCAGCGCTAACAGCGTCAACGATTTGCTTCAAGCTATATTTAGCAACCACTTTGCCTTTTGGTTTACCCATATGGCTCATGATGATGAGCGCACCACCCTCTTCGAGGATGTGTTTGAGGGTTGGCAACGCACCGCGGATACGGGTATCGTCTGTAATCACTCCATTCTCGTTCAATGGCACATTGAAGTCCACGCGAACAATCGCTTTCTTTCCAGCGAATTTGTAATCGTTAATTGTCATAGTTCTTATTTTTTATTGTTAATTATTGTCATTTCAATGCCTAATGCGCCAAATAAACTAACCGCGCATCTTCGCAAATTTCGCTACAAAGGTAATATTTTATTTTGACATATGCAAAAAATGTTGTATCTTTGCAAAAAAATATACAATCTGCCATATGAAAAATACAATTTCAGCACTCATTTTCCTCTGTGGAATTCTCTTATTATCCACCACCAGCAACGCCAACCCTGTTTTTCCAAAAGACAGTGCAGATCAGGCGATTATGAATGCTATTGCCGACACCATTATGCCTGGGGCTGTCCTATGCGTAGTCGAAAATGGACAAATCACCTACCTACAAGCTTACGGTAACCGTGCAGTCTGCCCAGAAATTGAGCCAATGACCACCAATACCATCTTTGACCTCGCATCGGTGAGCAAACCCCTCGGAGCAGGCACTGCGGCACTACTGCTTTGTGCAGAGGGGAAATTAAATATCAATGACTTCGTTTGCCAATATATACCGAACTATCATCCCGATGTGCAGATTCGCCATCTTATGAAACACTATTCAGGGTTGCCCGCATACATGACAGCCAAACGACTTGAAAAAATCTATCACGAACGCCAATTGGACACTACCATGTCCATTTCCGATTTCATGATTGACACCATCGCACGATGCAAACGTCCATCAGCCGTAGGAGAGAAATATCGCTATTCATGCCTCAATTTCATCTCCTTGCAGCGAGTAGTAGAAAATATTGTAGGCACCGACATCAATTCTCACCTCCGCCAAACTCACTATCGCAACCTCAACCTCCCCACAATGGGCTGGTTACCCAACGATTCGCTCATCTTCCGTATCGCACCCACCGAGTGCCTCGAAGACGAATGCCTACGAGGTAAAGTACACGATCCGCTCGCCCAAATCATGATGCAAGGTATATCTGGAAATGCCGGTCTGTATGCTACAGCTACCGAAGTGGCACAATGGGCTATTTGGTTTATGAATCTGCCCGCAGAAACTCGCGTCAATGGTTGCAATGCTGGACTTTGGACCGACAGCGTTACCACCTCTATCGGTACACTCACACCGAGTTGTCGCCACACTGGCTATACGGGTACATCCGTTACAGTCCTACCCGAAGCCAAACGTGCGCTGGTATTACTCACCAACCGTGTTCACCCAAAAGACGAACACAATCTATCAGCATTACGCCGAATACTCAATGGCTACCTAACTCCGTAAAAACTTCTGCACTGATACGCAACCAAACAAAAGGCGCTCTACATTTTCATGTCGAGCGCCTTTCTTTTTATTCAGTACCGCGAGCGGGACTTTCTACGTAAATCCCTGCGCACTACTTGCAAATAAAAAACAAAATCCCTTTAAGAGATTTTGCTTTTTTATTCAGTACCGCGAGCGGGACTTGAACCCGCACAGCCATCACTGGCCAAAGGATTTTAAGTCCTTCGTGTCTACCGATTCCACCATCGCGGCTTGAAATCGGGTGCAAAAGTAGTGTTTTTTTTGCATATACGCAAGAATTTTACAATAAAAGTTCATATTTTTAACTAAAATCACAAAAATATTTGGTCAATCCAAAAAAAAGTACTACCTTTGCACCCGCAATTCGCAAGTTTGGTACCTTGCCCGAGCGGTTAGGGATCGGTCTGCAAAACCGGGGACGGCGGTTCGAATCCGCCAGGTACCTCTCAAAAGCCGCTTGAAAAAGCGGCTTTTTTGTTTACTATTAAGCCAATTAGACTAATCGGCCCAATAAGACTTCATAGTCTACCGTCAATTAACGAGAAGGAAAGTACATGAAAGAAATAGAAGAAATAACCACCCAAGAATACAAATATGGTTTCACTACCGATGTCGAAACCGACATCATTCCTGTTGGCTTAAACGAGGAAGTCATTCGCCTGATTTCGGCTAAAAAGCATGAACCCGAATGGTTACTCGAGTTCCGCCTCAAAGCATACCGCAAATGGCTAACAATGCCCATCCCTACTTGGGCACACCTGAATATTCCACCCATTGATTTTCAGGCCATCTCATACTATGCTGCCCCTAAAACCCATACGGGCGACGAAAACAAGGAGATTGACCCTGAACTCATGAAAACCTTTGACAAACTAGGTATCCCGCTCGAAGAGCGTGCTGCTCTCGCTGGCAACATGGCTGTAGACGCGGTGATGGACTCCGTCTCCGTCAAAACCACCTTCCGAGAAACGCTTGCCGAGAAAGGGATTATCTTCTGCTCCATCTCCGAGGCTGTACAAGAATATCCTGAGTTAGTACAACGCTACCTGGGTTCCGTAGTGCCTGCCAACGACAACTACTATGCTGCCCTCAACTCCGCAGTATTCTCCGACGGATCCTTCGTCTATATCCCCAAAGGCGTGCGATGCCCAATGGAACTCAGCACCTATTTCCGAATCAATGCAGGTAATACGGGTCAATTCGAACGTACACTCCTCGTTGCGGACGAAGGTGCATACCTCAGTTACCTTGAGGGATGTACCGCACCTATGCGCGATGAAAACCAACTGCACGCAGCCATCGTAGAGATAGTTGTGCACAAGGATGCAGAAGTAAAATACTCCACCGTACAAAACTGGTACCCTGGCGACAAGGACGGCAAAGGTGGAATCTACAACTTTGTCACCAAACGTGGTATCACCTACGAGAATGCTCGCCTCAGTTGGACACAAGTCGAAACAGGATCTGCCATCACATGGAAGTACCCTAGTTGTATACTTAAAGGTGACAACTCCAGCGCTGAGTTCTACTCCGTTGCTGTCACCAACAACTACCAACAAGCCGATACTGGCACCAAGATGATCCATATCGGTAAGAACACGCGCTCGCGTATTATTAGCAAAGGTATATCCGCCGGTAAGAGTCAAAATGCCTACCGTGGTCTTGTGCGCGTCATGCCTAATGCCGAAAACGTACGCAACTATAGCCAATGCGATAGCCTGCTATTGGGCGATAAATGCGGTGCACACACCTTCCCCACCATGCGCATTCAAAATCCAACGGCCATCATCGAACATGAAGCTACCACCAGCAAGATTAGCGAAGACCAACTCTTCTATTGCCAACAACGTGGTATCGGCATCGAAGATGCTGTCGGATTGATTGTTAATGGCTATGCCAAAGAAGTGATGGACAAACTCCCTATGGAGTTCGCTGTTGAGGCACAAAAGCTCCTACAAGTCAGCCTCGAAGGTTCTGTAGGGTAACACTATCAATAGATAATAACAGCTAACTATATTATTAAAACTATGAATGATTTTTTGAAATTTGCCGTTGACAAAGGCATGAACTCCATGCACGTAGAGAAAACCATGAACGCCTCTGCGAGCTACATTAGCCCATCCATTCTGGAGGAACGCCAACTCAACGTTACCCAAATGGACGTCTTCTCTCGTCTGATGATGGACCGCATTATTTTCCTCGGCACAGAGGTCAATGACTATACTGCCAATGTCATCCAAGCACAACTCCTATACCTCGACTCTGTAGATTCAGAGCGAGACATCAATATCTACCTCAATACGCCTGGCGGTAGTGTATATGCTGGTTTGGGCATCTATGATACCATGCAGTTTATCTCCTCACGCGTAGCGACTATCTGTACAGGTATGGCGGCTTCAATGGGTGCCGTACTTCTCGTTGCTGGCGAAAAAGGTATGCGCGCTGCATTGCCACATAGCCGTGTGATGATACACCAACCATTAGGAGGAATCCAAGGACAAGCATCCGACATCGAAATCACAGCACGTGAGATCCTCAAACTCAAAGATGAGCTCTATCAAATCATCTCCGACCACTCTGGTCAAACCATGGAGAAGATTCGCCAAGATGCTGACCGCGACTATTGGATGAAAGCACAAGAAGCATTGGAGTACGGAATGATTGATAAGGTGTATTCGAAAAAGTAGTTTAGAAGAATGGCGAATAAGAAAATAGAGAAATGTGCTTTCTGTGGACGAGAGATGAAGGATCTCTTTCGCGCAGACATTCCAGGCGTCTATATCTGCCACGAGTGTATCGAGACAGGACACAAGATGATTATGGAGCTGCAAATGCAGAAAACACAAAATCCAGAAATAGAAGGCCTAGAACTAGGCACATTGCCTAAACCTGCTGATATCAAGTCCTTTCTTGATCAATACGTAATTGGCCAAGACGAAGCAAAACGCTATCTGTCCGTAGCTGTATATAACCACTATAAGCGAGTGCTTCAACCAAAGGGAGATGACGGCGTGGAGATCGAAAAAAGCAATATCTTATTGGTTGGTTCGACTGGTACAGGTAAGACATTACTCGCTCGCACGATAGCTAAACTGCTGAAAGTACCTTTTGCGATTGTGGATGCCACGGCATTGACCGAAGCGGGATATGTGGGCGAAGACGTGGAGTCACTACTCGTTCGTCTATTGCAAGATGCCGACTATGATTTGCAAAAAGCACAACGAGGCATTGTATTTATTGATGAGGTGGATAAGATTGCTCGTAAGAGTGAGAACCCAAGTATTACCCGCGATGTTTCGGGCGAAGGTGTGCAACAGGGCCTATTGAAACTGCTAGAAGGATCTGTAGTCAACGTACCACCTCAAGGAGGTCGCAAACACCCTGAACAAGAATTTATCCATGTGGATACACGCAATATCCTATTCATTTGCGGAGGAGCATTCGATGGCATCGAGCGCAAGATTGCGCAACGTATGAACACCCAAGTAGTGGGATTTGATGCACAAAAGAAAGCCAAGACTATTGACAAGAACAACCTCTTGCAATACGTAGCTCCACAAGACCTCAAGTCCTTTGGTCTCATCCCCGAAATCATTGGTCGTCTGCCTATCCTAACTTATCTCAAACCTCTCGATAAGCAAGCACTTCGTAATATCCTCACCGAACCTAACAATGCGATTACTAAGCAATATAAGAAACTGCTGGAGATGGACGGATATCAGTTAAGTTTCGCAGATGATATGCTGGATTATGTGGTGGACAAGGCATTGGAAAACAAATTAGGTGCGCGAGGATTACGCGGACTAATGGAGACTGTGATGATGGATGTGATGTTTGACTTGCCATCATCCAAGAGCCGCAAGAAGAGTTTTGAGGTCACAAAAGCATATGCGCAGGAGCGCATTGAGAAAGCCGATATTTATAAACTAGCTTTAAGTGAAAATTAATCCTATAAACATGAAAAAAGTACTAATTATGATTACTCTTGCAGCCACACTGATGGGCTGCTGTGCTAAGAAGCCTCATTACGAGAGCGTCAACGATTACCCTGTAAAGCAAGGTTCGCTCACCGAAATGACTTATTCTCCAGAGAAAACCACTTTCTCTGTTTGGAGTCCTAATGCAGACACCGTGTATATCAACTTGTATGCAGATGCCACCACTGCAGAACCATTGCAAACCCTTACCATGTGCCGCCAGAAAGATGGTAGCTGGACTAAGACTGTGAAAGGCGACTTGAATGGTCAGTTCTATACCTTCCAAGTGGTTGACCCAAGTTCTCGTTGGAAATTGCACGAGACTCCAGGTATCTTTGCCAAGGCAGTAGGTGTGAACGGTCGTCGTGCGGCTATTATTGATTGGGCAACCACTAACCCAGAGGGTTGGGAGAATGATGTGCGTCCTGCTTTTGCGGGTGCGAAAGATGCTATCATCTATGAGATGCACCATCGCGA
Organism: Paludibacteraceae bacterium; assembly: GCA_017546705.1. Classification (GTDB taxonomy): domain Bacteria; phylum Bacteroidota; class Bacteroidia; order Bacteroidales; family Paludibacteraceae; genus Colicola. Next base: position 10,091 of record JAFYSB010000030.1, read on the forward strand.
TATGACTATCCATGCTACTTCTGGTGTCCAGAATAAGGGTAAGTTTGTAGGTTGGACTGAGCATGGCACCAAGACCGCAGAGGGTTTGGCTACAGGTATTGATCATTTGGTGGAGTTGGGCGTAACTCACGTACAAATTTTGCCATCCTATGACTACGGATCAGTAGATGAGACTCGTTTGAGCGACAATAAGTACAACTGGGGTTATGATCCAGTGAACTACAATGCTCCTGATGGTGGTTATAGCACCAATCCTTATGACCCTGCTACTCGTGTGCGTGAGATGAAGCAGATGATTCAAGCGCTTCACAAAGCAGGTATCCGCGTGATTATGGACGTAGTGTACAACCATACCTTCAATGTGGAGAATAGCAATTTCACTCAAACTTGCCCTGACTACTTCTATCGCCTTACTGAGAACGGCGATTTGGGTAACGCTTCAGGTTGCGGTAATGAGACTGCTAGTGAGCGTGCGATGATGCGCAAGTTCATTATTGAGTCATGCCGCTATTGGATTGAGGAATACCATATGGATGGCTTCCGTTTTGACTTGATGGGAATTCACGATGTGGAGACTATGAATCAGGTGCGTGCGATGTTGGATAGCATTGACCCAAGCTTGTTGCTCTATGGTGAGGGTTGGGCTGCTGGTGGTCCATTGTATCTAGGCGATGAGTTGGCGATGAAGGCGAATATGCAAAAGCTGCCAGGTATTGGCGCATTCTGCGATGATATGCGTGACGCATTGCGTGGTCCATTCTCGGATAACAACAAGGGTGCTTTCTTGATTGGCGAAAAAGGTCATGAGGAGAGTATTAAGTTTGGTTTGGTAGGTTGTATCGAGCATCCAGAGGTGGATATGGCAAAGGTGAACTACTCTAAGCAAGCTTGGACTGGCCAACCAACCCAATCAATCAACTATGTGTCTTGCCACGACGATATGATGTTGACTGACCGTTTAAAAGCGAATAAGAAGCTGAAAGCTGGTGAGTTGCAACGCCTCAGCAAATTGGCACAGACAGCGGTATTGACTTCACAAGGTATGCCATTCTTGTGGTGTGGTGAGGAGATTGCGCGCGATAAGAAAGGTGTGCACAACTCATACTGCAGTCCTGATGATATCAATGCTATTGATTGGTCATTGAAGGCAGAGAACTTGGATTTGTTTGCATACTATCAAGGATTGATCGCTATGCGCAAGGCTCACCCTGCATTCCACATGGGCGATGCAGACTTGGTTCGTGAGAACATGCACTTCTTGGAGGCACCAGCAGGTGTGGTAGCATATCAATTGAACGGCGAGGCTGTAGGTGACGACTGGAAAACAATCATAGTCATCCTTAACTCTCAACTGTCAACTGTCAACTATCCACTCCCAGAGGGCGAGTTCCATGTGGCAGTAGCAGATGGCAAGTGCCCAGCAGCGGCTCAAGACTTGCTCAAGGGTAGCGCAAAGGTAGCTGCACAATCGGCTATGGTTTTGTATTTATAATGAAAAAAATAGCACTATATTTGCTGCTATTAGTAGCAATAGGGATGTCGGCACAAGAAGTGCCGACATTTTTTCCACGCAAGTTCTTGTTGGAGCATTTCACCAGTGCGAATTGCAATCAATGCCCCATGGGAATGAAGTATATTGTGGAGTATTTGGACAAACAAACGACTCCCTATATATGGGTGAGTCATCATGCTTACTATGGTACAGATGAATATACGATTCCTGAAAGTAATACATTAGCGACAAATTATTTTCATTTGAATAATGTGCCAAGCGTAGTGTTTAATCGCACGGAGCAACGCGGAAAAATGGTCAATGGAGCATGGGATTTAGAGACATGGATGGCTGATGGCATACAAGTGGAAGGCGACACGGTGGCAGAGGCGTCTGTGGTGATTGAACATAGTTTTAATAAGATTACTCGCCGCTTAAACGTAACTGTTAGTGGACAAGTAGCGAATACGGACAGGACGGCATACTTGCTGACGATTTTGATAAAGGAAAACAGGTTGGTTGGTCGCCAAGCTGACGCTTATACCTCTTGGAAAGGAAATGGTTGGGTAGAGTACATGCACCCTCGTGTGGTGCGTGACTTAGTGACTGCCACTTTAGGCGATACGGTGAAGGTGGAAAATCAGGCGTATAGTTATTCTACCAGCTGTATGATAGACAAGAATTGGGCTGCGGAGAACTGCTGCGTGGTGGCGTATTTGACGCCTTTGGAGAAGAGTCCGATTATTAATGCCGAGCAAGTAGCGTTGGTAGGAGGTACAACAGGCGGCGAAGAATATGGACCTTATGGTATTACAGAGAAGACCGCGCCAAAGTCCAATTATATTGAGTTTGATTCTGTATGTGTGAATAAAGTGGGAGAGAGCCAA
>JAFYSB010000004.1 GCA_017546705.1 Paludibacteraceae bacterium
ATCCTAACTTTTTTGTATGTATTTTTTAAAAAAATGATTGATATTCAATCGATTGTGACGAATGGGGTAATTACGTTTTCATCCTATCGTGTTCGCTCAATCGGTACTTACCCCTGCACGAAATTTGAATAAGAACCGGAATGAAAGGGATTTAATAACACTTTTTACATTCCCACTGATAACACTGATTGGCACGGATCTTATTTGTTAGCCTTATTATCCATATTATCCGTGGTAATCCGTGCAATCCGTGGGAACACCGAAGCTACTGCCACCCTACGCAGCCCAAATACAAGAAAAATCGCGCTAAAAGTAAACTTTCCACGATTTTTCTTGTATTTGTGCATTTTTTTTTGTACCTTTGCAGCCAAATTGGCAGTTTGTAGCCAGTCAACAGGAAACAGGCAGTTATTTTAGAATAAAATAAAGACATTATGAATATATCGTACAACTGGTTAAAACGCTACATCGCGCTCACAGACAGCGCTGAGCAAGTAGCACAAATCTTGACTTCCATCGGATTGGAAGTAGGCAAAGTAGAACAAGTACAAACCATTAAAGGCGGATTGGAAGGCCTCGTGGTAGGCGAAGTACTCACCTGCGTGGATCACCCCAACTCCGACCACCTACATATCACTACCACACGCGTAGCACCCGATGCAGAGCCATTGCAAATCGTTTGTGGCGCACCCAACGTAGCAGCTGGACAGAAAGTCATCGTGGCTACCGTAGGCACCGTGCTCTACGACGGCGATGAGAAGTTCACCATCAAACGTGGCAAGATCCGCGGCGAGGAGTCACTCGGTATGATCTGTGCCGAAGATGAGATTGGCGTAGGTACCAGTCACGACGGTATCATGGTACTGCCAGCCGACACACCAATAGGTATGCCTGCTAAGGAGTATTTCGGCGTAGAAGACGATACCCTCATCGAGGTGGACATCACCCCTAACCGTGCAGACGGCGCAAGTCACTATGGCGTAGCACGCGACCTATACGCATATTATCAGGCGAAAGGTGTGAATGTTGCATTGGTTAAGCCATGCGTTGAGGATTTCAAAGTAAATAGCCATGCCTTGCCTATCGAGGTAGTGGTAGAGAACGCCACAGCGTGCCCACGCTACACGGGCGTGAGTATCAAAGGTGTGACCATTAAGGAGTCGCCAGACTGGCTCAAGAAAGCACTCAACACCATCGGTATTCGCCCAATCAACAACGTGGTGGACGTGACTAACTTCGTACTTCACGAGATGGGACAAGCACTCCACTCCTTCGATGCCGACAAGATCAAAGGCAATAAGGTCATCGTGAAGAACGCTACCGAAGGACAGAAATTCGTGACCCTCGACGGCGTAGAGCGCACCCTATCCGCAGCAGACCTGATGATCTGCAACGCTGAGGAGCCAATGTGTATCGCAGGTGTATTTGGCGGACAAGAATCAGGTATCTCAGAGAACACTACCAATGTCTTCTTGGAGAGTGCCTACTTCGACCCAGTGAGCATTCGCAAGACCGCTCGCCGTCATCAACTCTCTACCGATGCCAGCTTCCGCTATGAGCGCGGTTGCGACCCAAATAACACCCTCTACGTACTCAAACGCTGCGCACTGCTCATCCAAGAGGTAGCAGGCGGTGAGATTGCGATGGAGATTGTAGATCGCTGCGCTGTAGATGGTAGATCGGCTACGCCTGTAGATGGTAGTAAAGTGTTTGCACCATTCCCAGTAGAGTTCAACATCGACCGTGCACATGCCTTGATTGGTAAAGAATTGGGCGAAGAGTTGATCGAGCGTATCCTCCATGCCATGGAATTGGAGATTGTGAGCAAAGAGGGTAAGACCTGGCAACTGGGCGTACCTCGCTACCGCGTGGACGTACAGCGCGAGTGCGACGTAGTGGAGGATATCCTGCGTATCTACGGCTACAACAACGTGGAGTTCCCAGAGAAATTGAACACCTCGCTCAGCTACAATCCAAAGCCAAACCCAGTGGCATTGCAGATCCGTATATCCGAGCAACTGACTGCTCAAGGATTCAATGAGATATTGAACAACTCGCTCACCAAGGTGTCGTACTACGAGCCATTAGAAGGATTGTCGTTGGCTACCTGCGTGAAGATCATGAACCCTCTGAGCCAAGACTTGGGCGTGATGCGTCAGACCTTGCTGTTTGGTGGACTCGAGAGTATCCAACGCAATGCCAACCGCAAGAACGCCGACCTGAAGTTCTATGAGTTTGGCAACTGCTACCACTACAACGCACAGAAGATTGCCGACCGTCAAGCCAAAGACCCACACTGGGTGTATGACCCACTCTATGCGTACAGCGAAGAGCCACACTTGGCATTGTGGTTGACAGGTAACAAGACCGCACAATCATGGGTACAGAAAGAGGAGAAGACCAGCTTCTACACCCTGCATGCATACGTGAACAACGTGCTCCGTCGTCTGGGCGTGAACGTGCAACTCCTGAACATGGAACCCCTGAACTCTGAACTCTGTTCCGACGGCATGGTAATCAAAGCACCTAACGGCAAGCAGATCGGCTTCATGGGCATAGTCAATGGCAAGTTGCTCAAGGCGTTCGATATTGACAACCCAGTGTATTACGCAGACTTGGATTGGAACATGCTGCTCAAGCTCAACAAGCAATACAAGCCAGTGATCAACGACCTGCCTAAGTTCCCAGAGGTGAAACGCGACTTTGCGTTGTTGGTGGACAAGTCGGTGAAGTTCGCTGATTTGGCTAAAGCCGCATTGGCAGCCGAGAAGAAGCTCTTGAAGGCAGTCAACCTCTTCGACGTCTATGAAGGCAAGAACCTGGAAGCAGGCAAGAAGAGCTATGCGCTCTCATTCATCTTGCAAGATGCAGAGAACACCCTCAAGGATAAGCAGATCGAGGCCATCATGACGAAACTGCTCAAGACCTTCGAGGAGAAATTCGGAGCAAAATTGCGTTGATGACCTACGAGGAATACATACAAGAACAGCAAACAGCCTTCGCCGAAGAACATTCGGATGAGCATTGCTTTGTAGAGAATCAAGCCGAAGGCGTGTTTGTACGTGGACATTAGTGAAAACGCTTTTTAACATAGCAGTACTGGCTTCGGGCACTGGCACTACGCTGCAAGCCCTGATAGACAACCAAGCGCTACATGGCTACCATGTGGCGTTGGTCGTTGCTAATCGCCCATGCACAGCCCTCGAACGTGCACAAGCAGCAGCTATCCCTACCCTACAATCCAAAGACTGGGAAGCGATAGACCAAGCACTGACGGACAACCACGTGCAGCTCATCGTATTGGCAGGCTTCTTGGCCATCCTACCCGAGTGGATATGCCAGAAATGGGCACAACGCATCATCAATATCCACCCATCGCTATTACCCAAACATGGCGGCAAAGGCATGTATGGCATCCATGTGCAAGAGGCAGTATTGGCAGCTGGTGATACGGAAGCGGGCTGTACGGTGCATTACGTGAGCGCCGAGGTGGACGGAGGTAATATCATCGCACAAGCCACCGTAGAGGTGCTGCCTGACGATACCCCCGAGACCCTATCACAACGCGTGCAAGCAGAAGAGAAAAAGCTGTTACCACGCATTATTGGAGAATTATCAATCAATCTATAAATAGAATACTATGCTAACTATCGGAGACAAAATGCCTGCGTTTAGCGTGGCAGACCACAACGGCAATACCGTAACCCATGAGCAACTCTTGGGCAAAAAGACAGTCATCTATTTCTATCCAAAAGACAGCACCCCAGGTTGCACCGCCGAGGCATGCAATCTGCGCGATAACTACGAGCGCATGTTGGCAGCAGGTTATCAAGTGTATGGCGTGAGCAAGGATAGCCAGAAGTCGCACCAAAACTTCATTGCGAAATACGAGTTGCCATTCCCATTGCTCTCCGACCCAAGTACCGAGATGCTGCAAGCCTTCGGCGCATGGGGCGAGAAGAAGATGTGCGGCAAGACCTGTGTAGGCACCCTGCGCAAGACCTTCGTCTTTGACGAGCAAGGCATATTGGTGCAACTGATTGAGAAAGTAGATACTAAAAATCATGCAGAGCAGATTTTGGTTTAAGGTTTAAGGATTAAAGGCAAGAATTATGGATACAAAAGAATTGCAAAAACTGATTGCCATCTGGTTTGAGGAAGATATCCGCGATGGCGACCATACATCATTGAGTTGCATCCCAGAGACCGAGATGGGTTGCCAACAACTGATTGTGAAAGAAGAAGGTATCATCGCAGGTATCGAAGTGGCGAAACAAATCATCGCTTACTTTGACCCAGAATGCCGCATGGAGCAACTCATCGAAGACGGTACCCATGTGAAGCCAGGCGATATTGCCTTTCGCGTATATGGCAAAGAGCTCAGCCTATTGCAGATCGAGCGCACCATGCTCAACGTGATGCAACGTATGTCGGGTGTAGCTACCACAGCACACAAATACCAAAGTCTGATCGAAGGCACTGGTTGCCACGTATTGGATACCCGCAAGACCACCCCTGGCTTGCGTTACTTGGAGAAAGAGGCAGTGCTCATTGGTGGCGGTATGAACCACCGTATTGGACTATTCGACATGATATTGCTCAAAGATAACCACGTAGATTTCTCTGGCGGCATCACCGCAGCACTCACGCGCGCAAAGAACTATTGCGAAGAGAAAGGTAAAGCCCTCCGCATAGAGATCGAGACCCGCAACGAGGACGAGATCCGCGAGGCATTGGCAACCAATATCCCAGACCGTATCATGCTGGACAACTTCTCACCAGAGCGCACCAAAGGTGCTGTGGAGATTATCCGCACATGGGAGAAGGAGCATGGCAAACATATTGAGATTGAGTCAAGCGGCGGCATCACCATTGACACCATCCGCAGCTATGCCGAGACAGGCGTGGACTTTGTGAGCGTGGGAGCACTGACCCACTCGATCAAGAGTCTGGACATGTCGTTTAAGGCGGTGAAGTGAGTTTAGTGTTTAGTGTTTAGTGTTTAGTGTTTAGTGTTTAGAGTTTAGAGACAATGATTAAAGAGAGATTGGCTGCGCTACGAGCGCTGATGAAAGAGCATGGCATATGGGCATGTATCGTACCTGGTACCGACCCACACGCCAGCGAATATATGGCAGAGCACTGGACCGAGATGTCGTGGATCACTGGTTTCCTGGGCGAGACTGGCACTGCGGTTATCACCTTGGAGCGAGCACTGCTCTGGACCGATAGCCGCTACTATCTGCAAGCAGAAGCCGAGTTGCAAGGCACTACAGTGGAGCTGATGCGCGAGAGCGATATCGACTGCCCAAGCATACCAGAGTGGCTTGTAGCGACTCAGGAACAAGGAACCAAGAACCAAGACACCAAAGTGGCAGTGAATCCAGAGATGTACAGCGTGAATGGCTATCGCGAGCTGAAAGCCACATTGGAAGAAGGCGGATTGGGATTGGTATCCATTGACCTCATTTCGCCATTATGGACCGAAGGTCGCCCCGCTATACCTACATCACTGCTCTATGAATACGAGGAGCAATACACAGGCGAGAGCGTGGCAAGTAAGTTGGCACGTGTGCGCCAAGCCCTGAGCGAGAAGCATTGCGATGCGCTGGTAGTATCTGCATTGGACGAGATAGGTTGGCTGCTGAATATCCGTGGCAAGGATGTGGATTATACGCCATGTTTGATTAGTTATGTGGTGGTAGAGATGGATAAATGCACCATCTTCGTAGCACCTAATAAACTGGATGATGCTGCACGCGCATACCTCCATCGCATTGATGTATGCGTACAAGATTATGAGCAAGTATTTGATTATCTGAAAGCTATCAACGCCTCGGCAGTCATGTATGACGGCAACAAGGTGAACGAAGCCCTCTTCGAGAGTATCAACAGCCAACTATCAACTGTCAACTGTTCTCCAAGCCCAGTGCTGAAGATGCAGAGCGTGAAGAACGAGACCGAACTCCAAGGAGAGCGCATTGCTATGCGCAAAGATGCGGTGGCATTGACCCGCTTCCTCTCTTGGTTGGAGAATGAAGCGCTGAAGACTCCTCAAACAGAGATTACCTTGGCAGAGCAACTTGGTAAGTTCCGCGCTATGGGCGAGAACTACACCGATGACAGCTTCTGCACCATCGCTGGCTGGAAAGGCAACGGTGCTATCGTACACTACCATGCCACACCAGAAGAATGTGCCACCATCGAAGGCGAAGGCGTATTGCTATTGGATTCAGGCGGACAGTACCTCGACGGCACCACCGATATCACCCGCACCATTTGGGTGGGCAATCCAGCCAATATACCTGCGGCTGTGAAACGCGATTATACCCTCGTATTGAAAGGACATATTGCGTTGGCACGTGCACGTTTTCCAAAGGGCACACGCGGCAACCAGTTGGATGTATTGGCACGCCAATTCCTATGGGCAGAAGGCATGACGTATGGTCATGGTACAGGTCACGGCGTGGGTCACTTCATGGGCTGCCACGAGGGACCACAAAACATCCGCACGGATAACAACCCTAACCCATTGCAAGTGGGCAATATCTGCTCGGATGAGCCTGGTATCTATCGCGCCAATGCGTATGGTATTCGTATTGAGAACTTGATTGCGGTACGCGAGAGCAACCTATTGGGTGCACATGCTACGGGGGAAACGTTCTATGAGTTTGAGACCCTGACCTTGTGCCCATACGACACCCATATGATGGATCTCAGCCGCATGACCGCAGAGGAAATCCAATGGGTCAACGACTACCACGCATGGGTATATGCCGAAGTAGCGCCACTGCTCAATGCAGAGGAAGCGGCATGGTTGAAAGAGAAATGTAAGGCAATATAATCACTTCATATAAATTAAAAGCAAGTAATGAAGAAAACAACAATCATTGATTTCGTAGAGAAATATACGCATGAGTATAGTGATTTGACCTTCCTTCGCGAAAAGGTGGATGGTGTATGGACCGAAACTAGTTTCCGTGAGACACGTGAGGAGGCTCATCGCATCGGTGCAGGTCTGATACAGTTGGGATTGAAGAAAGGCGACAAGGTGTCCCTACTCTCTCAAGGTAGGAATCTGTGGATCACCAGCGAGTTGGGTATCTTGTACGCAGGCGGCGTGAATGTGCCATTGAGCATCAAACTCACCGAGAGCACTGACCTGCTGTTCCGTATTCAGCACTCCGACTCACGCTTTGTGATTGTGAGCGAGCAGCAACTGGGCAAGATCCGTAGTATCATTGCCGATTGCCCTAAAGTGGAGAAGATCATCGTACTCGACCCAATCGCCGATTACCGCGAGAACGAGATGCCTATCAGCGAAGTGATTGCGATGGGTGAGGCGTACTTGAAGGAGCACAGCGAGGATTTTAAGGCGGTATATGAGTCGGTACAACCTGACGATTACGCCAATATCAGCTATACCTCAGGTACAACAGCTGACCCTAAGGGTATCCTATTGACCCACCGCAACTATACGGCGAATGTGGAGCAAGGTAGCAGCGTGATCTCATGCGACAAAGGCGATGTGATGCTCATCATCTTGCCTCTTGACCACTGCTTTGCACACGTGGCAGGATTCTATACGATGATGTATTATGGCGGTAGTATCGCCACAGTGCCAGTGGGCAAAACAGCTATTGCTACGCTGAAGAATATCCCTATCGCTATCAAGGAAGTGAAACCAATGTTGATGTTATCCGTACCTGCGTTGGCTCGCAACTTCCGCAAGAATATTGAGACTGGAGTTAAAGCGAAGGGGGCTTTTGTTGAGCGTTTGTACGAGTTCGCACTTCAAAACGCCATTAAATATAATAAGGAGTACTGGAATCGCGGTGGTTGGCAAGCATGGCGAGCGCCATTGGTGAAGCTGTTTGACAAGATCATTTTCAAGGCAGTACGCGAAGGAATGGGCGGTAGATTGAAATTCTTTGTGGGTGGCGGTGCGCTGTTGGATATCGAATTGCAACGCTATTTCTGTGCAGTAGGTATGCCAATGTTCCAAGGTTATGGACTGAGCGAGGCAACCCCTATCATTTGTGCGAACTCGGATGGTCATGCCATCTTCGGTTCGAGTGGTAGAATCGTTTCTCCACTAGACCTCAAGATTTGCGACGAAGATGGCAACGAGGTGCCTCATGGTCAGAAAGGCGAGATTGTTATCAAGGGTGAGAACGTGATGGCGGGTTATTGGAAGAACCCCGAATCAACAGCCAAGACCATCGTAGATGGTTGGTTGCACACGGGCGACATGGGTTATGTCACCGACAAGCACCCTGGTTACTTGTGGGTAGTAGGACGATTCAAGTCATTGCTTATCAGTGCCGATGGCGAGAAATACAGCCCAGAGGGATTTGAAGATAGTCTGACCGATGGTAGCAAGTATATCGAGCAAGTCATCCTGCACAACAACCAAGACCCTTACACCATGGTGCTCATCGTGCCTAACAAAGATGCGCTCAAAGAGTATGTGAAAGCACAAGGCATGGATGCAACAACCGAACAAGGCAAGAAAGCTATGCTTCAGAAGATCCAAGACGAGGTGAACGAGTACCGCAATGGCAAATTCGCTGGCATGTTCCCTGAGCAATGGCTGCCCAAGGCAATAGCCGTATTGCCAGAGGCATTCACTGAGCAAAACCATATGGTGAACTCTACGATGAAGATTGTACGTGGCAAAGTAGAGGAATACTACGCCGACCGTATCGAGTACGCCTACACGGCTGAGGGTAAGGAGTTGATGAATGAGAAGAATATGGCTTCGCTATAGGTTAGTGTTTAGTGAACGCTTCGCTACTGTTTAGTGTTTAGAGCATGTTGTTGATATTTATCATAGTATCGATTGTGGCGATTCTCCTGTCGAGGGGAATGAAATTTCTTGAACGCATCACGGAGTTTAGCAAAGGTGCTGGTCAAAAGGACTTGCTGCTGATGGTGTGGATATTCGTATTGGCGGGTGCTTTTGCGGCTTCTGCCAAGGCGATGGGGGCAGTGGATGCAACGGTGAACCTGACCTTGCAACTGCTCCCGACGAACTTCCTATTGGCGGGATTGTTTATCTCGGCGTGCGTGGTGTCGCTGTGTATGGGCACCAGCGTAGGCACCATCGTAGCATTCATGCCTATTGCCGCCTCGTTAGCTGATAAGACCGAGATGTCGCTACCCCTGATGGCTGCTGCTATTGTGGGTGGTGCATTCTTTGGTGATAACCTCAGTTTCATATCCGATACCACCATCGTAGCCACGCAGTCGCAGGGGTGCAAACAGAGCGATAAGTTTAGATATAACTTCTTCCTCGTGTTGCCCGTAGCCATTTTGGTATGTATCATCTACCTGCTGATGGGTAGTGGTGCAGACGAAGTGGCGGCAGGCAACGTGATGTGGTGGAAGATTATTCCGTACGCAGCCGTGTTGGTAAGTGCTGCGATGGGTATGAATGTGATGTTGGTATTGCTGATGGGCAATGTGCTGACAGGTATTGTGGGTATAGCCGATGGAAGTTACACGTTTATGGAATGGACAGCTAGTCTGACCGCAGGAATCATGGGTATGAGCGAATTGATACTGATTTCCATGATGGCAGGCGGTATCTTTGCGCTCATCACCAAACAAGGCGTGATGGAACGTTTTATGCGATTGGTATCCATCAAGATACATACTAAGCGCGGTGCAGAGCTGAGTATCTGTCTGTTGGTTGGTGTAGTGAATGCGCTGACTGCCAATAACACGGTAGCCATACTGAGTGTAGGCGATATAGCCAAACAAATCGCTACGCGTTTTGGCATTGACCCTCGCCGTAGTGCTTCGCTGTTGGACACCACATCATGCGCAGTACAAGGATTGCTGCCCTATGGCGCACAACTGCTGATGGCAAGTTCGCTGGCGGGTATCTCAGCATTGAGTATCATTCCATACCTGTATTATCCGATGCTGATAGGACTTATCACACTGCTCAGTATCATCGTATTAGGTAGGAAGTGAAAGAATTGCGATTTTAAGTTCTCTTCGGGCTACGCGACCATTTCGCGACCACTGTAGCACATCTGTGGCTTCGTTGTGTCCTATCTGTGGGCTAAATGTGGTTGCTGTATGTATAATTACTCGAATAGATTCAAATAATTGATATGTCCATGTAGTGGGTCGCGATTATCGTTTTCACCTGTATTGATAACCTGTGTAACAACTGTTTCATGTGGAAATAGCGTTCGGAAGTATTGCAAATTCTTATAGAAATCTGTATGGATATTAGCAGATAATTTTATCTCGTATGCTGAAAGGTTAATGCCATCTTCCTGAATCAAATCCACTTCGTGCTGACCTTTATCACGATAGAAATAGATATTACTATCCTGTCCTTGGTTGTATTGCTGTTTCAAAAATTCACATACTACCATATTCTCAAATATCTGTCCTCGCAATGGGTGGGTTTCTACTTGTTGGGCAGTCTTTATACCTAACAAGAAACACACAAGCCCTACATCGTAGAAGTATATTTTTGGAGTTTTAATGAGGCGTTTATTGATGTTTCGATAGAATGGTTGCAGCCTAAATGCGATATACGATGCTTCCAACACATTCATCCATTCCTGTATTGTGGGTATGGATACTCCGAGTTCGTTTGACATACTCTGTGCATTAAACTCCGTACCAATGCGCGAAGCACACATAATAACAAAGCGGCGGAACTCTGATAGATGGCGTATCTTCAGCACTTGCTGAATATCGCGCTGAATATATGTAGAAAAATATTGGCGATAGAGGTCTTGTGGTGGAATATTGTGCGCCCATACAGCTGGATAGAATCCACGCAAAAGCATCTCGTATAAATCTACAGAACGGTCTTCTTTCGTTAGTTCATTGATAGCGAATGGCAGCAATGTAAGCACAGCTGTTCTTCCTGCCAATGATTGAGTAATCTTTTGCATGAGCAGAAAGTTGTTGCTACCAGTGAGTACGAAGTGTGCATCGCTGTATTCATCTACAATCACTTGCACCACAGAGAAAATCTCTGGCATATTTTGCACCTCATCTATAATCAGTCCTTTACGATATTTCTGTAGATACTCCTTACGGTCTAATTCTAATTCGGCTCGCGTTGTTTCATCTTCAAGGTTAATATAATGATACTCTGGAAAAACTTTTTTGCTTAGTGTTGTTTTTCCAGATTGGCGAGGTCCTGTAATAGTCAGTACTCTAAAAAATCCTGACAGGCGAATCAGTTCTGCTTCTAATGTTCTGCTGTACATAATTGGACAAATCTAAAGTAGCACTTAATTTTCGGACAAAGGTACAATAATTATCTGATATACACAAGTATATGCTACAAAAAAAGTGTATTTTTTGTGTTTTTTTGTTCAAAAAGCATGAAATTTGGCGGAATAAGTGCTTTAGTCATAGACGAAATCTGGCTGACGGTGCCCTTCGAAATCACTTCATTACCACTGCGAGGTTCATGGGTGGTAGTTCGGTGAAACTCAGTTTCCCGTTTTCACTTTCCATTGCCTCAATGTACTATAGGGGTGCTGAAAGTGATGCTACAGCATTCTTATTGCTTCACTTGCTCTTCCACCACTTGACAAATTTTGGGTGTTACGTATTTATACGCATCGCGTGCTGCTTGCTCGTAGTTGTGAGTGTGTCCTCCCTTTTCGGTAAACATATTTTCATACACACGTTGACCTGTAGCAGTCTTTGTAACAGACACATTAGCATCTACATACACAAAATATGTACTCACATTGCCCATAGTCATCGTGTTATACTCACGAGCTTGTGCAGAGATGTCTACTACCCAGTCGGCTGTACTTGGATCGCTCACAAAATTACATCCTAACTTGCTCAAATGCCCTTGTAGGGTGGATGACAACGTAGGGTAATTGGTACCAAAAATACTGGCATCGCACTGAATACAGATTGTAAGTGCATTCTTGAGTTGTGCCACCATTGCCATGAGGCGCTGCTGCAATTGGCGCGTTTCGGGAAGCATAAGTGTTTCTTCGGTGGCATCAGCATCTACTGCCACCAATAGTTTTTGTGCCTCGTCCACTTCAGCGAACAATGGCAATGCTTTTTCCGCTGCGCTGCGTGCTTGTAGTTTCTGTCCTGTGGCAATGAGTTGATCAATTTGGTCGAGCGACATCTCCACTTTGGTGAGTGCTACCGTGATTTGCTTCTCTAATTGACGGATTAGTGTACTTTTCTTCACATAGGCAAAGGCCGCGATAGTGCCTGTTTGTAGGTCGCGCCATGCTTCAATCTGCAATCCGGGGATTTTTATATCCACAGAAGTGGTGGTAGAGGATGCAAACTCGCGCATAGATTGGCGGAATGTGCCTTCAGAGGAACGAAGTGTTTGGCTGAGCGCATTGTTAGTGGTGTTGTTCTTCACGTGCACACGAATAGTGGACAATGCTTCCACACGCGCTGCGTCTTTGAGGCGTTGGGTAGCCACCTCTTGGCGTTCGCCAGTCATGGGAGTACCTTCGGCGTAACCTGTAAAATACTCGCTGTCGGGGTACTCCAATTGCCGCATGTCGTAGTCACTCCATGTAGGCGGCATTTGAGCAAAAGCACTAACGGCACTCATCGCCCAACAGACCAAGGTTGTCAAAATGATTTTCTTCATAGGTTTGATGTTTTTGTTATTCGTTTTGGGTTCTTGGTATTGAATATTTCTAATAAAAAAAAGACGGCATAGATTACTCTATGCCAGTCCTATCTAATGGGTAGGTAAGTTTCTGCCTTATTCTGCTAAGAATATTATCTCGTTTGTTAGTGTGCGAACACCACCTTGCTTGAGTTCGGGTGTATTGATGCGAATGTCGCAATCTATTACAAAAATGTTGCCGTCCTTTGAGCGAATAACATTTTCATCGTGCAAATCACTCAGATAAATCTCTGGTGTTGCGAATGTCCAATTACGAGCATTACGTAGTTCAAAGCCCATTGCCTTCGCATACGCTGCAATTTCCTCATCGGTCATAGAACTACCATGAATAAATGGTTGTTCGACTACAATCTGAAATGCACCATCATTGGAATATCCAAATCCAATAACGTTCAAGCGAGTCTCAGGAAAAAATGCATTATGCAAACTGATACGGTCTAACGCTAAAACAGGTTGTATATAATAATCCAATCCTATGATTTTTATTAGCGTAGTGCCATGATCATACACATGTGCTTCGCCACCTTCTGCTATTTGTTCTCCTAATAGATTAGATAATGTTGTGTCCACATTATCAATCCAGCAGTTTGTAGCAATAGCCCACTGCTTTATCCGTTCCATTTGCGCCTCTGCGCATTGCTGTTCTCTTTTGAAACTGCCGATTGGCGCAGTGAGGCTATCTGCATCAACTTCTGCTCCCGCGAGCAAGGTTGCAATGACATGCGTTGCACCTCCCGTTGCGCAGCCATGCTGTTCGAACGGTGAAAATCGTTGATAAACCAACTTGTTGCTGATAAATTGTTCTGCATAGTATTCCAATTTAGCAAGACCTTCCGCATCAAACTTATTGTTGATGATTTGTTGTATTGAATGCCAAAAATCTTGATTAGACATAGTAGTATCCTCAATTTCGCTGCAAAGATACACAATTATTTGGAAAAATGCAAATAATTTGTGCGATTTGCATGATTTTTACCAGTTTGCTACAAAAATCGTACCGCAATAGATAGAAATATTCAATATGTCAAAGAACGATTATTTATATTATTACTCCGTTGAGTAAAGTTGTATAAAGATTGAGTCTTCGAATCAATATCCATTGACCTACCAACACTCTCTTTCGGCGGTATAATACCGTTCGTTTTATCTAACAATATCATTTTATCTAACAGTTAGATAGGTGAGAAAATCTGTTTATTGCAGACATCCATCTTCGCCATAAGCTTTGGGAGAAGAACAACACGGAACCCAAGGTTGTTGTTGCGATTGCCAGGAGAGTTGTTGTTACGGTTGGCAACGCGACAGTTGGAAGCAGTGTTGTTCCAGCTACCGCCCCGATTCACGCGGTTGGACCCCGACGATTTTCAACCTTTTCAAGTATCACATGTCTATATTTCTTAGTGTATGCATATCGTACAAAAGCAAGCACTGGCAATACATGTGCCTGCACCATTTCCTCGCTCCAACGACCTTTATCCCACATCTTTACCGCATGACCATATTTCTTCTCAAAACGCTTGCGACTACGCTGGGTTAAACCAATATAATTCGTTTTCAACCGATAGCCCAAAAAGGCGATAGGTATGCTTGTTGGTTGCACAATGGGCGATTTCATCTGCAAGTGCAAACATTCTGAAGCATAATGAATCACAGCATTTACTTGCTCTTGCAAGCGTTTCCTATCATCGCCAAACAGCAGAATATCGTCCATATAGCGGATATATACTGGTACAGCCAACACCTCTTTCGCATAATGATCAAGCCCCGACAAATAATAATTGGCAAAATACTGACTCGTTAAATTACCAATCGGCAACCCTCTACCCTCTTCCACGGAATATGAATCAATGATTCTTCCCAATAGTTGCAACAAACATTTATCCTTAAATAGTCGTTTCAACAATTGCTTGAGCACAGCGTGGTTGATAGTATCAAAGTATTTTCTAACATCTAATTTTGCCACAAACATATGCCGTGCCGTGGCTAAATGTGCCAACTCCAATGCTTTATATACGCCTTTGTTTTCTCTATTGGCATAAGTAGTAGCAATAAAATGCTTATCAAAATAAGGAGCGCATACATTCATGATGGCATGGTGCAATACCCTTTCATTAAAATGAGCAGCACATACCACACGCTCTTTGGGGTCAAATATCTTAAACAAGTGATATTCTCCCACCTGCACTTCACCACTCAATACCTTTTCATGCAATAACTTCAGGTTTTGCTGCAAATTATTACGATATTCTATAACCTCCCTTTTTCCGCGTTTTCCTTTCTGCGCTTTATAAAAAGCAAGGCGCAGATTGTCCACATCCGCTATTTGCTCTATTAAAAAGCCAACGCGCTTCATTCCTCTGCTAATCCCATTTGCAAACGATACTGTTCACACAGTACCTGCCCATACTTCTCTGCTTTCTTTTGCCCTATTCCTTGTATAGATTGCAAATGAGCAACATCTATATTTTCCAATTTTGCTATTTCGGCTAATTCACTATCTGTGAAAACTGCGTATGCAGGAACCGCTTCATTTTCTGCAATTTGTTTACGGATTGTGCGCAAAGTAGAAAATACAGCAAATGTGGCTACATCCAATACTTCTTTGTAATCAATCTTATTTTGGCGTTGCGCATTTTGAGCCATAGTAGATTGCTTAGACAATTGCAGATAAGTAACACAAAATGACCAATATGCATTTTCGCCAACCGAAACAAACTGTTTATCAATGGTCAGTACTTTTTGCGCACGCAAAAAGCCATTCATCTCATTCAGTTCGGTTTCGTTGTCAAATAGTGGAATGGTAAATAATTTCACTTGCATATCTTTTTCGTTTTTTTATCAAAGCAATACTTTCTCGGCGTTGTTTGGGCTTCGTCCCTCACCCACTCCGCCTCGCTGTATTGCTTTGATTAGCTTATGGCAAAAACGGACTGCAATAAACTAAGGGAGAAGAACAACACGGAACCCAAGGTAGTGGCCGCGATAGCCAGGAGAGCTGCCGCTACGGGAGGCCACGCGACAGCGGGAAGCAGTGCTGATCCAGCTACCGCCCCGACTCACGCGGCCGGACCCCGACGAAGGACCTACAGGGTTGTTGGTGTCGTAGCTGACATACGAATTGGCATACCAGTCTTTGCACCATTCCCATACATTACCCGACATATCATAAATGCCCAAAGCATTCGCGCGTTTTGAGCCCACGATATGGGTACTGCTACCGCTGTTGTCGGTGTACCATGCCACCGCATCAATCATATTACTACCTGCGTACTTAGCACCTTCGTTCTTATTGCCTCCACGAGCCGCATATTCCCATTGTGCCTCAGTAGGCAGGGTATAGGTGCGACCTGTCTTGTTGCTCAATAAACGACAGAACTCCATTGCCTCATCCCAACTCACATAATACATTGGGTAGTCTGGACCTACGCCATAAAGCGACCAACTAGAATTTGCTTTATTTCGTTGTTGAGAGATAGATGTACCTACAACCTTTTCCCATTGGGATTGGGCAACTTCGAGCATACCGATATAGAAGCCGTCCACCGTGACACGGCGAACATTTTGCTCATCGGATTCGCAATTACCTTGCTCGGAAGTGCAGCCCATGAGGAAATCACCGCCTTCTACCCAAATCATCTTCATATTGATACCCCAAGCGGTTTCGGTAAAATCCTGATTAGCAGCGGGAGTAGGTTGCGAAGCATAGCCCGTTTGGGAATAAGTGGTAGTGGTGGTTGTGCGGGTTGGCATTTTGCCACCAACCAATGTTTGAGAGCATCGAATACATGCCTCTGCCATTTTCATTGGGTCTTTAGGAGCCACAGCAGGAGGGGTACTACTCATCACGCCGCCTGTTTCTACATCCAGAATCTTGGCTGCGATGATGATGTTTTGGTCATCGTAGATGGCTGCCTCTGCAATCAGCACATACGCTGCGCCCGTCATCTCGCCCAAACGCTTGATTTGTTCATCACTCACCATACCTGTGCGTTGGAAATTCTGCTCGCCAGTAATGGCAGCCATATCCACACGGTCGTAGCCCTCGTAACCCGCATTGCTGGAGATAGCATAGGTTAAACTACTTCGCACTTGCAGCAACACCCCATAAGGCACATTGCCCATTTTGTCCACCGTTTCAAGAATGGCAACTTTTTTGACTTCTGTCTGCGCGATTGCAGACAAGCAGCAAAGTGAAAGAAAAATTGTTAATAGTCGTTTCATATTTTCGTTTTTATTATCTTAATAAATTGGAACATTCTTAAATGATATGTATGTATTTCCCATTATTTGATTAATCCATACACCCAATTTTATGGTCAAAGTGGTTGCTGATTTAGGGACGTTTTGCACGGTTACAGTACCTGTACAAGGCAGATCTTCT
This sequence comes from Paludibacteraceae bacterium, assembly GCA_017546705.1. Taxonomy (GTDB): domain Bacteria; phylum Bacteroidota; class Bacteroidia; order Bacteroidales; family Paludibacteraceae; genus Colicola. Next base: position 17,049 of record JAFYSB010000004.1, read on the forward strand.
GGAAAAGCGACTCCAATGGCATTACTCCAAGCATTGCCTTGATTGCGAAATGTCATATATTGGCGATTGTACGAATTGCCTGAGTCATCAAAAATAACAGAAGCACCTGTATAGTTTTCGGCAGGTTTAATTTGGATATTTACACCTCCCAATCCAAGATTGGTTAAACGATAGGTGAATATCACATTGGATCCACTACGGCTACAACTCACTATCTCAGCCTTCACTTGACTACTACAACTTTCTATTTTGGCAGAAGCATAAGATGGAGTTGAAGGAGTTGCTGCTGTTGATTGGCTACGTGATGAAGAAGGTGATGAGGAATAGGTCGGTGAAGAAGATGATGAGGAAGAGGAGGACGACGAGGATGTTGGCGAAGATGATGAGGAAGAGGATGAGGAAGAGTATGAAGGATAAGAAGAAGATGATGATGAATATGAAGGAGTATATGGTCTATAGGTGGATTGATTTTGACGCCCTACCAACTCACCTGCCAATGCTTTACAAGCAGAAAATAGATTTCCTAAACTCCCATTTTGCAATTCGCCATATTGTGTGGCAGGATTAGAGATTTTTCCAGTCTCTATATTTACCAAATTAGCTTCTAAATAATAATAATTTTCTTCTTTGGTGATTTTCATAATACACACAAAGTCCACACCATGCATAGCACCTAATTTAGCCCGAGTAGAATCGTCCACCATTCCTGATTGTTGGAAATTATGTTCCTGCATGATTTGGTCAATGTCCGTTCGTGAAAAAGCTGCATAACCCGATTGTGACGCAATAGCTTTGACCATTTCACCACGAATCATTTGTTTCTCAATCATTTTCACATTAGCAGTTGTAGCCAATGGTTCGAGCATTGCTACTTGAATTTCTTCTGCAACACAATTTATTTGTGCAAGAAATAATACAATGAATAATAAAACTTTTTTCATTTTATACACGACTTTAACGTATCCGCACTTTATAATATCCTATCCGACATTTTTAATTATACCAAAATCATAAGTACACTCGGCATGATAGTGCTTAGGAATAGTAATCAAACATACCTCCTAAGCACTAAACGTAGCATCAATTTTGCGACAACATTTTTTCTAACTCTGCTTTGAACCTTTCGTAATCTAGATCTAATTCTAACTCCTGATCTGCCTGCATGCCATCGTAAAGAGGTTGAAGAATCTCGTCAGCATCTATCTCAATTGCCACATAACCTTTGTACAATTTTTCACCATCCAAGATATATGATGTTGATTTTCGACATATGATACGATATCCTATCGCTTGATCTACAGAAGTATTAATCATCTGTTCTATGCGGCTACTTGATTCGCGTGAAGTAGGTCTTCCGCTTCCACTAATACGAGATGATTTATTGTAGTGAGAATGGAGTGCTTGAACATATGAACTAATTTGAGATGCCAGTGCATATTGAGCCTCTGAACGAGCAATATCTATTGCAAATTGTTGATCATAATCTTCTCCAAAAGCCATAGCACGGAGCACTTCTTTGGTGCTAAAATATTCTCCACATGGCATATTATCTACCACCTCTTTTGCAGCTTCTTCACGAGCCTTTTCTTTAGCTCTTTCTTCCGCTTTCTTTTGAGCGTCTATTTGCGCATTCATAGCAGCTTGTTCACTAAGTAGATTAGCCTTACGTATGTCATGACGCAATTCTGAAATTTCCGCCTCTTGACGTTGTTGTTGTTTCCAACGTTCTGTTTCTGCCTCCTTAATATCTTTACGAGTTTGCGCATAAATAGGAGCAACTCCAAACAAAAGAGATAAAAGAACTATATAAAATTGTGTTTTCATTATTACTAATTATTTTATATTACTCCATCTTCTCATTTGCATAGATAGAGTTATGTTATTTATAAATTATTCACAATCAGTAAAGTCATCGAATTGTGGATCCACGTTACCATAGCGCGCTACCTGCCACAAGATAGACACACGAATATTCATATTGACAGTGCTATTCTCAATATACTCACATGCCTTGTTAAGTTGCAATCGCACTTGTGATGGTTGAACGTTGATATTATTGATGATATCTTGCGTCTGCTCCTGTTCGGAGGTATTGAGATCCACAGCCACGCCCAACTTCCAACGACTCTCCTGAATTGCCGTAGCAAAGGCTTTGGCGTAAGCTTGATCGTATGTTCTCGCCTCTGCTGTAGTCACTCGATAATAATACATTGCTTTTCTAGGTGCTTTAGGCAGACGTGTTAACCAAGAAGGACGAGAGGCATTGGTTTGTGCCTCCAATGAAAAGGCACAAACCAATGTAAGTATGACTATTACTAATTTTCTCATTTGCCTTGGGCTGCTTGCATACGTTTCATCTTATCCTCTGCAAATTTGCGGAACTCTTCACGGTTAAATTCAATTTCGAGTTCTTCATTGCGGCTCAATTGACTAGTCAAATTTTCAATCAATTGTTGCTTTGGGATTTGAATAGCAACCCAATACTCAAACAAACCATCTTGCAAAACAAAACCTTTTTCACAGGTTTGTTGTGCATCATTTAATTCTTTTTCTACCAAAGTTGCAAACTCACCTTCAATAATGCTTTGTACTTTAGCAGCCTGTGCTTCACCCGCTACATTGCGGCTATAATCAGTAGATAATCCTTGAACAAAACCACCTAATTTCTCACGTACCATAGCCTTAGCATTTTGTAATGCTGTACGGCGTGCATTTTGTTGATTAACAGCTGTTGCGGTACCTGTTCCACGGTAATAATCAGCATCATCAAAACCATTCTCTGCACATGGAATCTCAATAGCAGTGCGTTGATAGCCTGGATTTTGCGCTACTTGTTGAATTTGTTTTTGGCTTCCACATGATGCAAACATTCCTACTGCGAGGATTGATAAAAGAATTTTTTTCATTGTTTTGTGTTTTTAATTAGTTAATATTAACATTAAGCTCATCTAATATGAGTTTTTTTCAACCAATTAGACACAAAATAAAAGCGTGAAACTTGCTATTTGCCAGTTCCACGGTTTGAGGCTCTCGCATTGCCCAGAATAATAGAACTGACAACGCGAAGCCCACGCCGAATATAAATATTCTCCGTGCTATTTATTAGTTAAGGTACGCGTGTGCGCATACGTATATACGCAAAAGACGTACCATAACAGGCACAAGAGGGATATTCTATATCCCGTAGGGCATCTATCGTTGCTAAGTCCTGATTATTCCTGAAATTTGCGAGATTTCAAACCGCCAGAACAGAGCGCAATAAACGCCTTTTTAATATGTCTGCAAAACCCCTATCCGTAGTTCAGCATCGTTCAACATTGTTCAGTATTGTCCAATGTTGTCAAAAACGCAGACATCCCTTAGTTGGGTTTCGCGCTGCAAAGGTACAACAAAATTTGCGGATATGCAAATTTTTAAGGGGAAAAGTGAAAGGTGTAGGGTGTAAAGTGTAGAGTGTAGGGTGTAGAGGCGGGGGATACTCGGCGAATGAACGCCGAGAGATAGGTAGCAAAGTACGGGGAAAGTATTGGATGGTAATGGATTGGTATCGAAGTGGTAACGAGGTAGTTTCGAGAAAGAAAGCGGAAAGAAAGGGATTTAATAACACTTTTTTTACATTCCCACTGATCTCACGGATTAACACGGATAGCAAAGAAGATCAGTGCAAATCAGTGAAATCCGTGGGAACACCGAAGCTACTGCCACTCCACGCAGCCCAAATACAGAGAAAACGAGCCTAAAAATAAACTTTTGCTCGTTTTTTTTGTATTTGTGCATTTTTTTTTGTACCTTTGCCGCTGAAATTATATATCATTCATAATTTATAAATTCAAAATGACTATGAATACACCTACACCACACATTGGAGCACAGTACGGCGAAATAGCCGAGACAGTCATCATGGCAGGTGATCCACTACGCGCAAAGATGATGGCAGAGAAATATTTGGAAAATCCAGTGCAATTTAATAATGTACGCGGTATGCTCGGTTTTACCGGCACCCACAACGGCAAACGTGTGAGCGTGATGGGACACGGCATGGGTATCCCTTCGATTGGTATCTACACCTATGAGTTGTACAACTTCTACGGTGTAAAGACCATTATCCGTGTGGGCAGTTCGGGTAGCATCCACAAGGATTTGAATGTAGGCGACTTGGTCATTGCTATGGGTGCTTGCACCAACAGCAATTATGCAGCGCAATACGAATTGCCAGGTACCTACGCACCTATTGCCGACTTCGATCTATGCCGCCGCGCAGCCGAAGCTGCTGAGAAATTTGGCTACCGCTATAAAGTGGGCAATGTGTTCTCATCTGACACCTTCTACACCGAGAATGCGCACAACGACAAATGGATCAACATGGGCGTTTTGGCAGTGGAGATGGAAGCACCTGCACTGTATATGAACGCTGCACGCAGTGGCAACAAAGCGCTGGTAATCTGTACGGTATCGGATAATATCCTGACTGGTGAGGCGACTACTGCCGAAGAACGTCAAAACAGTTTCACCCACATGATGGATGTGGCATTTAGTTTGCTATGAGAAAAGTTTGGTTAGTTAGTTTGCTATTGCTCACTAACCTACTCTATGCAGAACGCACGATAGAGCCTGTGGTCTATGGCGACATGGATCAATGGTTGGTGCGTTATGTCAAAGAGTCGAAGATTCTTGGCGGTCAGACAAAGACACTGTATGCCATCGCGCCTCAAGACACGATAAGGGACAACCAAGCATATGTGCCAGCAGAAGGCAACCCCTGGGGGTGCAGTGCGACGTATGCACGATTTATGGGTATTGAGACTGCGATGGAGAGATCGGTGGAACCAGAACCACGTGGATATGGCTACTGCTGCCGATTGAAGAATGTACTCTCGCATGTCAATATCGGTGATATCTATGCAATGGTTTCTGGCACCATATATATGGGACAAGCCCTGGAGCCACTGGGTATTCAGGCCAAGAGCAAACCCTATACAGCCATTGATTTTGGTACGCCATTTACCAAACACCCCATCGCCTTCATGCTTGATTATAAGGCACGGATAGCTGATTCGGATAGTCTGATTACCACCGAGAGGAACAAACCAGAGGTAGTAGCTGGACATGATTGCGCGGTAATCTTTATTTATCTGCAACACCGCTGGGAAGACAAGGAGACAGGTAAGATATATGCCCGTCGTGTAGGCACTGCCTACGAACGGATATGCAGTACGATTCCTGAATGGGTGAACAATCACGAGATTCCCATCCGCTGGGGCAACATCACCAATGATCCCGATTATCAAGAATATGAACGCCTGAACAATCGGGATATGATGACCCGCAATTCCAAAGGGAAGATGGTCAAAATAGAAGAAGTGGGTTGGAGCATAGACGAACCAACGCATATCGTGATGTATATCTCATCCAGCGATGCAGGCGTATTCCGAGCCTACGAGGGTAACACACTGTGGGTGGACAACCTACGATTCGTGTATGAAGAAGAAAAAGAGCAATAGAATTCTATTGCTCTTTTTGTAAATATTCGATTGCTTTCTCTAAGTCTTGCGGAGTATCTATTCCTATCGAAACGGTATGACATTCAGCTACTTTGATGGTCAAGCCATGTTCCAGCCAACGCAACTGCTCAAGACATTCCGCCAATTCCAATGGCGTTTGACGGAGTTGTGTAATGCGTTGCAGTACATCAGCTCGATAAGCATACATACCTATATGGCGATAGAACTGCCCCTTGCGCAACCACTCCGACTGCTCTACCCCACGCAAATAGGGCACAACGCTGCGCGAGAAATACACCGCCTTACCAAGAAAAGAAGTATTCCGATCTGCTGCCACGACTACCTTCACGTAATTGGGATTAGCCAAATCATCCCATGTATTCTGCGATGTGAAGGGATGCACCAAGGTCGCAATTTCAGTATCTGCATCGGAGAAACAATCCATCAAGGCAGTAATCTGAGATGGTTGGATGAAAGGTTCATCACCTTGGATATTTACCACCACCGTTTGATGATCAACCCAATCTGCTGTTTGTCGAGCAATGGTATAGGCTTCTTGCACGCGATCGGTGCCACAAGCATGGTGGGATGAAGTCATTACCACATGTCCGCCAAAGGCCTTGACACACTGATAAATGCGCTCATCATCTGTAGCAACGATCACATTATCAAGCGCTTTAGAAGCCTGTTCATATACACGCTGTATCATAGGCTTACCGCCTAAATCTGCCAATGGTTTTCCTGGGAACCTTGAACTGGCATAGCGTGCGGGTATGATACCGATAAACTTCACGTGTTATGCTTCCTCCTCGTCGTCGATATATTTATGAGTAGGTTCGTCCTTTCGCTTGCTTACACGCGTACGGATATAATCAATAGCACCATATGAACGTTTGTTCTTGCCTTCGCCGTAGCCATATCCATAGCCGTAACCATAACCATAGCCGTAACCGTAACTACCGTAGGTGTAGCCATAGCCTCTACCAGACTTCATTACTGGTATATCAGAGAGAATCAAATTGATTTTCTCTTTATGGTTAATAGCCAATGTTTCCAATGTCTGCTTTGCGAACGATTTATTGGTCTCCATACAACGCAACACGAAGAGTGTCAAGTCGGTTTGTTCAATCAAAGACAATGCGTCTGGTACAATACCTACTGGCGATGAATCCAATACGATATATACATAGCGCTCACGTAATTTATTAAGCAGGTCAGTCAATTTCTCGCTACGAATCAACTCACCTGGGTTAGGTGGAATCGTACCTACAGGTATGACGTCATATCCCAATTTCTCGTTCTTAATAATGATATCTTCCAACTCACAATCACCTATCAGATAATTGGTTACACCTATTTTTGGCGCAGGTATACCTAACTTTTCGTGTACGTTTGGCTTACGAATATCCAAGTCCATCAATAGGGTTGGATGACCGCTCATTGAGTACAATGATGCTAAGTTGGTACTGATAAATGTCTTTCCATCGCCCGATTGAGTAGAAGTGACAGTAATCGTCATATTCGTCTTTCGGAGCAACTTAAACTCAATTCGCGTTCTTATTGTACGTAGCATCTCGGCATAACTTGAACGAGGATGATTACGCGCATATGTAGGATTTTGCGATTTCACATGACGCAAACTACCCAGCAAATCAAAATCGCTCAGTTTCTCAGCCTCTTTTGGTGTACGAATCTTATTATTGAGCAATTCAGATAACACCAATAGCAACAATGGAATAATCAAACCGATAGCCAGATAGGTCATCATGTTCTTGCGTTTCTCCTTGCTATTCATCGCATAGGTAGTACGTGCTTTATCCATCACCTCACTATCTGGGGTGTTACCTGCTTTCTGGATTTCAGCCTCAGCACGTTTTTGGAGGAAGAACGTGTAATAGTTGTCATCAATACGGTAGTTACGCTCGATGGCAACCATCTGCAATTCCTTTTCTGGCAATGATTGAATCTCACGCTCTACATCGCGCATGCGGTATTGCAAATCTTTCTTCTCAATTTCCAATGAAGTACGCATTGAAGAAACCACCTCTGAAATAGCCAACTTCACATTGTCAATATCGCTTGTATATTTCGCATAATATACATTTTTTTCACTCAAATCACCACGTTGGATATGCAAGTCGTTTAATTGTTGTACCAGTTGCATCAACATTGGCTCGTTCAAACCTAAAGATGCAGGGGCAACTACTGAGCCTTGCTCAATCTTTTTATCTAAATAGTTAGACAAATAATCCAAATAGGTCTCTTTCAAGCGCAATGCCATTTGCTGTTGGTCATATACGCTCACTCGTCCCATCAATTCACCTGCATAAGAACCTACATCCACAAATCGATTCTCTTGACGGAAGCCAGTCATGGCACTCTCGCTGACAGTCAAACTCTTTTGTAGCACCTCCAACTGTTGGTTGATAAATGCAATTGACTTATCAGCTACCATGTTCTTGCGCTCAACATTCTGCAAGAGGTAGATTTCACAGAGTTTATCAATAAAATCCCTATCACGAGCAGGAGTTTCACTCACCAATTGAATACCCAAGACGGTACTTTGCTCTGTCAAGAAATTCAATTGCAGACGAGACGAGAACTCTTCCGTCAGACTTCCTGTACTACGAAAACGGAAATAGATATGCTGCCCCTCACGCATCATCATATCGGTAGGCCATATGGTGGCAGTGAACAAGGAAGTTTGCAATTCTTTACCATATTGAGTGGTATATAAGAAGTCATAATCTTCGGTGGTGGTCGTTATCTGCAATTTTCCGCCATCCAACACTTCGCACTTGAACAAATGCTCATACGCTGTAGGTTCCAGACGAGCATACTCCACGATGATTGGCGTATTGCGATAGATATTGCGAGTCTTAAAACGACCTTGGGTAATATACTCCACATTCATAAACGGAAGTGAGTCCACTGTACGACGTATCAAGTCGTAACTACCCATGATAATCAATTGGTTATTCACGTTTTTATAACCAGCTTCCACACCGAAGCCATGCATTAGCGATTGCGCTCCATAAACGCTACCACCCGATTCTTGGATAATCATCGTACCAGTTGTAAGGTAGCGCTCAATCACACTCTTATTCTTCAAATAAGCCAATGAAAAAGCGATTACACCAGCTATTACAAACAAATACCAATGACGAATTATGCGGAGTACCCACTCCATGATATCAAAATTCGACTTCTCCTCCTCAAAAGGCATCACAACTTGAGGTTGTACATCATTTTGCGCCATACTATTCTATTTTTCGTAAATTACTAATTATTGTTTACCACAAACCAGGAATATAGTTCAACACCGTTATCAGCAACGATACAGAACTCGTTATCAATGCTAAGAACGAACTATAACTGCTTTGTTTATAGAAACTTCCGCTGTCGCGGCTAACATATATCAAATCATTTGGATACACATAATAATACTCCGAATTGATAATCGAATTCGGACGAATATCAAATTCCATCACCATAGGCTCACCACTACCACGAGGACGAATGATACGCACATGACGGCGGTCACCCGAATTCATCAAATCCCCAGACATCGCCAAAGCTTGGAAGATGGTCATACGCTCCTTATATATATTATATACGCCCGAACGCGCATCACCCATCACCGTAAAACGCTTATTATACATAGCTAACTTGACATCAGCATCTGGAATAATCTCACGGAAAGCTTTGCGCAATGTATCTTGTGCCTCCAATTCAGTCAAACCAGCCAATTTTACTGGCGCCAAGAATGGAATATCCACTGTACCGTCAGAGTAGATACGGTATGAGTTGGCATATTGTGAGTTTGTATTTTCATTACTTGACAAAGTTTTTGCCAATGTCTCATCCATCGTTATCACACGATAAATAATCTCATCATTCACCTGCAAACGATAAGGTTGGTATGCCACCGAATCGTATTGAGGCAAATCATCGCGCTCTTGCAACAATCCCACTTGGCGATAGCCATAGCAACTTGTCATCAACATTCCCAGCAAGAACGCAATACCTAAATGTCTCACTATCAGTCTCATTTCGAACCTCCTTCCTCTACAGCATTCATTATTCGTGCGACCAATGCATACACAAAACCGCCAAACGCCAATGTCGTTGCCACCACACTGACCGTAGTCGCTGCTGAGTTAATGCCAAAGCTCTGCCCTTTAATCTTCTGGATATAAATCACATCATTAGGCTCAATGTAGTAATATTCCGAATTAATGATATCCTCCGAACGCAAATCAAAAGTCATCACCTTGGTTTGTCCCTCAATCTCGCGAACAATACGCACTTTGCTGCGATCACCAAAATCACCAATATCGCCAGCCATAGCCAAAGCCTCAAATACCGTTACTTTCTCTTTTGGCATTGACAACACACCACTACCTCGATCGCTAATCACACTAAACGTACGGCGAACAATATTCACCTCTACGGAAATCATCTGGTAGTCGCCATAACCCTTGATATATGCCGATAACTCTTTCTCAATCAAGAGTTTTACTTCGCGAGTTGTCTTACCGCGAACGGGAAGATGCCCTAAGGTTGGGAAATCAATCGTTCCATCTTCTAACACCAAATACGTGTACAAATCGTATGAACCAGTAGTATTCAAACCACTACGTATCTGTTGACGGATAATACTACTATTTCTTGATGGATTAAACATATTGCTAATACGCTCATCCACCGAATACACATACACATACAACCGATCACCAATACGCATCTCATAGTCCTCATATGACAGCGTATCTGCATACTCAGGTATCCCTTTTTTACCAGCTTCTTGCATCAAGTTCACCTTCTTGCTCGTCACGCAGGACGCCATCAGCAAACTCAACATAAGTATCAAATAGGCTCGCAACCTCATCTTACTTCTTCATTCAAAATTCTTAATTTATAATTATCTCTTCTCATCCCATCCAAATGGGTGAGTTGCCAATGGCAATTTAGCCAACGGATGATAATCGCCTACCAACCCGATTGGTGTTGCATGACGAATATCGCTCACGATTTCTATTGATGGACGGGCTTCCGAAATGCGGAAACCATTGCCAGCCAATATCTGCTTATAACTCTCGGTATGCAACTCTGTAAAGCCTGCGCTGAACTCAAACTCTTCACCATCAATGGACAAGGTACGATAAGTTTTCTTCTCGCCTTGTACGGCATTAGCAGGAAGACATTCTGAATTGATACTCAAGAAATAGCGTACACGCGCATGCTCCAACTCTAAATAACCTGCCACACGATCAAACGACATCACATGCACCACATTCTTCTTCACCGCACCAAATATCCACTGCAACATATCATAAAAATGCACACCAATATTCGTTGCTATACCGCCTGCCTTATGAATATCGCCCTTCCAAGAACTATAATACCACTTACCGCGACTGGTAATATATGTCAAATCCACATCATAGATCTTATCCTTTGGACCATTCTTAACCTTCTCACGCAATGCAGCAATCTTATCATGCAAACGCAATTGCAGAATCGTATATGCCTCACAACCAGTCTCTTGCTCCAATTCAACCAAGTTATCGATATTGTATGGATTCAACACCAAAGGCTTCTCACAGATCACATTGCACCCCAATCGTAAACCATAGCGAATGAATGCATCATGTGTGTAGTTGGGTGTACAAATACTTACCCATGACAATGGATTATCTGTACGCATTTGCTTCGAGCAAAAACGATCAAACTGCTCATTTTCAGTAAAAAAACTACACTCTGGAAAACTTGAATCTAAACGACCTACAGAATCAAACTTATCATAAGCCACCAATAGATTATTGCCAGTATCAGCGATCGCCTTTATGTGGCGAGGTGCGATATAGCCAGCAGCACCAATCAATGCAAAATTCTTCATCTTTAATTCAAAAAATTAAATTACAAATTTCTTATTCACAATTCAGCCTGCAAAGATACTACTTTTTTTTCACATATACAAACAAAAACAAAAAATCTTGAAATAAAACAACCACACACATCGCATTATCCTAAAGATTTGCACATTTGCAAAAAAATCATTACCTTTGCACCTTTGAAAAATACGGCTATGCGAATTGCTTTTACCACATCATTACCTGCTGAAGGCTTTACTCGATTGGAGCAACACATGTTGTATGCGCCATTAGAGGAGGCGGAAGTACTAGTTAGTACTTTCGACAAGCCCGTGACGCGTGAGATGATTATGTCGGCACCTCACCTCAAACTAATAACGAACTTCGGTGTGGGTTTCAATAATATCGACCTTGAGGCATGTCGCGAACGCGGTATTCGTGTAACCAACACCCCACAACCAGTCATCGAACCTACTGCCGAATTGGCTTTTGCCCTCATGCACGATGTGGCACGTCGCACAGCGGAGTTTGACCGCAAGCTTCGAGAAGGCAAAGCCGAACCCTTTGGCGTGATGAATAACCTCAGCCACTCGCTCTATGGCAAGACCTTGGGTATCATTGGTATGGGACGCATCGGACAGGCATTGGCACGCAGAGCGGTAGCAAGCGGTATGCGCATTGTGTACCACAATCGCAAGCCGATACATGAATCCACATTAGTGTCCGGATTCCTGAATCCCGAAACCATCCACTACGTTTCTAAAGAAGAATTGTTGGAGACTGCTGATTTTGTAAGTTTGAACCTACCCTACACGCCTGAGGTAAAGCACCTAATAGGAGCTATAGAACTGAAGATGATGAAGAAGAGTGCCTACCTCATCAACACCGCACGCGGCGCACATGTAGATGAAGAGGCATTGGTGAAAGCACTCAAAGAAGGTGAGATAGCGGGTGCTGCGATGGATGTGTATGAGCACGAGCCACAAATTCACCCCGAACTGCTGACATTGGATAATGTAGTGCTCTCGCCTCATACGGGAACAGGGACTTGGGAAGGACGCATCGCCATGTGCGAGAATGTCTGCGACAATATCCTCGCATGGCAACAACAAGATATAAACAAAATGAATATAGTACTATGACACTAACAAACAGATTTCTAAAGTATGTAAGTTTCTGCACCACATCGGATGAAGAAACCAACATGACACCCTCCACTCCAGGGCAGATGGAGTTTGCTAAGTATCTCGCTGCAGAACTAAAAGAGATTGGTATGCAAGAAGTTACATTAGACGAGAACGGCTATGTAATGGCAACCCTACCCGCTAATGCAGAAGGCAAACCTACCATCGGCTTTATCGCTCATATGGACACCGCTCCTGATGCCAGCGGCAAGAATGTGAAGGCACATATCGTCAACAACTATGATGGCAATGATGTGGTGCTCAATGCAGAGAAAAATATCGTATTTGAGGTAGCTAAATACCCTGAAATATTGGATTATAAGGGTCAAGATATCATTATGACCGACGGCACAACCTTACTTGGCGCAGACGACAAAGCGGGATTGGCAGAGATTGTTACTGCATGCGAGTACCTGATTCAACATCCTGAGATAAAGCACGGCAAAATCCGAATGGGCTTTACTCCTGATGAAGAAATCGGTCAAGGTGCGGATCACTTTGATGTCAAGAAATTCGGTTGTGACTTCGCCTATACAATGGACGGCGGCGCAGTAGGCGAGTTGGAGTATGAGAATTTCAACGCAGCTGGCTGCAAAGTGAAAGTGCATGGTGTGAATGTACACCCTGGTTATGGCTACCACAAGATGATCAACTCCATGCGTATCGCAAACCACTTTGCAACGATGTTACCTCGCTGGGAGACACCAGAGCACACACAAGGTTACGAGGGTTTCTATCACCTCATTGCCATGAACGGTAGCGTAGAGGAAACCACCTTGCAATATATCATCCGCGACCACGACCGCGCTCGCTTCGAGAGCCGCAAGCGAGAGATCGAGCACTTGGCACGCAAGATCAACCAAGAGTATGGCGAGGGGACCGTGGAAGTGGAAATCCGTGATCAATACTACAACATGCGCGAGATGGTCGAGCCCGTCATGCATATCGTCACCCTCGTAGAGGAAGCGATGAAGGAGGTTGGTGTTACACCTAAGGTTCAACCTATCCGCGGCGGAACAGATGGCGCACGCTTGTCGTTCGAGGGACTCCCCTGCCCTAATATCTTCGCAGGTGGTGTGAACTTCCACAGCCGATTTGAGTATCTCCCTATCCCATCCATGGAAAAGGCGATGCAGGTAATTTTGCAAATCGTGCAAAAAGCGTGATTTGTAAGATAGTTTAAGGATTAAAGTTTAAAGGCGAGAATATATGAAAACTACTCCATTTACCGACATCCATATCGCTCTAGGAGCGAAGATGGCAGATTTTGCGGGCTTTAACATGCCTATCCAATACCCTACGGGTATCAACCAAGAACACATGATCGTCCGCGAAGGCGTAGGTGTGTTTGACGTAAGTCATATGGGCGAATTTTGGGTAAAAGGCGAGAAAGCATTGGATTTTCTACAATACATCACCACCAACGACGTGAGCAAACTGGAGGCTGGCAAAGCACAATATACCTGCTTCCCCAACGGCAAAGGCGGTATCGTAGATGACCTTATCATCTACAAATATTCTACTACCAAATACCTCCTCGTAGTCAATGCTGGCAATATTGACAAAGACTGGGCATGGGTGAACGAACACAACACCTTTGGTGTTCAGCTCGAGAACGCTAGCGACCGCTACGGACAATTGGCAGTGCAAGGTCCTAAGGCGACAGAGATGCTCCAATTGCTTACCGACGCCGATTTGAGCGCGATTCCTTATTACGCTTTCCGTGAGTGGTCATTCGCAGGCGTACAAGGCGTCATTCTCAGCAATACTGGTTATACGGGTGCAGGTGGATTTGAGTTGTATTTCCCAAAAGAGCATAGCCAACAGATCTGGGATGCACTCTTCGAAGTAGGCAAACCATTCGGTTTAGCACCTATCGGATTGGGCGCACGCGATAGCCTACGTTTGGAGAAATGGTACTGCCTCTATGGACATGATATTGACGACACTACCTCTCCATTGGAAGCAGGATTGGGATGGATCACCAAGTTCGACGCAAAAGACTTTATCGACAAGGAGTATTTGCTTGCTCAAAAGGCTGAAGGTGTTAAACGTAAACTTGTACACTTCGAATGCCAAGAGCGTGCAATCCCACGTTGTGGATACGAGATTTGCGATGCAGATGGCAATGTGATTGGTAATGTGACTAGTGGCATTATGCTACCTACGACTAAAGTGGGTATCGGCATGGGCTATGTGCAAACGGCTTTCGCTAAAAAAGAAACCATCATCTACGTGAAGATTCGCGAGAAGTTGATTCCTGCAAAGATTGTGTGATCACTACCACTCGTTAATAGCACACAATTAACAGCATAAATATTCATACTTAGGGTGTACCGATGTGGTACACCTTTTTTTTCAAAAAAACACTAGTTTACTTGCATATATCCATAATTTTTACTACCTTTGCAGGTCAAATTGGTGTAATTTGGAATAATAAGTGCATACATGATAGATAACCAACTCATATTCAGAAGTTTTGCTAGCGGAAGTAGTGGTAACTGCTACTATCTTGGTACCCATCAATGGGGTATCTTGATTGACGCTGGTATCTCCGCACGCACGATTCAGAAGAATCTGCGTGAGATGGGGTTGGATTATGCCAATATCATGGGCGTACTTATTACGCATGACCATGCCGACCATATTCGTGCCGTTGGCACATTAGGAGAGCGTGTTCACCTACCCATCTACTCTACCCGTGCCATTCATGACGGCATTGATCGTAATTATGGTGTACGTGAGAAATTGCGCACTTCTCAACGCTACTTTGAAAAAGGCAAAGAATGGAATCTCAATGGTATGACAATCAACACCTTTGGCATTTCGCATGACTCTACGGAATGTGTAGGATATGTGATTGATTATCTGGGACAACGCTTTTTGATTGCCACAGACTGTGGACAGCCTAATGCTACCATGGAAATGTATTTAGCGACCGCTAATCACATCGTCATAGAAGCTAACCATGATGAACAGTTATTGCTTAACGGTCCATACCCTACCTATTTGAAAGAGCGCATCCTATCGCCTAAAGGGCATCAAAGCAATGTAACTTGCGGACAGTTATTGGCTAAAAATTGGCATACAGAAATGCGCAACGTGTTTCTTTGTCACTTAAGCAACGAAAACAACGACCCTGACGTAGCACTCAACACAATCAAAGATCTGCTGCTAGAGGAAGGTATCATGCCTGGGGAAGATTTGTTTGTGACACCACTAGAACGCACCAAAGCAAGTATTGTTTATACACTCAACGAGAATATTATACGCTAAAAGATATGAAAAATCTAGTAATCATTCCTACCTACAACGAGAAAGAAAACATCGAAGCCATCATCACTGCTGTGATGGAATTGCCTATAGAATATCACGTTTTGGTAATTGATGATGGTTCACCAGACGGCACTGCATCTATCGTCAAAGATCTGATGGCCAACAAGTTTGCAGGCAAACTGCATTTGGTAGAACGTGCAGGTAAACTCGGTTTGGGTACGGCTTATATCGCTGGTTTCAAATGGGCAATTGAGCACCAATATGATTACATCTTCGAGATGGATGCAGATTTCTCACACAATCCTCAAGACTTGCTCAAACTTTATGATGCATGTGCCAACCAAGGTGCAGATGTAGCCATCGGCAGCCGCTATGTGAGTGGTGTAAACGTAGTAAACTGGCCAATGGGACGCGTATTGATGTCCTATTTCGCTAGTAAATATGTGCGTTTTGTATTGGGCATGCAGGTGCATGACACCACTGCCGGCTTTGTATGCTATCGCCGTGAAGTATTGGAAACCATTGAGTTGGACAAAATTCGTTTCAAAGGATATGCATTCCAAATCGAAATGAAATTTACCTCTTACAAATGTGGCTTTAAGATTCAAGAAGTACCTATTATCTTTGTCAATCGTGTTTTAGGCACTAGCAAGATGTCTGGTGGTATCTTCTCAGAGGCATTGCTCGGCGTAGTAAAGCTCAAATTGAATTCATGGGTGCGTAAATACCCTAAGAAGAACGCCTAACATTTTTCAAGTTTAGTATTAGTAAGGTTTGAAGAAGTATATATATATATTAGGTGTATTAGCAATGATGTTAGCATCATGCGCTAAAACCAACACCAACGGACAACAAGCTCAGGAGCCTGTTGTTCGTTACGAGTATGGACTACCTGTTGATTCTTTTCGTATTGATACTTGCGTAGTCAAAGACGGAGAAACACTTGGAGGTATGCTCAATCGCTTGGGGGCCACTCGCCAACAAATCAATGGCATTACCCTTATGCCACGTTCTGAATTTGATGTGCGTACCATCCGTCCTGGTAAGACTTATTATGCACTATTTCAAACCGATACTGCTGGTGTAGAGCATTTGCACTATTATATCTATCTGCCCAATATCCGTGAAGCCGTAGTACTGCATCTTACCGATAGCATGCACGTGGAGCGATTTGAGAAAGAAATCACACATCGCCTACGATCTGCAGAAGTCGTGATCGAGTCTAGCTTATGGAATGCAATGGTAAAAAACGATCTGCCTGCAGAATTAGCACTCGAACTTAGCGATATCTACGCATGGACTATTGATTTCTTCGGTCTACAAAAAGGCGACTCGATACGCGTATATTACGACGAGCAATATGTAGATAGCACACGCATCGGTATTGGCAGGATTTATGCAGCCGACTTCTACCATGCACGCATGTGGCAAGAGGCTTATTGGTTTGAAGATGGCAACATCCACAACTATTTTGATGCAGAAGGCAATAGTTTGCGTAAGGCATTCTTGAAAGCACCGCTGAACTATAAACGTATTTCCTCCAAATTCACATACGCTCGCAAACACCCTGTATATAAAGTTGTTAGACCACATACAGGTGTAGATTATGCGGCACCTACAGGCACGCCAGTAGTGAGTATTGGTGATGGTGTAGTCACTATGAAGCAATATAAAGGTGGCGGCGGAAATACTGTCAAAATTAAGCACAACTCTACATACACCACAGCCTATCTCCACCTCTCAAAGTATGCTAAAGGCTTGACAGTAGGCAAGCGCGTGAAACAAGGTGAAGTGATTGGATATGTAGGTAGTACAGGGGCAAGTACAGGTCCTCACTTAGATTTCCGCGTATGGAAGAATGGCAGTCCTATTGACCCATTAAAGATGCAATCTCCTCCTGCAGAACCAATTCCTGCACAATACAAGGACACCTTCGCCACTGTTGTTGCGAAGTACAGAGAACATCTGCAGCACTAATCCAACGAGATTAGTATTTCCAATTATTCGAAACTGTTATTTGGAGCGAATCTCCAGAAGCAACTATGAGATAGCAAGCCGCATCATCGGTTTGCTCAATCATTTTCAATGCATCTGCCTCACCAAGTACCATACATGCTGTAGCTAAGGCATCTGCACGCATACAGCTACTTGCCACCACTGTAGCACTCAGCAAACCATGCTGCACAGGATAACCCGTACGAGGATCTATCGTATGGCTACGACGTTGACCTTCATGATAATAGTATTGCAGATAATTACCCGAGGTTGCCAAACAGAGGTCTGAACTTTGGATGATATGCTGCAATCCCTCGTCCATTCCGTCTGCATCCGTTTTAGGGCGAGTAATACCCACACGCCAAGGATTACCATTTTGATTCACGCCTTGCAAAACAACCTCGCCACCTATATCAACCAAAAGATTTTCACATCCATTGTTTAGCAACAGATCTGCCACCACATCGCACGCATACCCCTTAGCAATTGCACTAGCATCCAAAGTAATCTGAGCATTATCTTTCTGCAAGTGCTTGCCTGCCAATCGGATTCTATCATATCCTACAAATGCCTTTATACTATCCACATTGATATTTTTGCTCCTAGCTTCTAGATTATGGCTTTTCTTACCAAATCCCCAAGCATGAACCAATGGAGCCACTGTAATATCAAATGCGCCACCAGACACCCTACTCACATACTCTGCCTCACGATACATTACCGCAAACAGCGAATCAACCACTACACTATCATTGCGATTGATCTTACTAATCACAGAGTTAGGATTAAACATGCTCAACGAGGCATCAAACTCATGCAAACGTTGCTTGATTGCATCATGCAAATCACAAGTGCCTTCATAGCGTATGTTATAGTAGGTGCCAAAAACATTACCTTGATGATGATAATACTGTTTTTTTGTCTCATTAGGCAACAGTAGCAGCATTCCTGCTGCCACTACTGCTAAAACCAATGCTATCCACTTCTTCATAGACTTTTATTTCAATCCAGGATTCTTACCACTCGTCACAGAAATAGATTCCTACACCTATACACCCGTTCAATTTCTGATTACTAGCTTCCCCAATAGGCAAGATGATCTTATTCTTATCTACCCCATAGCAGTTAAACATAGCTTCTCCCCACACATTGATATATAGTTTGCCCAATTCAAACTCACGCTCCGCACGCAATTGTAAGTTATTAAATCCTACTGTACGACCATTCGTCCACACATCCTCATAATCAGAATACATACCTTTCCATGGAGTAAAACCTACTTTTAAGCCAAGTACAATATCTAACGGCAAATAGATATCATAACCTAGTTGAATATAGGTAGAATATGCACGTTTCGCATTACCACTGGCATTAGTAGCAATCCCTCCTTCTTCATCAAACACTGGATCATAACCTAGTACCGTAGTGTACCAATCAATAGATAATGGGACTTTTTCTACCAAATCACCTAAGTGAAATCCTGCGTGCAACTCCATTGTACTAGCACTAAGATTTTGAGGATTATCCAATCCCTTAAAATATTTATCCTCACCAAAATAATACAAATGCGTCAAATCCAATGCAACTCCATAGTTATCATAACCTATGGTGATATCCAATTCTGGACTGAGCTCTTCAAAGCGCCATGAATCTGCACCTATATTTGCCCAACCGCAAAGATATAAACCATTCCATCCAAAAGTAACGGAAGGTTGAATAGATAATCCACCTAAGTTATATCCGCGCCATAGGTAACCACTCACCACATCTGCGCCTACTTCTAGAGAGATCCCCTTGGTCCCATCATCAGCTTTCGCCTGATACGAAAAAGCACCAACGCCTATCAGCGCTAGTGCTAAAACTAAGATTTTTTTATTCATTTCTATACAAAAGCGCACCTCTTACAGAGCATGTTTAACAGCCCAAGCAAGACGAAGAGCGACATCCAATATTTTTGTATCTTCCAATACTACAATACCTCCATCAGGACCTTGCTCAATATGATAACCAGCAGTTGCAGTTCCATTAAAGAATGCTCTTACATCATCAGCTGCAATACCTAACTCTTCAGCTATTACAGCTGAACTACCCTTTGGAAGGCTATCCTTCACTTCTCTCAATTGGTTGAATGTTGTGCGAATCATAGTAACTAATTTTTAGATAGTTAATAATATTTAATTGAAATTTGTTTTCTTTATTTGTATTTCGAGCGCAAAGGTAACACTTTTTTTTTATATATGCAAGAAAAATATACTTTTTTTTGAATATATTTCATTTACCCTCACCCTAATTTAATTCAAGTCGTAACCGTAATGACGCAAGCGGGTTTGCGATGATCGCCAGTCTTTGTCCACTTTCACAAAGAGTTGCAAGAACACGGGTTTGCCGAAGAAGGCCTCAATCTCTTTTCTCGCTTGCGTACCCACGCGCTTCAGCGCTTTGCCGCCCTTGCCGATAATGATTCCCTTTTGGCTATCACGCTCTACATAGATGACTGCACCAATGCGAATAATTCCTTCTGGGTGTTGCTCATCGGGTTCCTCATCGAGGAAAGACTCCACCTCTACCTCTACGCTATAAGGAATCTCCTTGTCGTAGTTCAAGAGAATCTTCTCGCGAATCATCTCATCTACAAAGAAACGCGACGACTTGTCGGTCAATTGGTCTTTGGGGAAGAATGGTGGACACTCTGGCAATGCCTCACGGATAGCAGTAAAGAGTTGGTCTGTGCCAAACTTCTGCTGCGCAGAGATAGGGAAGACGGTTGCCTCTGGCAAAACGCGATGCCAATACTCCACCAATTGCTCCAAAGTTTCTTGGGTAGTAAGGTCTATCTTATTGATAATCAAGAACACTTTGGCTTTGATACGTTTTACTTTTTCAAGAAAATCGGCATTCTTGTCGGGATTATCTTGTACATCGGTCACATAGAGCAATACATCCGCATCCACAAGAGCCGAGCGTGAGAACTCGAGCATTTGCTCTTGCAATTTGTAGTTGGGTTGCAGCACACCTGGAGTGTCGGAATACACCATTTGAAAGTCATCGCCATTGACGATACCCATGATACGATGGCGAGTGGTTTGCGCCTTCGATGTAATAATCGAAAGGCGCTCACCCACCAATACATTCATCAATGTGGACTTACCCACATTGGGATTACCTACTATATTTACAAAACCTGATTTATGCATAATTCTTTTGACTTCATTACAAATATCGCTACAAAGGTACAAAAAAAAATGTATATGTGCAAGAAAAGTTTATTTTTATTGCCATAGGCTACATTTTTTTGCAGTAGCTTCGGGGGATTTGCACTAGTGCAAGGCAGCGTTCGAAGGTACTACTTTTTCTTCACATAGACAAATCGTGCATCACTCATCCCCCATACTTTATAGTTCTAATAGCCTTTCGCATAGCTTTTAAATTGCTTTCAAGTTGCCTGCGGGCTACGTGACCACTTCGCGACCACTGTAGCACATCTATGGGCTAGTTGTGTCTTATCTGTGGCTTTTCTGGTTTCACTTTTCAGTTTCCCGTTTTCCGAAGACCACCGACCCCTTGCCGAAGGGATAAAAACAGCGCAAGAAGAAAGAGAGAAGAAAACAAGTGCGGACATTCCTGCCCGCACTTGAGAATATCAACTTTTAACTGTCAATTGTTAAGTGCTCACAACTCCTGCCCCATTACGTTATAGGTCTTGCCATCGTGAAGAATGAACAATTGACCATTTCGTAGCACCTTTTCTGTAGCATTTGTTTCATTTGAAACATTTTCCACATCAGTAGGAGAAGTTACGTTAATTATTAATGTTACTTCTTCTGCTAGATATTGTTGAGTTTCATCCATTGGACGCACACAAAAAGTGTATTTTCCCATTTCTGGTGCTGTGAATGTTAGTTGTTTCTCTGATGTTTGTGTTTTCGCTATCTGCTTATTTTTTGCATTGAGCAAACGTACTTCTACCTTAGGAGCATTGGTGGTCCATCCTACCGTTACTTTCATGCCATCAATATTCAACAATGACAATTCGGTTATCACAAAGTCGTTTACATTAGGTTTTTCGCTAAACTCAAAGATATATCCTTTAATTTCTGGTGTCGTTCCATCGTAGTTTTGCAATGGTCCAAATACTACTACCTGATTGCCCATAGCGATCTCTTCTCCTGTAACAAAGTCTGTATTGTTGAGCCAACGAGTATTGTAGCAATAGAGTTGATTATTAGCAGTACCATCGTTGGAAATGTCAAAGCGAGCCGACTTATATTGCACAATCTGCTCTGGTGTATTACGCATATTAGAGATTACACCGCGCACAAAATAAGGTATTTTAGTTTCTTCGGTGCTGGTGAATGCTTGTGCAATACTCAATGCTTGAGATGCACTAAGCCACGCTGCAAGTTCATAGGTCACATTACTATCATAATAGTATGCGGCACTACCATCCAACATATACCAAGTAGGGATAATGACATGTGTATCTTGATATATCTCTCCGTTAATATTCATGTAGTATGCTATCTGCACTGCACCGCCTTCTCTTTCACTAATCGTCAAATGCAGTTGTTTAGGAGAGTATGTTTTGCATGCTTGCGAAATCCCCACAGCATATACAGCCGTACTGATGTTACCTGCTTCTCCAGTAGTTTTGGTATCTAACACATATGTTCCGACAATGGAAGTTGTACTATTGCTTTGTATGATTACTTGAATACCAACATCCGTGTTGGATGGATCAGCCGCTAAGAATCCTTCAGAATAGAGAGTTAATTGCCATAACTTAGTACCCTTCATATAGAGAATTTGTGCTTGACTAATAGACTTCAATTCTACTGGCTCTTGTGGAACAAACGTGATGGATGACTCACTAATAGTCATAGGGATACGTACTATCCCTTTGTCTTTTACCAAGATCGGATGAATTGTGTTGGTTGCATCTTTATACACCACCTCCAATTCGTATTCGCCTACGGACAGGTCAGAAGGAATAGCATGAGATAGAGGGATGGGCATAGTATAGAAATATCCTGATGCTAGTTCAAAATCATCCACTTCGACTTCACTTACAAGGTTCTGATTTCTATCATAGATGTGATACATCAGGATGCCAGCAGCATCTGTGATGCCTCTACTCATAAAACCCGACAATGCTAAACTTAGTTTGTCATTTCTACCTATTTCATCATTGGATGTGCGCTCGATGGCACTTACAGTTACAAGTGGCGTACCAACTCCACCTTGATTAGGTTGAATACCCGTATATGTTATTACGCGTTGAGTAAATGCCAAGTTACTGCCACTGCCGCCAGTACCTTGTACTTCTGGAGCCAATGCCGAGTATGCGAAGTAGCCATTAGAGATGCCATCCCAGCCCCAGTTGATATGTAAGAATCCATCGGATTGCATACCATCGCATACGAAAGCATGCCCCTCGCTATTGATAGTAGTTCCTTCCATAAACACAGGACGCCCTGCTTCCAAATCTATAGCAATTGCTCGCAAAACATCAATTTCTTGTACATATCCCTTGGGTAAAACAGTAATATCCGCATCATAACCAAAATACGTATACAACGCTTTCATGGCATTAGCACCTATTGCTCCACTGAAGTTGGGTGTATAATCCATATCCATAGCAATACCAGCATGCAACATCAGCGTTGCTACTGCTGTAGCTTGCTCTTCGGAATATGAACCTGAATAATCTGGTAGCATATTGACCCAATCATATGTTGTTGCAGCAAAATCTGCACTCAAGGATACTTTGTGAGAATTGGTCTTGTAGGAGTGGCTACCAGTACCTTGTGCGGGATATTGATGCTTGTACATAATCTGCGCAATGGCAGTCGCAGCACAACCTGTAGGGGTTTTGTAGCCGCTCACAGTAGGGCATAGATTGTTGAATGGCGTAGTTTGTCCCCATATAACACCATCCAATAGAGGTTCTACTGTAGGATAATGCGCTGGATCAAGATACATGGGTATCGATAGTGATGTAAAACCATTTGGCAGTAGTGATTGATTGCTGACACTTGCCAACTCTTCAGCATACATGTGCAACCAAAAAGCCATATTAGCAGGAATATTATCCGCATCAAATTTTCCGTTATCCGCATAACCTAAAATAGTGCGTGCCTCATCTTCTGCCGATACGAGTACAAATCCATTATTCTCTGTTGCATTGAAAATATAGAATGCTGGAGTAGTATCGTCTAATTGATATTGAGTATATGCCAATTCCACTGGACGTTGCATCGCTGTACGTTGTGCGTGCGATGCAATAATTATACTACGTTCTGCAATAAAATCGTTAGCTACTTGCGCTGCTTCTTGCAAAGTGCGCGCCTGAATCATGGTGATGCTATTCAATAGCAATACCAATAAGAATGTGGAAATCTTTTTCATAGCGAAAAATGATAAAATTGTGAATAGTTGAATTGATTAACAGATAATACCACCGCAAAGGTAGCGAAAATCTCCGAATTATGCAAATAGTTGTTATATATTTCTCTCATATTGACAGATTTTAGTTGTTAATATGTGCGATGGAATGCCTTTTTTAATACAAAAGCGCAGACTTCCGTTGGTTATTTACCAATAGAGGTCTTAGCATTACCTACACAGTCAAATAAAACAACAGGAAACCTACGCTGGTATGAAAACACACCACACCCGAATAAGATGTAGCATGGATACAATCATACCCATAGGCATCTATCGCTACTTTGATCTGACTGTGTTTTTGAAAGTTGCTAAGTTTCTATTGGTCAAAACAAAGCGTCAATAAACGCTATTTAAATATGTCCGAAACCTACCCCAAGAAAGAACCATTGCGAAACGCTTTTCGCAGGACATACTCCCTCCAGCGTAGGAATCGGTTGCAAAGGTACAACAAAATTTGCGGATGTGCAAATTTTGAGTAGAAAAATTTTTAGAAGTTTTAAAAGTTTTAAGGGTGATAGGATGGTTTTTGTTGAGAAATAGATAAGTCAACTGTTTCAGGAAATGAGTCAACCTTTTTAGGAAAGGGGATAACTTTTTTAGTTCAATCTTAAGAAAACGCACTTTTAGTCACGGGGAGTTCTGTCGTTGTTCTCTCGGAGTTCTCTCGGTTGTCTCTCGGTGAAATGAGGCAAGGTATAAGAGAGGGGAAAGAAATGGCAATCTTAACAAACAGCCTTTTTTGTATGTTACAAACAAAACGCCATCTATGTTTATAGCATAAATGGCGTTTTGGTAAAGTTCTATTTTATGGCGATTAATAACTAAACAAACGTGACTTATTAAGTTTGGTTATCTTGCCATGTTTGGCTTGGATTTGCTTTTGGTTGATGAGTTTTGGATCACCCATAATCAAGATGGTGATAGGTTTGCCTTGAATGCGCGATTGGTAGAACGAAAGCACATTATCGAATGTCAAACGCTGAATATCACGTACTTGCAACATCGCAGGATCCACCTTATAACCCATCAGCATGTTCGCTGTTAAGCGTTGGCTCTTGTTGCGGAAAGTTGGTTTGTTAGACAATACCGACTGACGCAATACGGTGCGGATATTCTCCATCGTTTCAGGATATTGTGGCATAGAATCCAATAAACTCATATAGACATCTATCGCATCAGCTACCTTGTCAGACTGTGTACCTACATAACCCACGAACTTGGTCATCTGTCCTTGTTTTGGTGGACGAGAGAAATAGCCATAGGCGTTGTATGCCATAGAGCGTTTTTCGCGGATTTCGTTCATCACAAGACCCGAGAAACCGCCACCAAAATACTCGTTGAATGCCATATAGTTGACCGCATCCTTTACATTGTATGGCTCGCCATCAATGAGGAAATATACCTTGGCTTGTTGCATCTCTGCATCAGGCAAGAAGTAAATCTTATTCTCTGTGATTGGCACCATCGGACGCTCTACTGGCGACATGGTTGGGCGCACATTGTTATTGAGCGAGAGCTTGTTGTAAAGGATATTCTTCACATCCAAAGCAGGCAGTGCACCTGCATAGTGAATCTCCAACTCATAGTTTTGCACTTGGTGCAATACGCCTTCCAATTGCGCAGCAGTCATTTGCAATACATCCTCCATCAGCGTTGGGCGCTTGATATATGGTGAGTTCTCGCCATAGCGCACATAGTCAAAGGCGGCATCCGCTACGATATCGGTATTGCGTTGCTCCACTTGACGAGCAGAGTACTCTTGTCCCTTGATATTGTTGATAAGCATGTCATTCTCTGAATCAAAATTAGGGAACATCATGTGCAGATTGACCATCTCCACAATCTTCTCCAGATTCTCCTCATTGCCCTCAATGTCCACATAGAAATAGTCCTCAGACACCGCATAGCTGCACTTACCGCCCAACTTCGCCAAATTAGCGCGGAACTCAGCAGGCTTGATGCCTGGCGCACCCTTGATACCTGCCATATTCATCAGCGAAGCAGCGTACTCTAGGAATGGCAACTCGTAGGTTCCCACGCCATATTTCAAACGAAGAGAGAAGATATGGTTCTTGGTATTTGGTGTGCAATATACGCTCACGCCCTCATAGAAGAGGTCTTGATCAATATCCGAGAAATCGATGAAGGTAGGGGTGAGTTTGCCCGCAGGAATCGACTCCAAGTATTGGCAATAAGCCGATTCGCTCTTAGGAGACTCCAGCGATTTGATCTTTGGTTTAGGCAACTTATCCTTCTTAGGTGTACCCTCTTCAATCTCAAAGACTTTCTTAGGCGCACCCAAGTATTGTTTAGCTACGCGCTTGATGTCATCCATCGTGATTGCAGCCACGCGCTCCTTCTGCTGCAACAGCTCCTCAATTGACTGTTGATAGGTAAACGCATTCTGCAAGAGTTGTACCTTCATCTCTGGATACTCCATCGTGCGGTCAAACTCTTGGTAGAAGTTCTGGCGTACTGCCTCCACCAACTCCTCAGAGATATTGCCGCTCACCAATTGTTGGATAACCTCATTAACCAGTTGCTCGGTTTCTTTGAGCGAAGTATAAGTCTGTGTCTCGGCATCCATGTATGGCACTGCGATCACCAAGAAGCGACCTTGGTCACGGCGTACATCATTGGCTGCGCCTGCGTACATGAGTTTATTGTCCAAAGTGAGCTCGTCCAACAAACCAATCTGCATGGAGTTGGAGAGAATCTCGCCCAAGAAATCCAGCAGCAACTCATCCTTATCGCCTACTGGTACACCATTGTATGCGATATACAACTCTGGCATATAGCCGAGCTTCGCACTGTAGCGCTCGTCTTGCGCGAATGCGGTAGTAGGATACTTTGTGCGCTCTGGCAATGGACGTGCTTGCAGCTTGCCGAAGGTCTTCTCAATCAATGGTTTGGTTGCTTCAATATCGAAGTCGCCCACCAAGATAAGCGCCATATTATTAGGCACATACCATGTGTTATAGAAGTCGATGAGCTTGCGGAGTTTAGGGTTCTTCAGATCCTCAGCATAACCAATGATATCGCGTGCGTAGGCATGTCCCTCATAGAGTTTGCCGAAGATGAAATTGCGTGAGTGGGTAGAGTTGTCGTCAAGGTACATATTATACTCCTCAAACACATTCTCCAACTCGGCTTGGAAACTGCGGAACACAGGATTGGTCAAGCGGTCGGCATACAACGTGAGCCAACGCTCCATCTGGTAAGCAGGGAAGGAGTTCATGTAGCAAGTCACATCGTATGCGGTGAAAGCATTCAGCCCTTCGCCACCGATACCCTGAATCAGGTTGGAGAACTCGTCAGGGGCAGCGTATTTGGCAGCATCGAGCGACACTTCGTTGATGCGCAATTGCACTGCCTCACGTGCTTTTGCATCGGTAGTGAGTGCGAGGGTGTC
This sequence comes from Paludibacteraceae bacterium, assembly GCA_017546705.1. Lineage (GTDB taxonomy): Bacteria > Bacteroidota > Bacteroidia > Bacteroidales > Paludibacteraceae > Colicola. Next base: position 44,737 of record JAFYSB010000004.1, read on the forward strand.
GTATAGGGCAATGATTTGCTCATAGAGAGGTTGCTCTTTTTCCCAATCCAGTGCGCCGATACGGTCTGTCCCCTTGAAGAGCATATGCTCCAGGTAGTGCGCCAAACCCGTCGCATCTGCTGGCTCATCTATCGCACCCGCACGGGTAACTGTCCAGCCCTGTACATCAGGTTGATCGTGGTCTTCCCACAAATACACGGTCAAACCATTGTCCAATTGATATTGAACGAAATCATCATTTTGTGCCCATGCCGCAATGACACAAAAGAGGCTAATCAACGAAATAATTACTCGTTTCATATGTGTAATGTTTATTCGAAAAGTTTCCCAACAACAAATGCAAAAACTGCGTCAAACTTGACGCAGTTTTTTATTTCTTATCAATGGCTTAACGAATCACTTTCTTCGTTACTCGTTGACCATTCTTCTCCAATTGAATGAGGTACAAACCATCATTCAATCCATTCATATTCACTTGATTTACATTGTGTTGCACCGACACTGCTTGACCGCTCACAGTATAGACTGTCGCATTGTATGGAGGCAACATATCCATTGTATTTTCTGGTACAAACACATTCTCCACATCGGTATTAACATTAGGCAATTGCAACTGCTTACCGGTCAACAACAACATCTCACCAGGTTTCAATGTCACATCGCCAGCTGGTTGCAATTGCTGAGTAAAGTAGTTATACCAGGTACCTTCTGGCACGGTAGCAGTCTGGTCATATACTGCGCTAAAGTTGCCCACCAGGCATACTTCACTACCCCATTGTACCGTACGCAATTCGCGGCTACCTGTGATATTTGCCACAGTAGGATTACCCTCAAACACCTCTGGCAACAACTTGGTACGAAGTTGAATGATTTGTGCAATTTGCGTATATTGTTTCATACGTATTTCTGATTCAAAATACCCCAAAGTATATGGACTTGGTTTCTTTGAGCAACGATTATCGGTATTATATTCATTTGGTTTCTCGTCGCTAGAGTTGATTGAGAAGTCATAACCAATCTCTTCAAATTGCCATAACATATGTGGACCATTGAGCAAGACGTTGAATGCCACATTTATTGCTACTCGATTCAATCGTGCTTCTTCGTTGGTTTTCAAATCAGCATTACCATACATCTTTGCCTTATACTGCATACGTTCCTCGTCGTGGCTCTCGCAATAAGTTACATATCCATCGCGGTTTGCTCGGTTAAAATCTGCTTTGCTGTTTAACCAACCCATTGCTGTCTCTTGATATGCTTCTGTCACATTATCCCAGCACATCATACCTTGATTTATCAAATTAGGTCTGTCACTACCCATATTACTACCCCAATGTTCTAGGATAAAATATGCATCCTCAGAGACTGCTTTCACACCATTGTTGTAATACTCTGCAATATGTTTCATTGCATTATTCGTTGTACCACAAAGACCATGGCTCAAATCCATACGATAACCATCGATTTTATACTCTTTCAACCAATATTGCAATGCACGTGTAAACATCAGCTTTGTCAATTCAAAATCATGATTCCAATCCTCATATACGTTATCACTATGAGGAGCATTCACGTTGAACCATGGATTATTGGCCAAATCTGTACCATATGGATAAAGCTTATTCATCGGATTTAGGCCTGTTGCATGGTTAAATACCATATCCAAAATCACTGCGATTCCACGCTTGTGGCACTCCTCCACAAAATCTTTCAATTGATTTGGTGTACCATATGCTTTATCTAACGCGAAATAGTGGTTAGGAGAATAACCCCAGTTGTAGTTTCCATCAAACTCAGTTACAGGCATCAACTCAATTGCATTCACACCCAAATTTGCAATATAATCCAAACGCTTCATCAATCCAGGAATAGAACGCTCTGGAGTATAATCATATACCCACAACTCATAGATAATCAAATTATTTTTATTAGGACGTTTGAAGTTCAGCGTAGCATCTGACCATTGATATTCTGGCTTATTCGTTTGAATTACAGTAACATATCCATCAGCCTGTGCAGGACATTTCATCAAATCAGGATTCACTGTAGTTGGCTCATATTGATCATCTTTGTGCAGTACTTTCTCAGAATACAAATCTGACAATTTCTTTACTACTCCGTCTTCACGCACAACTACATATTGGAATGCATATTCCTTTTGAGGTGTCAAACCATTGATTTCCAACCAGAAGAAGTTACCATCTTGCTTCATTTGATAATTATTTGACAACGCCCAATTATTGAAATCACCTACTACAAACACGTGCTTTGCAGGAGCAGTCTTGCTTGCTGCATATGTAGAAAGAGTAACTTTAGAATGATCATTCTCATCATAGAAAATACCCATATCAATACCTGCTGGGCGTACTGCCTGTACAGGAGCTGATACTACGCATGTTTGTGCAGTTATGGTTTTTACTTCTTCACCCTTAGTCGCAGTCAAAGTGAACACATAATCACCTTCTGCAGGAAGTGTATATTCATAGTCCAATGTAGTACCTTCTTTTGTCAAAACCACAGTATTATTTATAGCGAGTGACAAAGTTGCGGCTTCAGTAGCTACAGCATGCAATGTGATCTTATCATTCACTTGTGAAATCTCTGGAATAGCCCCCTCAAAAATGACTGCCAAACCAGCATCCACCAAATCCACAAAAATATCAGCATTTCCAGCGCCCTTACCTTCCTTGTCTCCGTCAGGGCCATCATTGAATACAAAGCACAATTGAGTTACTTCATAAAGAACTGTATCCTTAACGATCACAGGCTTACCATCTGGGCCAGGTTGACGTGAACTCGTAATTTTCATAGCTCCATAATATTCTGTAATATTTGGAGTTATTTTCAATTCCCAATTGCCATCTGCATTTTTGGTCATTTTGTGTTTATCCTCTCCACTACGCCATGCTGGTGCATTTTGCCATTGTGTACCATTAAATGTTGCACCAGTATGAGCATAACACTCAGTAGCATCCACCATACCACCGTTACCCTCATTGGGATTAAAAATGATTGTCACTTCACCATCGTAGCCCTTCTGAATAATGCTAGGGATGGTTGTCACCTGTGCTGTCGCTGTCAAAGCGAACACTGACAGAAATAATAACGTAATTTTTCTCATGTTGTGATTATTTATTTTAATGTTTTTTAATAGCTCACATTTCAGCCCGCAAAGGTACAAAAAAAATATGAAATACGCAACCTTCTCAGCGTTTTTTATACAAACTCTTGCATATTTGCAAAAAAACACCTACCTTTGCACCGCAAAAACTGTCAACTGTCAACTGTCAACTATCAACTGTAAAACTGCCACATGACCAAACGCGTACTCATAGGAATGTCCGGAGGCATCGACTCCACCGTAGCGGCCATTCTACTCCTCGAACAAGGCTACGAACTCGTCGGAGCTACGTTCCGTACCTTCGACCCACCTACTCCTGACCATTGCACCAACAACGACAAAGGATGCTGCTCCGAAGATAGCATCACCGAAGCACAACGCATGGCCGCCACCTTGGGATTCGAGCACCATGTCCTAGACTTTCGCAGCACCTTCCGCCAACACGTCATGGACAACTTCGTCCGCGAGTACGCATGCGGACGAACGCCCAACCCTTGTGTACTTTGCAACTCACACATCAAATGGGGCAAACTCATACAAGCCGCCGAACTATACAACTGCGACTATATCGCCACTGGACACTACGCACAGATCGCCGAACATCGAGGACATCTCTACCTCAAAAACGCTGTGGATACGCACAAAGACCAAACATACTTCCTCTGGATGCTCACCGAAGACAACCTACGCAAAACCATCTTCCCACTCGGAGGACTCACCAAGGATGAGGTACGACAAATAGCGCGCAATCATGGCTTCGAACAACTCAGCAAGAAAGCCGAGAGCCAAGAGATATGCTTCATTCCTAACAACGACTACCGCACTTTCCTCGCCGAACAAGGAGTCAATGTCCCACAGGGCGAATACATCGACTCACTAGGCAATGTCCTCGGCACACACCAAGGATACTGCCACTATACCATCGGCCAACGCAAAGGATTAGGCATCGCATTAGGAGCACCTAAGTTCGTCACGCATATCGATGCCACCAACAACCGCGTTACGCTCGGCGACCGCGACGACCTACTCACATGCCAAGCCTACGTATCCAACCTACGCATACGTGACCTACAGTGGCTCATGGAATCCCCTACCCTACAAGCACGTATCCGATACCGATCACCAGCCGTCCCATGCCAACTCTCAACTGCCAACTGCCAACTGTCCACTGTCCACTTCTCCTCACCCGTCTGGGGCGTCACACCTGGACAATCACTCGTACTCTACAAAGACGACCTACTCGTCGGAGGAGGTATTATTACTTCGTAAAATTAATCATTGGCATCATATTGTTGCTGCCTTGGATTTGTGGCATCTTACCATCCCACTTCTCAATCCAATCCTCAAGCACAATATTGTGGGTCAACGATGCAGAGATGGTGCGATTGTAATATGCTTCGGCATCTGCCTTGATCTTCATCGCCTGTGCCTCACCTTCGGCTTTGGCTATAGCAATCCTAGCATTCGCTTCGGCCTCTTTCACCTCATTCTCTGCCTTCAGTGCCGCTTGTACCGCTGCGTTCTTGGCATCAATCATTTGGCGAAGTGATGCAGGAGGAGTGATCTGCGAAGTAAACTCCGTCACCACAAAACCCTCTGCTGTCAAAGTCGAGTCTAGCATGATGCGCACTTCACTCTCAAAACTTGCTCGATTGGCCATCAACTCGTCAGAAGTGTAATTGTTGGCTACCACACGATAGGCATCGTAAATCATCGTGCGCATGTAGCCTGACTCTATATCGCGCAACGAACGACGATACTTGAAGAACACATCCACAGCCTTATCTCTGTTCAGGTAATAAGCCATCGTCGGATCCATCTCAAAGACTGCCGCATCTTTCGTGTTTACATTGAATGGATGATAATCCACACGTTGCACGAATATTGGATAGGTAAACACATCCGTCGTTATTGGGCAATAGAACACATAACCCGTCACTGGTGTCGCATCCAATGTACCTTGCTCAGTCAGGGAGAGCTTGTTAAACTTAATACCTACCTCAGAAGAGTCCACACGGGTGCAACGCACAAAAATACTGCAACATACCACGAGTACAAGAAATACTAAAATACTCTTTACACCTTTAGTCTTAAAAAATTCGTTCATAAGCTAATTATTTTAAAGTTGAATATATATCTATCTCAATTGATTACCTCATTCTCATGTTTTGTAACATGTGCCTTGATTGCCTTCCCAGCAAATCTCCACAGATAAAAGCAAAGTACTATAAATACTAATGCTAATGTCCCACTGAGCCACAGCGGAAGTTCTACTCTCAGTGTTAAAGGTATTATATCATACATGCCGTGTGCCATCATGGGCGCAATAAAAGTCATTGCTACATTCCATTCGCGATCCTTTGAAGAGAAATGGGCTAAGGAATAGAAATATCCCATTAGTACTCCAAAACAGAAATGCGCGGGGACAGCAGTCACTGCACGCGAGAGTGCAATGGTAAGCCATTCTGTATCACCGATAATATATGAACGCACAATATACATTACATTTTCCAATCCTGCAAAACCGAGAGAAACGCATACTGCATATACAATACCATCCATGCGCTCATCGAAATGGATATTTTTGCGTAAGAACAACCATAGCACAAACAGTTTAGCTAATTCCTCTGGTATCGCCGCACCTAAAAATGCATGATTCATGGCATCTAAAAAATGCTGCACATCTTTGGGTATAGCACCTATCGCCATCAATGGTAAAGACATACATAACGACAGTATGATAGATAGAACCCCCAACAGCGTAGCCTTTACCAATTCTCGTGTCGGCTCTGGCGAATGGCGATCCCTCCAATAGATATAAATCAGCAACACAATTGCTGGAATAAGGGCTGATAAGATAGGAAGAGTATACATAACTTTAGATGAATCTATTATTTTGATTCCAAATGATTAATTTGTCTGCAAAGATAATACTTTTTTTGCATTTCCCCAAAATATTATCACTTTTTTTTAGGGAATGCAAATTAAGAGTCATAAAAACATGTGAAGATTAGTATAATGACAAAGACGTCATTTTACATAATAGCGAAGTGCAATTCCTATACTCCAGTCAAACATATGTAATTCGGATTTTATTCCCAGAGGGACACCTATCATGTAACCATATCCAGGTCGGAAATCTGCACTAACAGAAAAAGGAATACCTTCGAAAACATATTCGATACCGGCTATAGCATTGGCTCCGATTTTGCCATAAACATATGAACCACCATACTCCATAGCTAAACCAGCACTTACACCTGCACCCGCAAAATAGTTCAGCCAACCTACTTTAACGTCACAAATCGGAGCTTGATACATCACATTGGGGTTGAGTGCGAAGTCCCAATGTTTTTCACCACTAACAGCACCATAATCTATATCTTCAAAAAACATCTTTCCTGCTACTTTGTGCAATCCTACATAGAGATCTGTTTGCAAAACAATGTTATCTGAACAATACATTTTATAACTTCCTCCATATAAAGATCCTACGATAGGACCTGAAGCATAACGATACTGTGCATTAGCAGTGATTGCGCATGCAATTACAGCAAGAGCAAAAATAAATAACTTTTTCATAATAGTAAAATAATGAGTGTGTTGATAAAATAATCAGTATCTAAATATCATTTGTCGAATGATATCTGTACCATTTCGTGAGCGACCATTCCAACGACTTAGTTGCAACCTATTTTCAGCAATGGATTCGATAGTATATACTACTTCCGAGCCACTTAATTCGCCATAAACAAGATTTCTACCACGGATACGTAGTACATTGCCAGATAAATTCCATTGTAATTCTTGATTGCCACCTGTACCTAAAAAGCCATTCTCATAACATGTGCCGTCTGCATAAAACAGAATCCAATAGGATCTATTAGAAATTCTATCAGCTATCCGTGAGTTAACCACATTATATGCTTCTTGAAAGTACCAGCGTTTGACCAACATTTGCTCCACCGCGTTCAGAGTATTAGTTTGTATTGTTGTTGATGGTCGCGTTAGTATGAAACAGCCAGTCTGTCCTATACACAATAACGTAAGGACAAGAAGTTTGAATACATGTTTCATTTTGATTTCATATTTAAGCGTGTGAAATCACCCAACAACTCCATATAAGCATTCCACATTCGTAATGTAGGAATCACATTGCCCGCACCCAGTATTTGATTGACTTTGTAGGTCGCTAACTTCTCATTTGTCTTCCAATCAAAGACCTCTATCTCTCCCATCAATGTTACGCATCCCCCATCACCAAATCCAAAATAAGCAGCAGCAGTACTTCCTAAATCCATGCACGAGACATGAAAAATCGTTTTGTAATCAGGATTATCCGAATCAGATACCAATAATGCGCGTTTGCGATTCATTACATTCCAGTTTTTTACAAATTTCTCATATGCAAATTCATGCATAGGAGCCCATGTTTCTCCTGACTCTTTATCCTCAGAAGCGATATACTCCTCAAATAACAAAGCCCCTTCTTTTAGAACTCCTTTTGATATTTCACCCACATAGCAACTATTGTAATCAAAGATAAAAGTTGTAGTCTTGGTGTGATCAAGAAATATTTTTCCTGAACCAGAAACGATTTCTATGCTCTTAGGTTTAGCATAGCCAAGTGTTGTAAACATTGCAACAACACACAAAATAATAATCTTTTTCATGATAAATAAATTTAGTGGGTTAGTATTTTCTTGCAGGAGCACCTGCTGTACCTCCTTGCGGTCTCACTTCTTCAGAAGGTTTGATATACGTTTCTTCAATCCATGTTCCGTTTACGGTATTTCCCATGTATAGCTTCAACGTAGAACCATAAACTTCTACATAGTAATCTTCGTGGATTTCACCATGTGATAGGGTTAACATTTTATTCCCGTCATACATCCAAGCACCTTCTTCATAGCGATCTGACACACGCCAATACTTTACATATTGACCCGATTCATAAAACGTTAAAGTCACGTAAGGCACAGTACTTTCTATTCCATTGTTAGTTTTGCGCTTGTTCAACTCCCATATACCGAAGAGTTGATTGGTTTTGTCCACGCTCGTTTGGGAAAGATCGCAGCTTGGCAGCATGATTAGCACAACTAGTGCGCAAACTAAGAGTTTGAGGGATTTCATAAGTTGTAGTTTTTATTTTCTTTGTAGTTAGTTATCTTATTTTTTTCTTGCTTCTAAAGTAGCTTCGACAGCAAGGCAAAGTACTTCACTACCATCTGGACGCATTATTTCTACCCTTGCCAATCCTCCATTTTTAGTAGTAATTTTTTTCATACTATATTTAACAGCAATACTTTTCCAATCACAATATGCTTCATACTCATTACCTGCTTCTGACCAATGAAAACTATCATCTGTAAATCCAAGATAGTATTCACCATCTGAATCAAGATAATCATCAGTAATAAATCCATCAAGATATGAGTATTCAATATCCCCCTCTAGATATCCATGTAAATTCTCATCCCATGTGAAAGTACCTGCAAACCTCTTTGTCCCAAATACAGATGGATCAGTGTTATTAGTCCCTTTAAAGGAGATTTCAATAGTATATTCCCATTCTCCAACTAATGATTTTTCAATTGCTTCTTCGCGTTCACAAGAAGTAGCGAATAATACTAATGTGATAAAAAATAAAGATTTAACAATAGCTTTCATAATGTTTCGTTTTAATTGATTTATAATCTATTTATTTTACATCTTGGACAAGGCGGACAGAATAACCTTGCAAAAATGAGAAAGCGTCACTATATATCGCAGGTATTTTCCATTGATTTTCATTAAATAAAAACGGAATAGCTCTCCATGGATAATGACTACTAGCACTTGTAGACGTCCAATAGTACCCGATTGTACCAACGTCTTCAACTAAAATTACTTTTAATTTATAGAGATTGCTAGAACTTTCCAAATCTATCTCTCTACTACCTGCTGCAGGTAGAAAAACTGCTCCAGTTTCCTCTAATTTTTCCCATTCGGAAATGGAATAAGTATTTATATTTTCTCTTGGGATATAGTTTATACTTTGTGGAATTTCCCAATCGTCAGGAACAAGTATTATTCCTAATATACCATTTACTCTTGCAAAAGTCCAATCATTAGCATGAGGTCTATTTTGCATCAAATAGATGAACTCTTCTCTCGTTAATGTTCGCCAAATATGTACTTTGTTTCCACCATTGGAAATTTTATTATGCCATCCCCAATCATTCTCTCTATATTCTTCTGCTGAAATATCCATACGTTCATCTCCATAATAACTATTATCAGCTATACAAGTCATAGGATGAGATGCCGTACCGAACCCAAACAAATCAATCCAACCATCATAGTTATCTTTTCTAATATTTCTATTGTCTTCACCAATAATATCACTTTGATGCTCGGCAAATCGCCAAGTATCAGTACTTGCTTGATATTGTAAATTTCCACGAGAAAATCTAATTTGCTTACTTTCTGAAACAGAAAACTTACCTGACAGAGCTCCCTCCAATTCATTAGACGGTAGGATTTCGGGATTATTTTGATCTTCTCGATTACAACTAATAAAAAAGATCATCACCATCAAAAGAATGGCTAAATAATTAAACTTTTTCATACTAATAGATTTTAATCGTTATATATTTATAAATCTTTAACAAGACGAACAAAAAGTCTTTTTGAAGTGCTATTGAACATACTACACGTTGCATAATTTGCATCAAATCCATAGTAATAAGCATATACATGTGGAGAGTATTTTCCTTTTAAAGTTGAAGACCAATAATATCCCTCCGAATTTTCATTTCCATAACTATACATATTATCTTCTGTAACTGGTAAAAAGATTGCACCCGATTCCTCTAACACAAGCCAATTTTCTAATGTTATTATTTGATGCTTTGCATAATCTTCTTCACTATGCCCAACAGCAACCCCACGTTTGAATAATACATTACTTGGACAAGTCCAATTATCTGGTAATAGGATAAATCCATTCATTCCATCTATTTGTGCCACAGAACACAGACTATCTGCATTTTTGCGTCCCTCTTTACCATCTGTTAGATAATGCCATTCTTCATTTGTCAATGTACGCCATGTGTTAGGTTTATCATTACCAATCTGATTGATTCCCCAATCTACAAAGTTAACAAATGCGGTATCTGGACTAAAAATATCAGTAGAAACTTTAGTAGGACAATTTCCTGTTCCCCAACAGAACAAATCTATCCAACCATCGTATGTAACGGATAAACTATCTTTTGGCACTTCCATCATACGCTCTAACTGACTTTCCGCAAAACGCCATTCATTATTTAGAGGATGATATTGCAAATTCCCCTTTGAAAAAAGAATCTTCTTGTGTTTAGAAACACTAAACGCCTTTGTTCTTTTTAAATCTGGATTATTCTGACTATCTGGACAACCTGTAAACACCAATGCCATTAGCACAATGGCTAAACAATTAAACTTTTTCATACTAATAGATTTTTATTTTATTTATAAATCTTTAACTAAACGAACAGAAAGACCTAAATATCGATAATAACGAGATGAGGAGGCAGAGTTTGACTCAAAATCAAGACACCACGCTCTGTCTATATCATATTCTGTAAACAACCAATAACACCCACGCTCCTGTACTTTAAAGACATATGTTCCGTTACGAATGCCTGAAGCAGGAAGAAATATAGCCCCATTTCGTTCTAATTTCAGCCAATTTTCTTTAGTTAAAATTTGTTTCTCACTATACTGCATTCCCCATTTATCACACAATCCCGATTTGAATTGTATCCCACGGGGAGATTTCCAATTATCAGGCAATAATATCAAACCATTTACCCCATCAACTTGGGCAACGCCATACAAATCATCCGCGTTGTTACGAAGATACCTGAGATAATGCCACTCCTTATCAGTCAATGTACGCCAATTATTGATAGTGTCGCTTTTTTTTATCATTTCACCCCAGTCAACAAATATCTGGTAATTATCACTAGTTCTAGTTGTATCAATAGGGTTAGCCCCGGTTCCCCAAGCAAACAAATCAATCCAACTATTGTAATTAGATGATATATTCGTATTTACTTCACCAATATAATCTGTTTGATTAGGTGCAAAACGCCATTCATCATTTAGAGGATGATATTGCAAATTACCCTTAGAAAAACAAACTTTTTTATATTCAGAAACACTAAATGCATTAGTTTCGGTCAAACTTGGACTGTTCTGACTATCAGGACAACCAGCAAATACTAATGCCATTAGCACAATGGCTAAATAATTAAACTTTTTCATACTAATAGATTTTTATTTTATTTATAAATTTTTAACGAGGCGGACGCTCATACCGACATAAGGGCTACAGATGCCAACACCTGCTTCATTAGAGTAGAGATAGAAATGACAACGAGTAAAACCATCATCTATTGTTGACGTCCAATAATGCCCATAAGTAGGTATAGAATTTACTACAGTTCCAATACGACTAAGTGCAGCAGGCAAAAATATCGCACCTGATTGTTCCAAAATTGCCCATTGTTCTGCGGTTAGTGTTTGATGTTGTCTATAAGCCTCAATACTTTGTTCATGATGAAAACTTGGCTTAAATATAATTCCTTGGGGAGCTTTCCAATTATCAGGAAGAATGATTAAACCATTCACACCATTTACCTGAGCAATACCTTTAAGATTTTTCGCATTTTTACGACGGTCAAGTAGATATATCCATTCATCACTTGTCAAAGTGCGCCATGTACCCATCATATTACCTTCTATTTCATTTCTTCCCCAATCAGTGAAAATTTGATAATCGTTGTAATCATTGCTCACATTGGTAGGATTCGCTCCTGTTCCCCAACAGAATAAATCCACCCATCCATCATAATCAGGTGCAACATTGCTATTTGCATCACCAATATAATCGGTCTGGTTCGGAGCAAAACGCCATTCATTGTTTAATGGATGATATTGCAAATTGCCTTTGGAAAAGATTACTTGTTTTTCTTTGTCAACAGAAAATGCCTTTATTCCGTTCGCATTTTTATTCACATCACATCCTAAAAAAGCAAACGCACATGCTACTGCCAAAGTGGTCATAATTAATAGTTTTGTTTTCATAATTGTATTTTTTAGAGTTAGATTGATTGTTTAATTTCTTCAAATTCTTCATCAGTATCGAATAGAAAATATCCTGCTGTTGATGGATGGTCATAAACTTTCACAGATCCATCTTCCTTGCGCAATAACCAAGCTATCCAAATATCTCCTATTGCTACAGTAATCCCTATCATGCCATATAACAACATAAGGCTATTCCCCAATATAAAAGACAAAATACTTGGTATGATACCTAATAATATAAGTGGCATAAGTGTTACCCAGCGATATTGAGCAACAGTCAAAGGAACACCACAATGACAATAAGCCGCACATTTCTTCCACATCATCCCAAACTTGAGATCCTTCCATTTTGCTTTGCCAACAACCATTGCGGTTAATCCGTGAATCAATTCATGAGGAATCATCAATAACACTCCAAACAAAACGGTACCGTACATAAATCCAAATAGTCCTCCCATTGTGCTTGTAATAATAGTACTTATGGTATTATTCGTATCAGGCATTAACTCTACAAGATGAACTATACCCTTATAAAAAAAGTATTATCCAAATTTGTTATAAACTTTTCTGGGTGAATCCAATTAAATAGTGGAATTAAGACACCTGCTACGACAGCAGCCAAAAGCAAACTTAACAAATTCGCTTTCAAAAGACTAATTTCTGATTTTCTAATCATAATTGTGTTATTTTTAGCGATTGTTGACTCCATACAATCCGTGAATATATAAAAAAAGCGTGGAGTCCGACTATTGCCGTTCCACGTATTGAGGCTCTCGCATTGCCCATCATCTTGAAACGACAACGCGAAGCCCACGCCGAATATAAATATGCTCTCGTGCAATCTATTCATTACCTTAAGGTACGCGTATGCGCACGCGCATATACGCAAAAGGTGTACCCAATAGGCACAAGGAGGATAATCTATATCCCGTAGGGCATCTATCGTTGCTGTGTTCCGAAGATGATTAGAAATTTGCGAGATTTCAATACATCAGAACAGAGCGCTAATAAACGCCTTTTTTAATATGTCTGCAAAATCAGTTAATAGTTAATATTTCCCCATTAATCTGAAATTACCCTGCAAAGGTACGGAAAAATTTGCAAGTGTGCAAATTTTTAAGGCGAAAAGTGAAAACTGAAAGGTGAAAGCTTGCAGTAGTAGCGGGAAGATACAGGGAAAGTATTGGATGGTAATAGACTGGTAACGGAGTGGTATCGAAGTGGTAACGAGAAAGAAAGCGGAAAGAAGTAGGTAGCCGGCAGGGGAAAGATAGGGTGTTCTCAGGTTAACAACTCGGTTATCCTACGTATATCTTACGTATATGTTACGTATATCCTACATAATTGACGGTTCTTATTCAAATTTCGTGCAGGGGTAAGTACCGATTGAGCGAACACAATGGGATGAAAGCGCAATTACCCCATTCGTCACAATCAATTGAATATCAGTCGTTTTTTTGAAAAATACATACAAAAAAGTTAGGATTAATGAATGTTTTTTTGTATCTTTGTAGTGCAAAAAAAAGTACCAACATTCACACCCTAACTCGCATGCAAAATTACAACAAAAAATCGGAACGACCAAATTTTTCGCTACAAAATTTATTTAACGACCTCAAATTAG
>JAFYSB010000044.1 GCA_017546705.1 Paludibacteraceae bacterium
TAATTAGGAGGGCAAAATATGAATATTACAGCTATTCTCTGCGCAGTAGGCGTATTTTTGGCAGTTATTTTGCTGCTCGTAATTATTCTCTTGGTGGCGAAAAAGTATCTCGTTCCTTCAGGCGATGTGAAAGTCGTTATCAACGGCGACAAAGAATACCACGTGCCAGCTGGTGGCACCCTTCTTGGTGCTATGGGTGAGGCAGGCGTACACTTGCCTTCTGCTTGTGGTGGTAAGGGTTCTTGCGGTCAATGTAAGTGCCAAGTGCTCGAAGGTGGTGGCGAGATCCTCCCTACCGAGACTGTTCACTTCACCCGCAAACAACAAAAAGAGCACTGGCGTCTTGGTTGCCAGGTTAAGGTGAAGGGCGACATGCAACTCAAGATGGACGAGTCTGTACTCGGCGTTAAAGAGTGGGAGTGCACCGTTATCAGCAACCGCAACGTGGCTACCTTTATCAAGGAGTTCAAAGTGGCTTTGCCTCCAGGCGAGCACATGGACTTCGTTCCAGGTTCTTATGCACAAATCCTTATCCCAGAGTACGATATCAAGTATGCGGACTACGATCGTGAGTTGATCGGCGACTTGTATGTACCAGCATGGGAGAAGTTCGGTTTGTTCGACCTCAAGCAAAAGAACACAGAGGCTACCGTACGTGCTTACTCTATGGCTAACTACCCAGACGAGGGTGATATCATCACATTGACTGTGCGTATCGCTACTCCTCCATTCAAGCCAAAAGAGCAAGGTCCAGGCTTCATGGACGTACCTTGCGGTATCGCTTCTACTTATATCTTCAACCTCAAACCAGGTGACAAGGTTACTATGTCAGGTCCTTATGGCGACTTCCACCCTATCTTCGACAGCAAGCGCGAGATGATTTGGGTCGGTGGTGGTGCTGGTATGGCTCCATTGCGTGCTCAGATTATGCACATGTTGAAGACTTTGAAGACCCGCGATCGCGAGATGCACTACTTCTATGGTGCTCGTGCTATTGATGAGGTATTCTTCTTGGAGGACTTCTTGGAGTTGGAGAAGGAGTTCCCTAACTTCCACTTCCACTTGGCTTTGGACCGTCCAGATCCAAAGGCAGATGCATTGGGTGTAAAATACACTCCTGGCTTCATTGCTCCAGTGATGGGCGACACCTACCTCAAGCAACACGACGCTCCAGAGGACATCGAGTACTACCTCTGCGGCCCTCCTATGATGTCCAAGACTGTGCTTGACTTGCTCCACTCGCTGGGTGTAGAAGACGATATGATTATGTTTGACAACTTTGGTGGTTAATCCGAAGGATTTAAATAAAGATAGAGGGCTCACAAAATGAGTCCTCTATTTTTATTTACCATATTGATTCCCGAAATCATCGTACATGATATTTCTTTTACTTTCATTCGAGTGAAGCAGGTCAAGTATAGTCTTTTTCATAGGAGATGAGCCGCAGAGGTACCCATAATAAGCGGGGCCCCCGAAAATTTTTAATTTTTGGGGAGAGGAGGAAGTACGGCAAGCCAAACTCGCGTGCGAGTTTCTTCTTGCAAGCCACTTCCGACGAGGTCCTCCTATGATGTCCAAGACTGTGCTTGATCTCTTGCACTCACTTGGTGTAGAAGATGATATGATTATGTTCGACAACTTCGGAGGTTAATCAAATGACCGCCTTGAGTCCTCTTTAATCAGCAGATTTTTCGAGGAATATTATTTAGGTAACGCGCGCATGTGTATGCGCGCGTTACTTGTTTTATGGTGTTTTTGTGTGATTCCTAGTCCGCTCCCTTCGTTCGCGTGATTTTGCAACTTTAGACTGCCATTTCCTTCTCCATCTAATCATTCTGCGCCCTCTGGTCGCAACATCTGCTAGCAGATGCTTTCTTTGTTTATTGCCCCGAATGTTATTCGGGTATCCTCCGTAAACTCCGGATAATCCAGAATATCCTTCCAATACACAATCGGTCTTGTGCACGGCGGTGGTTCGCCGTGTATCCCCCGCCTCTACGCCTTACACCCTACACTCTACACCCTCTTGGTCAATTACTCCCGAATGATTCGGGTACTTTTCATAAAAAAGTACTTTTCTTAAGATTCCCTTCCTTTATACCCTCCTTATTCCTTCCCTACAAAAGACCAACGATGAACCAAGGATGAACCAAGGAACACCCAAAGAACTCCCAACCACCCAAAACCGCTTTTTGTTAATATTGACTACTTCCTCGCTTCTTTGTCCATTACCGCCCCAATCGCATTGGGACACCCTTGCCCTCTTTGTCCATTACTCCCCGCATCACATGCGGGTATCTCTCGCTCCTCTTTGTTAATTAGCCCCCAATCTTATTGGGGTACTTGGCCTCAACATCCTTCCATTGCCTTGACTAGTCAAGCATCTCCCCTTCCTCTCTACCTTACACCCTACATTTTACATCAAAAATATTTGCTCATCTGCCAAATTTTCACTACCTTTGCACCATCTTTAAATACATCACTACTCATGACATCCTCCCAATCCGACAACAACTGGCAATGGCAAGAACCTGGCGCTGCATGGAAGGGTGTCGGCATCTACCACCTCACGCTTACCATCCCCTCGCGCGAGCCGCTTTTAGGCACGCTGTTTATCCCCGACAACGATCCCAAAGAAGCCTCTATCCAGCGCACTGAGTTAGGTGAACAACTGGTCGAAACCTTGCTTGCTCATCCCACTTTCTTCCCAGAAGTTCGTATCTTGCAGTTCTGCTTGATGCCCGACCATTTACATGCTATTCTGCATGTTACTCGCCCTATGAAGGAGAGTATCAACGTGGTCGTTCGCAGTTTTTGGCAAGGAGCCAAGAAACTCGGCAGAGCCTATTCCGCTTCCCTTTCCACTCCTCCTTTGTCTATTAGCCCCGAATCGCATTCGGGTCATCCAGTTTCTTCGTCTATTACCCCCGCATCTTATGCGGCACCCTGCCCTCCTTTGTCTATTAGCCCCGCATCTCATGCGGGCACTCTAGACCCTATCTTCACCGAGCGCCCTTTCGTTCGCCCATTATCGCGTCGCGGTCAGTTACAGAGCATGTTTACTTACATCAAGCACAACCCTCAACGCCTTGCTACTAAGCGCCTTATGCCTGGCTTCTTTCGTGTGCAAGAGGGTATTGATATCGCAGGTCGTTCTTATAGTGGTGTGGGTAATATCCGCTTGCTACATAATAAATGTTTCGCGCCCGTGCACGTGCGTAGCATGTGGGTCAAAGACGCGGAGCAGCGTGGTTATGCGCAGCCGCTTCGAGACTATATGAACAGTTGTATCCTCTCTGCTCGCCAAGGAACGGTTATGGTCTCTCCTTTTATTTCTCCAAAGGAGAAAGAGGTCTTGTCTGTCTTGCTTGCCGAGAAGTTTCCCTTTATTCTTCTGTCAGACAATGGCTTCCGCGATTACTACAAACCTTCAGATGCACTTTTCGATGCTGTCGCCGAAGGCCGTGTCTTGATTCTCAGCCCATGGGAACACGACCCAGACAAGCGCCACATCTCTCGCGAAGACTGCGTCGCTCTCAATGGCATGGCAGAAGAGATTTGCACCCTTTCACATTCCTAATCCCCTTGCCCCTCTTTGTCTATTAGCCCCGAATCCCATTCGGGTCATCCACTTTCTTTGTCCATTAGTTCCGCATCTTATGCGGCACCCTGTCCTTCTTTGTCTATTACTCCCGCATCTTATGCGGCATCTCGCCCTCTTTGTCCATTCCCCCCGCATCCCATGCGGCATCTCGCCCTCTTTGTCCATTCCCCCCGCATCCCATGCGGCACCTCGCCCCTCTTTGTTTATTAGCCCCGAATCTCATGCGGCACCTTGCCCCTCTTTGTCCATTACCCCCGCATCTCATGCGGCACTCTGTCCCTCTTTGTCCATTACCTCCCGCATCTCATGCGGCACCTCTCCCTCTTTGTCCATTCCCCCGCATCTCATGCGGCACCCTGTCCCTCTTTGTCCATTACCCCCGCATCTCATGCGGGTATCTCTCGCCCTCTTTGTCCATTAGTTCCGCATCTCATGCGGCACCTCGCCCTCTTTGTCCATTACCCCCGCATCTCATGCGGGTATCTCTCGCCATCTTTGTTCATTACCTCCGACATCTCATGCGGGCACTCTAGACCCTATCTTCACCGAGCGCCCTTTCGTTCGCCCATTATCGCGTCGCGGTCAGTTGCAGAGCATGTTTACTTACATCAAGCACAACCCTCAACGCCTTGCTACTAAGCGCCTTATGCCTGGCTTCTTTCGTGTGCAAGAGGGTATTGATATTGCAGGTCGTTTTTATAGTGGTGTGGGTAATATCCGCTTGCTACATAATAAATGTTTCGCGCCCGTGCACGTGCGTAGCATGTGGGTCAAAGACGCGGAGCAGCATGGTGATGCGCAACAGCTCCGCGACTATATGAACAGTTGTATCCTCTCTGCTCGCCAAGGAACGATCATGGTCTCTCCTTTTATTTCTCCAAAGGAGAAAGAGGTTTTGTCTGTTTTGCTTGCTGAGAAGCTTCCCTTTATTCTTCTGTCAGACAATGGCTTCCGCGATTATTATAAACCTTCAGATGCACTTTTCGATGCTGTCGCCGAAGGCCGTGTCTTGATTCTCAGCCCATGGGAGCACGACCCAGACAAACGCCACATCTCTCGCGAAGACTGCGTCGCTCTTAATGGTATGGCAGAAGAGATCTGCACCCTCTCCCATTCCTAATTCTCTAGATATCTTTGTCCATTACTCCCGCATCTCATGCGGGTATCTCTCGCCCTCTTTGTCCATTACCTCCGCATCTCATGCGGCACCTCGCCCTCTTTGACCATTAGCCCCGCATCTCATGCGGCACTTTGTCCCTCTTTGTCCATTACCCCCGCATCTCATGCGGGTATCTCTCGCCCTCTATGTCCATTACTCCCGAATGCTATTCGGGTATTCTTGTGAAAAACACCCCTTCTTTTAGGAAGGGGCTCGGGGTAGGCCATATATGCCGTTTCTTAAGATTTTCCTTCTCATTTACCCCTCTTATACCTTGCCTTCTTCCGCCGAGAGAAGAGCGGGAGAAGACCGAGAGAACAACGGCACAACTCCCCGCCAACAAAAAGTGCTGTTTGTTAATATTTGCCATCGCTATTGGCTGTTTAGTGCTCGCGGATTTTCCCGCGAGTTATTGTCCTCCCTTTTGTTTGTTCATTGTCTCGAATATCATTCGAGTATCTTTGAGTCCCACCACCTGTTTTGCCATTGCCAGTGGTCTGGCAATATCCCCGCCTCTACACCCTACACTTTACACTCTCCACCAGAAAAATCGCATTAAAAAGCGATTTTTCTTGCATTTCTGCAAAAAATGTTGTATCTTTGCACCCGTAATTAGCCCACGCCTAGGGATTATGTCTTTCGGGTGGGATAATTGCAGACATAATAAAGGCGTTAAAAGGCGCTTTGTGCTTGGCTACACGAATCTGGTAAATTCTAAGTCACCCAAGACATTGCAGCATTTTGATGTCCTCGGGATATGTATCCTTATTACCACACGCGCTAGAGGGGCGCGCGTGCGTGTGTACATATCGGCGTGGGCTTCGGTGTTGCTTGTTCAGGTGAGAGGCAATACCAGAGCCAGTGTAGCGGAACAGCAACAGTGCAGTCCCGCTTTTTTGTTGTCTATTAAGTTGTATAACAGAGAATATAAAAAACATAATATTATGAAATGTCCTTATTGTGGCTATGACAAAGTTCAGCCAAACTTCAACTTTTGCCCTTCGTGTAAGAAACCTCTAAACGAAAATGCAAACACAATGAAAACACCTCATGCATCACAATCAAATCAAGATCTGCATGAGAAAAATGCTTTTACTCGTCTATTTGATGGATGGACCTATGAAAAAGCTATCGCAGATCCATATAGTTATGCTATATGGGCATATAAAAACCCTAATGATAATAAACATTATCTCAACACATGGATGAACAACGGCTATGATATCACCATCATTCGTAATGCTATCGTGGAAGCCAATCGTGCAAGACAAGAAAATCCAACGGTAGATATGGTTGATGTTGAAAGTTCGATTATCAACTCGAACAGACAAGGCTCACGTCAATCTTCCAACGATGCTTTTGTTGAAGCTGTCAATGCTGCTCCTACAACCAATGCTGCAGCCATTGTTCGCAATAAGGCAATATGGAAACTACAACCAGGTGAGTTGGCTCGCCATATCGCTCCTGATGAATGGGTTTATGTATCTGAGCATCTTGAAGGTTTAGTTATCGAGGAAGGAACAACTGCTATTATCTACATTGATGGGCAGGAAGTGGCTCAAATGGGCAGCGGTATGTATATATTCGATAATAAACATGCTGCTGCAGCAGAAATGGAGGCAGAGCGTAGAAAGCGCCAACAGACAGGCTTCTTCTCTCGCTTAGCAGATGGAATTTACCGATTCTTCACTGGTCATAAGCGTGAAGAAAGTACTCAACAAAGAGAGGAACGCCGTCGCCGAGTTCAGCAGATAATGGGGCGTCTCAGAAAGGATACTATGATTGATGTATACCTTAAGTCTGATCGTATATTTCCCGCTATCTTTGGTCAGCAGCATCTTTCTGAAACCCCTAATGGTTACCAACCTTATATCATTCAGTCTCGTTATCTCGATCTGAAAGTTGGGGTAAGCATGCAACTGCAAATTGGCGATTTCAAAGAGTTTATTGATAACTATATGGCTGCTGTGAAAACAGTAAGTATTGCAGATATTGTCAAGAGTGCAGATAGTTCTGTATATAGCATATTGCATTTCCGCCTTCGTGATATTGAGATTAAAGAGCGTGGCTTAGATGAACAGACATTTAATGCTATCAAGGAGCATTTGAAGCGAAACTTACCGAACATTTTGCATGGTATTATAGTTGTTAATGTATTAGATATTACTACTTCTAATGAGCAACTTGCTCGTTTTCGTCAAGTAGAGGAGCAACTTTACTGCTCTGAACGCGAGTACGACTTCCTTCTGCGAACCAATGAGTTTAGAAACCGTATCGCTTCAGAAGAAAACAATCAAATGATTCGAGAGGCTCGCTCTGAACAAGAATTACGTGTGCACCTTGATGAGGTTAATAAAGATAATTTGCTACATGCTGATGAGATGGAGCAATTTGTCAACTTGCTAATGAATCAAAAAGTCATTCGTGAAGCGACCAACAAAGCAGAACTAGATAAGGCGATGCTTGAAATTCAACGAAATCGCCTTATTGCAGAGGACGAGTTTGAGGTTTTCTACAACGATTTGGAGAACCGTCGCTTTGAGCGCGACCAAGTTTCAGAGCAAATGCGAGTTCGTTCTTTAATGATTACTGCCTTGCATAAATTAGATGCCAACAAAACTCTTACTCTAGCAAAAATGCAAGCAACTGATGAGATTAGTGAAGCTGAGTGGGAAGCAATACGCAAGGAAAAAGGTCGTGAAGCGGAATCTTGGGATTTGGAGGCAAAGATATATGGTCGCAAGTATATGCTTGAAAAGCAACAATTGGAAGATGAGGTTGAGAAGCGTCGTCGACAGAATGAGGCTGCAGCAGAAACGATAAAGGGCAAACAGCAAGAAGGCAATTACGAGCGTGGTGAGATGTTAAAAGAACACGAACTGGAAGAGATATTCAAAGAGGATGAATATCAACGCGAACTGCGAAAACAAGAGGATGCTCTAAAAAAATTAGAGCGTTTGATTGAAATAGAGCAGGATACTAAAGATCGTGATGCTTTGCGAGATTTGGAGAGGCAGCGCACAGAAGCTGAATTGGCCCTAAATCATTTAAAAGAGCAACACACCTATGAACTTGAACAAACAAAACTAAAAGAGGAAACTGAGAGAGCGAGAATCGAAGCAGAAAGTAAGATGTCGGCAGATCAACTACTTGGTAAGAATATCGCTCAGATGTCTGCCGCTGCCCAAGTTGCTTTTGCAGAGTCATTCTCTAATCTTAGCGAAATAGAATTGACAAAGATGAATGCTGCGGAACAAGCTAAGTTATACCAACAAATGATTGAAATGGCCAAAGCTAATAGCATAGATATGAAATCAGTATATGCTGCTAACGCTGAACAACAAACGGCATTGATGCGTGAAATGATAAGTGCCTTCAAAGAGGTGAACATCTCTTCCGTCGGCGGACAACAAAACACGGTAAATTCCATGCTCGGAGTAGTGCAAAACTTTGCCAATACACGTATCAATGATGCCAAGGATATTAAAGAAGAATACCGCAGTCAAATGCACCACGAGCAAGAAAGAGTAGATAAGAATCAGGAACAATCATTGAACTACACCACTCGAGTAAAAGTCTCAGAAAATATTCCCAATGTAGTAGCTGGAACTTCCGTGAATATTCATGTAGGAAACCGCACATGTCCAATTTGTGGTGAACAAATTAATGATAAGGACTCCCTCTGTTGTCCAATTTGTGGTCAAGATCTTAAATGATAGTTCAGCATATGTTAAAAGGTCTAATCTTTACTGACACTTATGTATTAGCCAAAAACTTGAGTGTACAGCAAGAGGATATTCAGAGTGTTCTGTTACACTATGTATCACAGTGTGCGTCATACATAGAATGGCATATTGTGGATATAGCAGACTCCATGTATGCAGATACAGTTGATTCTGAAGACTGGTTATCATATGATAAAGTACTAACTGATTATTATTACGGGTTAGGATTGAATGAATTTCAATATACTCCATTATTTATTATCGGAGGTGTGAATGAGATTCCAATGCCCATAGCTACAAATCCACTTGCTGGAAGTCATGGCGGTGAGAATTTGTGTGCGGATATGCTATATTGTTTTGATTATCAGGATAAATCCACGATAGCATATTCAATTTTAATTAATCAGACTCCTCGTTTTGTTGTGGGACGTTTGCCATTATCTTCACAACATACAATCATTGATTTGGAACACTATTTAGATAATTGCATTACTTATTTAGTATCGGGCATACATGTTCGTGGTGCAGCAATGATTACAACCGAAAGTTGGCTTGCAGCCTCTACGGACATGATGCGTGACATTCCAACTTGTTCATTATCTACGGATAATGTTCCTTTAAATAATCGTATGATTGTTAGTCCACCATTAGATACTACTTATAAAGATATGTACGATGGTTTTGTGCACGAACTGTCTAAAGTTGATTTTCTAGTATGTAATCTACATGGATCTGACATTTACGAAGAACCTCAGTTCTTTGGTGATAATAAATATTGCGCAATTCAACCTTCGATGTTGAGTAAAATGTGTCCTCCAATATTTAATACAGCAGCATGCTATGGCGCGCGTTTTATTGAATATTCAACACCAAATTCTATGTTGTATTCTGCATTTCAAAATGGAACAATGCTCTATCTTGGTGCTTGTGATATTGCTTTAGGGGGATGTGACAGACAAGCCAGTTGTTCTGAATTATTGATAAAATTATACAATATCTATTTACATCAGGGCATTCCTGCTGGTATGGCATTGTTAAAAGCAAAACAAGCTTACTATCGTACATGCCATTATGAAGATAGAGATGAAAATGCGATGTTTACAATATTAGAATTCAATCTATTTGGTTGTCCAATTCTTTTTATGCAACCTAAACTTAGTTTGAATTATCGTCCACAACTGTTAGGACAATACATTGTAAACCAAGCAGCAGTAAACTATCAGCCTACTAAAATAGTTCCACTAAAAAGTGCTGCTTTTGACGCGAATGATATATTATTGTACATTAGGCAGCAAGTAGATACAAATTTATCATATATCCGAAATAAAGTAGAAAAAGAAGTGTATGAACGTTTCGGATTAGGTAAAAATAATCTTGAATGTATGTCACTTTTAATACAAAATGGTTCTAATATAGGTTGGCAATTCATATATACACAGGCGACTCAAGAATGGCATAACTCATGGAGGATGCACTATCTTGTATATGTAAATGAGCAAGGAAAAATAACCAAGGTTCTTCATACAAAACAATAGATTGAAAGATGTTATGAAAATATGTCCAAAATGCAAATACCAGTGTAATAATGAAGATAAGGTATGTCCTATCTGTGGTCATGATTTTGAGATTATCCCAACTTCTTCAAATATAGATATAGGAGAAGCAAGTGCTATTGCTGGCGGTGTGCATTCTACTGATGATCATTCCGTTCATGATAGCAACAACTTGACAAATAGTAATAACGCGTCTAATAGTTATAATACGACAAATAACACGACCATTAATCAAGCGCAAAAGAGCGAAAGCGAGTTGTTGAATGAAAATATTCTTGCCTATCGCTTGAAATGCAAAAACCTTTTCAATGATGGTCTTATTTCAAGCGATGGAGAGAACCTATTACGAGAAATGCAAGTTAGGCTTAATCTTGCTGATGAGATTGTGTTGCCAATTAAGGAAGAGATTCGACTTAAGAGCAAGAAACGCAAAAAACAATTATCATTGAGTGGGAAAGAAGGTATTAGTCAAACAAAAGCAATTATAGAGCAAAATACCACATCTGCGCTGTTGCGTCAATTAGAGAAATTAGAGGTGTGGATGCAGGAGTATGATGATGAGTCTTTGAAATCAGTTTACTACCAAATGTCTTCCTTGCTTGAGTCCGTTCGGTATACCAATAGGTATGAAGACTCAGCGAAAGATGAGTATTGGGAAACATATTGGGCATATATAGCGTATATGCTCCAAAACAAGGGAAAGTTAGCAGCTGAAGTCCTCGCTTCTTTAGGAAGATGGCATGTGCACTATCCAGAGCAAAACGACATCATATTGCTCATTGCAGGTCAATTTATGCAAAATGATTCTATTGAAAGCGTTCAGAGAGTTCGTAATGCTCTTCGTTCTCATACCTCTCCCGATTTGCAGTTATTATTGGATGCTATAGACGAACTATTGCAGAAAGACTACGAGAAAGAATTCGTGAGCATTCGTCCTATACATGCTTTTTATATAAATACGTTGTTCACAGAGTTTTTTAATACGCAAAAGGTCAATGGAAAACAACGTTTAGAAGATGCAAAAAAAAGGAAAGCTCAAGAAGAACAAGATGAAAAAAATCGATCTCACGAGCAAGAATTAGCGAAACAAGCAAGAGAGAAGGCTAAATCCGATGCTGATGCAGAAGCAGCACGTCTAGCCAATTCACAACAAGAAGCAGATAACATAGCAAGGGCACAAGAATTAGCTAGTCAGCAGCAGGAGGCAGCAAAAGCGGCTGCTATCGCAGCAAGAGAGAAGGCTGCTGCCGAGAAAGCAAAAGCGAAGCGTATTAAACAAGAACGGCTAACTGCAATGATTGAGTTGTTTAAAAAAAATATATGGTATTTACTATGTGTAGTCATCGCAATCATCATTGCCGTTGTTCTATCTATCAGGATTCCCAAATGGAAAGAGACAAAAGAGCAGCACAAATTAGAACTTAAAAATTATGAGTTGTTGATTGATACTTGTAAGAAAAATATTTTTGAGAGCACAACAGATAATCTTGTTCCATTAGACTCGGCTGCCAACCAATTAAATAGAATAAAAGGTGAGTGTAAGCGGCTCGAACAGGATACTGCCACCATTGGGCGTTTAAATGAGCAATTTATCTGTAAAGCACAAGAGTTGAAGTGTACGTTGGATCGCTTAGCAAACTACTCTTTATTCCCAGAACAATCCATAGGGAGTAAAAATCAAATTTCGTATATAGAATCATTAATTAATCGAGTAACAAAATGAAAAAGAGAATACTTTTATTCCTGCTTTTATTTTCAACAACTTTAGTCTCGAAAGCTCAAGGTTGTATTTCATACTTTGAGACTGGAAAATCAGCTATAGCCAACTATGCTCACGATGAGAACAAGTTACTTGAACTGGAAAAATATTTCTTAAATATTGATGCAACTTGTAAGAATGAAATTGGCAATAGCGCAGCTTTATGTGCTGAACATGTAAGGGATTTAAGAAATAAACTAATAGAGGCACGGAGATGTGCAGAGTTGCGTCGCAAAGAAGAAGAAAAAAGGTTAAAAGAGGAGGAACGTAGGGAATTAGAACGAATCCAGAGAGAACGTGAAGAAAGAATAGCTAATAACTTGCTATATATTGAGGGATATGGTATTCTTAAGGACAACACGAACTACCCTATTGTTAATCTTATTAAGGGAAATCTTTCCAAACAATACAATTACAAATATGCTCAAAATTCAGAAAAGGCGGTCTGGGGCATTTTTATTGCAGTTGATTCAAGAGATGTGCATATTGTTGAGAATACAGGGCAGTATATGGCATACGCTGTACCTATGATGCTTATTAAGAATCTAGTTACAGGAGAAGTATTATACGAAGGAAGCGGTTTGGAATTTTCGGAAAATTATAAAGGAGAAGATGCAAAGTACTCGTTAGGTAGGGACGAGTTGGCTACCATTCGCAGTGCTTTTCGAAAGGTCATAGATCCATTAAGTCTAACTATTTCAAATTATATCTTATATGAGTAAAAAATTTCTTTATCTAACCATTATTGGGTTGTTAATTTTTAATCCATGTTTGAAGGCAGAAGGATTAGTTGCCGTCTTTGTTAATGGAGATAAAACAGTTAAAGACGAGTACACGAAACTATTGCAGTCAGAAATGGAAGAGGGATTGGTAGAATGTAGTTATTCCATCGTTGAACACAATGAAGAGTATTTAGAGATGGTGCGTGCATACAATGACTATTTAAAAGGGAGCTCTGTTTCTGAATTCGCCTTTGATGAGATTGAGTCTGAAAAATTGGCGGATATGCTTTGTGTACTTTATATTCGAAAACTAAGCGAGGGCTCATATCGAATCGAAGTAACTCTAACTAAATATGGACAGACTGATTCAAAAATGAAAAAATCTTATCCATCTTTGGGAGAAGCAAAATGCAATATTGAAGTAAATACTAACGAAATAATCAAAATCGCAACAATAGAGTTGTTATACAAACTTGAACTTATCTCTTTTGAAAGAAGAAATGAGATGATAGAAGCGTATAATACACAAAAAGAGGAACTGGAAAAACTTATAAAAAAAAACAAGTGTAAAGAAAATGGGAAAGCATTAGCCGCATCTGTTTTTCTACCTGGGTTAGGTCAAATGATCAAAGGGCATGGAACTGAAGGTGCTTTTACAATAGTAGGAGAGTTAGGACTGATTGGGGGTGGTGTTGCTACTTATTATATAGCTAAAAACGAATTAGAACTTTTGAAAACAGGTACATCAGATTTGAATGGTTATAACACATCCACTCAAAAATACAATGATATGCGAATAGTTACTTATACATTGTTTGCAGCAGCTGGTGCATTATATGTATTCAATTTATGCCGAGCATACTTAGTTATAGATAAAAAAAACAATAGCCATCTCAAAAATCTATCTTTTCATCCTGCAATACTTCCTACTGAAAATCAACAGATTGCAATGGGAGTCGGAATGTCTGTAATGTTCTAAACAATCACTATATTATGAAAAGAATACTATCTCAACTATGCAGCGTAATTTGCTGTGTTATATTAATTACCTCGTGCGAAACAAATGTTATAGATGGCGTACAATATATACAAGGTCCGGGAGATTGTATAGAATGTTCGGCATCTTGGAATAATGAAATAGTTTCGTTAACGGGTTATTCAATAGTTAGTTTTAAATCTCAAATAAACGGAACTTTAGAATTTGAGTACTACAACAATGCTTGGTGGTATGAAAACGAACCTTGGAACATTTCAGGTTTCGTTATATATGCAAATGATAGTAAGATAGGAGATTACTCCTCTGCGAGTAGAAATGGGCAATTTACGCCAATATCTATATCATCAATAAAAAAAGGTTGTGTTATTAAAATTGTTTATATTGGAGAACATTACGGTGGAGAGTTTTGTACATCGTTATTAAAAAACATAAGAATCACTAGCAACCAATCAAATAGTGAACCTAACAATCCCGCCCCAGATTGGGATTTTTAATAGTTATTACATATGAAAAAGATTATTATATTTGCACTTATCGCAGCAATATGTTCAAGTTGTTTAAGAACACTTGAAGAAGAGGGTGTATATGATACCATTACTTACACAGGTAGATTGGTCGATAAAACAACTTTACAACCAATATCAGGAGTGGCTGTACAAATCACAAATGGCAAAAACGTTCAATCCTCAATGGTAACATCTAATGATGGAAGGTTTTCGCTACAAGTTGAATTGGTAGACATTAACTCGGATTACTATTTACAACTCAGAGGTAATATACATTATCCTTTGAAAAAAGGAAAACTAGTAGGATTTGGGAAACAATATTATGATTATACAGATATCTTGTTAGAAAGCATAGATGTTGTAACTACAGTTTCTGCCACTATGATAGATGAAACTACTCTACGATTACAGGGGTGTGTTAATGAATCAGTAGAATATTCTGAGAGAGGATTTTTATATGGAACAACTAGCAACTTAGGTATAGGGACATCAAGTACAACACAAGTAATTGTTGAAAAGAACACATTACGAACATTTGAAAAAGATATTACGGGTATAACTATAACAGATCATAATTTATATGTTTGCGCATATATCATAAGTCAAGATGGTGAAGTTATTTGCGGGGAAATAATTATGATTAAGCATCCATATTATGATTTACCAACATTTAAGCACTCTGATATATTGTATAGAGTTTATCCGGATTTTGGCTCTGATATGACATGGCAACAGGCTATGGATGTTTGTGGTAATTTTACGTATGGTGGCTATTCTGATTGGATATTACCTTCAAAAGAAATTCTAAATACAATACACGTGAACACAAATAGCATTGCTGGATTTATTAATGACCGTTATTATTGGAGTAGTACAGAATTCGATGGGAAACATGCATGGACTCAAAAAATGACTAATGGTGATCAAAGATATATTTTAAAGGATAATAAATGTCGTGTATGTTGTATTCGAATAGAAAATTAATGTTAGCTTATTCTTTTTTTCCTCCCAGCAGCACCCTAACACGGTGCTGCTTTTCTATCCTGACTACCCACTTAAATACAAAAAAACGAAAAAATCACCCATAAACTACACTTTTTATTTCTAAACATTTGTCCATGTCGCAAAAAAACACTACCTTTGCGCTGAAAAATATAAATGACAATTTATATAAACGAAAATTAACA
>JAFYSB010000045.1 GCA_017546705.1 Paludibacteraceae bacterium
AGCGAGGTCAGGGAAGTAGAATAGACCGTTATAGTTGTTATCTACAGTATAGGTACCAAGTACTTCACCAGCTTCGGTAGAGAGAGTAACCACAGCACCGTTCAATGGTTTCCATTGGTCGTTGGTGTTAGGAGCATACTTATAAAGCTCGTGTGTGAAAGCCTTGTGCTCATCCTTAACAGTACCGAGGATATAACCCTTGGTCTCAGCATCAGCTTTGAAATAATCAACTACACCACGGTAGTAACGGATACCCTCTTGCTTGCAGTAGTCAGGGTTCAATGCACGGTGGCGAGCTGGTTGGTAGGTATGGAAGTAACCCTCTACAAGGAAGCCAGGGACACCATGGTGGAGTACACCAAGGTAACCGGTATAAGTCTTACCTGAAGATGGAAGAGTCGCATCATAGCTGCTCTTATAAAAATCAATATCTGCCAAAATATGCTTAGATGTTTCTGGATCACGAGTATCGTAGTTGGTAGGCTCAAGACCATCCATAGAGCGACACTCAAAACTGTGATACCAAGAACGTTTACACATATCAATCGCACCAGGAACAACGTGCTCACCTGTACCTGTACCGCGATAGAAGTAAGAGAGGTAGTTCACGGTATTACCTTCTGTTGCTGCATTAGAGTGTACAGAGATGAAGTAATCCATATTGTTAGCCTCAGCCTCATCAGCGATATCGAGCAAACCGCGGTTGTACTTCTCGTAATCAGGAAGTGCTTGGTAAGCAGTCCATGTATAATCAGGATAATCGCCGTCCACCATCTCGTATGGCCAAGGACCCGATTGTGTACGAGACATCAGGACATATGCACCAGCAGCTTCCAATTTGTCGCGAAGTTCAAGACACTTCCAGAGGTTGGTATTACTCTCGTAGAAGCCGACTGTATCAGGCATGCCCGTAGTAGGCAAGTTAGGATAAGGAATAGTAGCATTAGGACGGTCATTAGGACCCCAACTACCGTGACCTGGGTTTACATAAATACGTTTGCCTGTCAAGTCAGCAGCAAACATGGCGATGCTAACTACGCATGCTGCCATAATCAATAATGTCTTTTTCATAGTAGTATGCATCATTTAACGTTCATAACATAGATTTCACCCTCTGAAGTAGAGTAAGCAATCTTACCCGCTGCAGTTTGTGGGAACACAGCGATATGGTCAGCTTTGGTGAGCACTTGCTTGTTACCCTCGAGGTCGTAAGCTACGATAGCAGACTCGGTAATCACGTGGCCATCGTCCTTGGTATCAGAAGCAATGATAATCTCATCGTTGTACCATACAGGAGCGTAGCAGTTGTGACCGATGAATTGGATATTAGAACCATCAATATTGCAAACGAAGCAACCTACTGCACTAATGTAATAAGAAACCTTTTTACCATTAGGAGAAAGAGATGCCCAGTGGTAACTATATTGCTCGCCATTAGGAGAGAAAGTGATGGTCTTGCCGTTCTTGGTCATCATGAGTTGTTGATCCTTGATAGAGAAAGAAGGACGAGAAGCATCAGCCACCATAGCAGAGAGGTCCGCTTGTTGCTTAGCTACAACTTGTGCTTTGTTAGCAGCCAAATCGTGGCGAATAATGTTGCTCACGCGGCTCTTAGTAGCATCGAGAGTTACCTCACGATAAACGATTTGATTGCCGTCTTGAGCAATCTTCACATTGTAACCTGCGCCATCTGCACTGGTGATTTTGGTTACCTTCTGGGTAGCCAAATCCATGCGTTGTAAACCTTGGTTACTGGTGTTTGTCAGGAGGAGATAGTCGCCATTTGGGCTAAATGCTGCTACCTTCGCATCTGCATTCGCAGCAACGCGCTCAGTAGAAGCCACCTCCAACAACTGTGCGCTTGCCATCATTGGGATAGCCAACGCCAAAAAAAGATAGACTTTTTTCATGATTGTTGTGTTTTTATGGTTAATAATAAAAAGTTAGTTTATCAATACGGCGACAAAGTTAGTCAAAAATAATGAAACTCACAACTATTCCCCATTTTTTTGCATAAAAAATGCCGAAGAACATCTTTTTCTGGTATTCCTCGGCAAAAAAATGCATATTTTCCAGTTGTTCTACTTCACCATGGCTTGCTGATGAAGCGTTGTTTGATTACTCAAATGAGCTTCCACCACACACATACCCGAAGGTACTGGTAAAGTCACTTCGTTATTCCACAGATTCATATCATGCTCCAGCAACACTCGTCCGAGCATGTCATACACCACCACCGACTTTATCAACAGGTTAGATGCCACCGTCAACATCCCCGCAGCATGTGAATAAGCATGTAATTGGCCATCGGCTGGCAGTGCACTCATAGTAGATGTAGCCACACCACCATCATTGCCTTCTCCCACATAGGTATCTGGACCTACAATCACATAGCGTTGCTCATGGTTCTCCGACATTGGTAATTGCAACATCAAGCCATTGAGGATTCGGTATTTTGCGCCCGTCATGGTATCCCAAAGATAGCACTCCTTGGTCCAGTTTTCTGAGAGATAGAATGCCAATTGCATATGCTCATCCCTTGCATCTGCATTTGCCAAAACTGCCAATGGTATTTCACTAACTCCTTGACGCAGATCAGTCATCATCGGCACCTGCTCTGCCACCGTATAGAGGTTCAGCGGAGATACTGCCGAATTATCCTTCACCGTCACTTCCACACCCGACGACAAGAACAATGCATCCTCGCCTTGCAAATAATAATCATTCGCCTCAGCATGTGTAGCCAACATACAGCGTGCATAATTGCCCGCAGCAAAAGCATAGATCGTCATCACCTCAGCCTCTTGCATCACATCGCGCTGAGGTGCACGCATCACAGGTGCCACCTTTGACTTCAGCGAGTTATTCAGCGTCAAGTGATCGGTACTTAATGCTACTTGGGCAGTAGTCGCCGTTGCCCCATCACGCAACTTGAGCATTACCGAACGCATCGGAGGCAAGTATCGATCCGAAGATGTGGCTGCCACTTCCACCGTAGCCGACTGCCATGAGTCGTTCTGCATATAATAGAACTCTGAACTAAACTGCTCATTATCAGCCAATAGCGCACGCATATCAATATACGACAACGTAGGATTACCAAACACAAAAGCATTGCTCTCCACCCCATTCGTCAAGGTAATTTGCATCGTGTTATCGGTTGGAGTGAATGCCAAACGATATGCCTCCTCTCGCGAAGGAACCACCACAGAAGAAGTTTCATAACCCGAAGGGCTGAAATACGAATAACGCTCATCTGGCTTAGGCAAACGAACAATCATCTCTTCCATACTATCTCCAGGACCAAAGCCCAAGAGTTGGAAACCTTGTCCTACCTCCAATGGTTGAATCAACGAGTTGGACTCGCAGAATTCAGCAGTGGCTGTTTCTGTTACATCTTTTCCACCCTCATAACGGGTAACAATATCCTTATTATAGAATGACAACCAGAAAGCATACGCTGCATCTTGAGCCCGTGTTCCTGTGAATGATGACACCTCAAACGGATTATCGCTTTCCATTGCGGACCCTGATATATAGTCGCCTGTATGAGGAATAAACATATCACCTGTATACATATCTTTCAGCGGTGCAGACATCATATTCCACTTTGTTGAAGTCAGCTGCATATCCACAAACG
This sequence comes from Paludibacteraceae bacterium, assembly GCA_017546705.1. Lineage (GTDB taxonomy): Bacteria > Bacteroidota > Bacteroidia > Bacteroidales > Paludibacteraceae > Colicola. The sequence goes on from JAFYSB010000045.1 coordinate 3,641, forward strand.
CCTTCTCATACTCCAGCAGATGCTGGTTGTTGATGCGTGCCCCCGAAGCAAAGTAGATATTGCGACATTTATGCACATCATGATTGATGGTCATTGGATAGTGATTGTGCTTGTGATCCGATTCTAGGTCATCCAAGTGCTCATTATCTGGCACAATATATGGATAGCGTAACTCATTATCCATCTTAGGGATAATCACATCTACACCAGCCATTGGCACATATCCTACTCCAAACGTATCTCCATCATCCACCTGCTTATTGCCATTGGTATCCTCCCAACTCTTCCAGTTGTCGTTCAATCCCCATCCGTTGATTTTCGTGTCAGCAGGACGCCATACTAAAGTCTGTGGCAATACTTGTATTTTGATGAAGACATATCCCACTTTACATCCTTCATAATCCACGCCATCGGCACCTGTAGTCAACTGCAAACGTGCGATGTATTCCCTGCCTGCTTCAACCGTTTTGCTAGGATCAACAGGCAACACTTCTCCTGTTTCAGGGTTAACAAAGCTGATGGCTTCTGTATTGAGAGTAAAGTATTTTTTACCATTTTCTTCTACTATCTCACAATTAGCAATCTTGGTATCTCCACCCATGTCAGTAACAGGGATTCTGATAGCAGACATATCACCAATAACCATCTTATAAACAGGAAGTTCTGTTCTTTGTTGCTCCGTTATATGTTCAGATGCTGGCAAGATATTTATGAAACGACTAGATTCTGCAGAAGTCACTTTTACCCAACGTGGTTCATTACAATCCTTGAGCACCACCAAGGTGTCCTTACCCTGATAGTTCACCGTCATGGTAGCAGTACCCTCAATAGGGAAGCACCAGTAGCGCACAGTATCATTTGCTCCAAGATAGAAATGAGCCGTTGTATCATAGAACTGTAACCAACCATTATCATGGAGATGCTTCACGATATCATAGTTTTGTCTTGACTCAAATGCATCCACCTTCAAATCCTCAAAGCGAGTAGCATAATAGTTTGGATTAGGATCATCAGCCGTAGAAGGACGTCTCATATCATACATGATAGCCGCAGTCACTTGTCCATGCGTGTACTTATACAACGCTTTAAATGCCTCATCCGCTGCCAATTGCTGATCCAATGTAGCCTCTTTATCACCATATACATCATCCGACTCCACAGTTACCAACCAATCCGCATAGATAGGTACCTTCTTATCCTTGAGCGCACCACCTACCTCATCTGCAAAGGTGTTTTTCACTGCCACTGTCAGATAATACATATCATTGGCGCAATTGCCTGCCGATTTCAAGTCAAACTCCTCATCCACAAGGCCTTTATCCGAATTGCGGAGATCAAACTTGGTCTGTTGCGTAGCGTGCAATGGTGTTTGCATGTTACAGTTGTCCTCGTCCAACTCATCCACCGAATACGCCATACGCATCCAATAGCTATCCCCTGTATATAACTTATTCAATGCCTCATCAGGATCTTCGGTATTTTCGATGATATGTGCTACATACAACAGCCATTTTTCCACACCATTATTCACCGTCTTCACATAGGCCTTCTTATGTACCGCATCACCCATCTCATCCAGCATCTTGGCTACCGAGTAATAGATAACATCTCCCCTACTCTCCGAAGGTATATAATTAGCATCTGGAATATGTATTGAACCATATGCGTGATCCGTTTCCATATCACCATGCTCATGATCATAGTCATGATAGTAGATAGGCAACGTCTCACCTTCCGCTTGATAAGTTGGGTTCAATGCTGCGTCTGCTGTTTCATTATAGACCTGATAATAGATATACGAATCTGAACCTACCTCCATATTGCTATAATCCAATCGTAATACAGCTGCTGCACTGCTGACACCATTACTCGTCGAGCGGCAAGTCATCTTACCATGGTAAGCCGCCATTGGCAACTGCGATACATATAGCGTAATATCGTCCACCATAAAGTCGTTACCTTGGTTGGTAGTTGCAAAGTTATAAATCGATACGCGCGTAGAGTCATAGCCACTCGCCGATTCAATCGGGAAGTTAATCTGCTGCCAACCCCTACCCTTGAGCAACTCGCCCACAAAATACACGCCTACATTCTGCCAATCTGCTTCTCCCTTGTTCTTTCCCTGCACATTAAAGCGGAAGATTGGGTTACCTTGGCCCGACCAGTTAGCCGGTGCTGGGTTGCAGAACCATGCCGAGCAATACATCGTTTGGCCCGAACAAATAGGCTTACCCGTGGTAAGACTGGCCACCAAACCTGGCTCCATGGTACCATCCACATACAATGCCTTACCCGAATGAGCCGATGCCATAGCCCAATCTTTGTTCACAGAATCTAATATCGTGTATTCGCCATAGAATGGGAATGCACCTTGCGTTGCACCACGGCGGAAATTAGCTTCTTGTGCCAATTCACCCGTTGCATACACATATCCATACGATATCTGTCCCCATGGCAAATGCGTATCGTTGTTGTCATCAAAATTAATGCTACTCAACACCTCATATTCATTTTCAATACGGGCTTGAGTGATGATTGTCTGTGTCGTTGGACCACATTTCTCCACATCCACAAACTCCACCTCAAATTCGGCAATCAGCAA
>JAFYSB010000031.1 GCA_017546705.1 Paludibacteraceae bacterium
AAGGAATGAATGTTCTGTTTACATATCCTTCTAATGATGCAGAAAGGTCATATTGTGTAAGACAACTAAGCGAAGAGGAAGTTCATGAGATATATGATAATGGAGTAGATATGTTCTTTAATTTCGAGTTGTACGTATGAAACAGAACAAACTACTATATGTAATGCCCGAATGCTTCGTTGATACCAACCTTATAGAATATCTGTTGAACGCAGGAGTCAATCACCAGCATTGTTGTTCGCAGGTCGTAGGTCAACTGAAGTCAAAATTTGCTGATAAGTTTGCTATCGGGATTATTGATAAGGATAAGGTTCAACTTGGTTACATCCAAGAATGTGACATTATAGCTACAACCGAACATTTAACATTGATGAAGCACCGTGAACGTCATCAATATCTTATTACAATAGCACCGGCTGTAGATAAGTTTGTTTTAGATTGTGCTCAAGATCAAATGGTTGATGTCAAGGATTTTGGTCTACCAAGTGAATTAATGAAATTCACAAAAGAATCCAAAAAGACATCTTCAAACTCTGACCCTCGCTTTAAGTCTCTGTTTGCTGCGATAAAAAATAACGGGGAGATTCATTCTCTTAAAATGGCATTAAAGTATTTATGCGAAAATCAATACTCTTCTGATAGTGCATATTTAAGAGAGTTATTTGTCGCTCATTAAAAGAGAACTTATAGTATTAGAATTTAGCAAGGCAAGTATCATAATGCACAAGGCATTACGATACTTGCCTTACTTATTTAATTGGAGTAGCCGATACACTCATATGGACACTGTCACCCCGATTTACACGGAGTGCCAGCATATATAACACCATCAAGCATACTTTTCTATATCGAAAACCATGGTTCTAGTTGTCTTTCTGCGTTTGGCTAAAGCTTTACCGTTTTCATCAAGACACTCTCCTAGCAGTCTGTTTATCCTATCTTCATTGCTGACCTTATTGACCAGAAAATCAAATATCACCGTATCCGCCAGTCCGATGCTGTCAAGAAGGAAATCAGCCGTCAATGCTTGAAGTTCTTTACAGAGCGTGGCATAGAGCCTCACTATGCCGATTGTCTTATCCGATGGAAAGACAACTACGAAACGGTTGAAGTACGAATAGCTATCGGAATGGATTCCGACACCGAAAAAGACGATGATATATTCTTCTATTGCGATACGCTTGAAGATATGAAGTCGCTTGCAGAAATCGGCAGTGAGGACTTTTACATAGCCGACTGCTACAACTTCGGAGTATATGAAGATTTATTATAAACCCTAAAACATATCGAGTATGAAAATTTTATGTCAAGAGCGTTACGACAAGGCTGTTGCCTACGCAAAGGAAATTAAGAATGACACCCTGCAAAAGTGTATTGACCGCTTGAAGCAGTGGGAACAGAACCCGAATTGTCCGTGTGAAATTGAACTCTACTATGACTCGGCTCCACACTCATTCGGATTCCGACAGGTATATCCTGATGGCAGAACGGGTATTGTCGGTGGCTTGCTCTATCACGGCAATCCCGACCAATCGTTTGCTGTACTACTGGATCCTGTGCACGGGTGGAGCATACACACATAGGGAATAGTAATTCCTATAAATGAGAAAGCCAACTTAGGTCTGTCAAGTACAGGTTTAAGTTGGCTTTTATTGTGTTATTGATATGCACTACTTGAGTTTTTCCACAAAACTTTTGGCTGGTTTGAATGCAGGTATATTGTGGGCAGGAATAATCATTGTCGTATTTTTGGATATGTTACGGGCAGTTTTCTCTGCACGATGCTTGATGATAAAACTGCCAAATCCACGAAGGAAAACCTCTTCACCGTTAATCATAGAGGTCTTGATTGTTTCCATCATTCCTTCAACAACCTGCATTACAACCTGCTTCTCAATGCCTGTTTTTGCTGCAATCTCTGTTACTATTTCTGCTTTTGTCATAATTATGTTATTTATTTGTTTTTCAGTTATGTGTAAAACGGCATCGTGGATAATTAGAACAACCTAAGAAACTGCCGTATCTTCCTTTTCGCTCAACCAAATTGCCACCACACTTCGGACATTTTCCATTAGCTATTGCCATATCCCTATTTTGCTGAGTTGTCTGCACATTACGGATATGGCTTTCTCTACTTCCTTCAGTTGTGATATTTGCAGAAGATATTTTGCTCACTATCCTTTGAATATCTTCTGGCGATATACAAGATGTCCTATATGATTTGATTGCGGAACGCAAATTACACCAGTTAATCACTATATGATTAGGTGTAGTTATGTTCAGCTCTGCACTGTCTGCAAAAACTACGATAGGGATAATAGGAAAATCACCGACCTCTTTCAATATCGCCTTGACAGCTCTCGCATGGGCGGCATTCTGACGAATAGGATTTCTCAATTTATGCTGTTCACTTGACCAACCCCAAAATCTCTTTTTGCCAAGCAGACTCTGTTTCCACTCTTCCGAGTTCTCATGTCCGAAAATCCACCCCTTATAATTCTTCGTTTCAATAACAAAGATACCGTATGGCGATACTACAATATGGTCAATCTGAGTTGTTCCGTAATTGGTAGGCAATAATATATCATTAAGCGTGATGTACTCTTTCGAGAGCCAATCCAGCTTTCGAGCCACACGCTTTTCTCCAAACTTGCCGATATTCTTGGGCGAAGACATCCAAATCTTAAATGCCACAAGTAGGACAAATATGCAGATGATTATTATTGAACTCATTATATTATGC
>JAFYSB010000046.1 GCA_017546705.1 Paludibacteraceae bacterium
CGAAAAATGGCGTTACAAATCGTTAGAAATTATAATGACAAGAAAAGCATAAAGAAAAGATTGTTTTATGCATCGTTAGATAGCACATATATGCTACAACTTGTGCAAAATTACAAATTTTGATGCGGTTGCCCTGCTTTTGTTGCGATTTTTTTGAATATGTCAGAAAAAAGCAGTATATTTGCAGCAAATTTGTAAATCTATTGCTATGCGACGAGTATTATTCATCTTTTTGACCTGCTGCATTTTTTCCTCTGCTTGGGCTTGCACCTCTTTTATCATATCTGGCAAAGCCACGCCTTCAGGACGACCTATGATGTTCAAGCATCGTGATACCGATTGCCTTGACAATCGCATTGCCTATTTCCAAGGCGATAAATATGCGTTTATCGGACTAATGAACGCGCCTACTTTGGATGGTGAGGTCTGGTCTGGGGTCAACGAAGCGGGCTTTTGCATAATGAATACTGCTTCTTATAACCTGCGCGAAGATTCACTCGAATGCCAAATGGATCGCGAGGGTGAACTTATGTATCATGCTCTCGCCTCTTGTGCAACCATAGCCGATTTCGAGCAATGGCTCACTACCTACCCACAACCGTGGGGCGTAGAAGCTAACTTTGGTATCATTGATGCGCAGGGTGGAGCAGCTTACTTTGAGATGAACAACTCTCGCTACATCAAATACGATGTCAATGCCGAGCAATCGGGCTATCGGGTAGTTACCAATTTCTCTTTTGCAGGTAGATACGAGGATTATGAGGGCTACGAACGTTACCTCACAGCCTCTGCCATTATGCAGGAGGCCTTCTCCCGCGAAAAAGAGATGACTGCGATCGATGCGCTCAATCTCTTCTCTCGTAAGTATCGCCATGAGGTATTAGGAGTAAATTACTATCAAGAAAATGCACCTCAATATATTGTAGATCAAGATTTTATACCTCGTCGTATTACTTCAGCGGTTGTTGTTTTTGAAGGCGTGAAGGCAGGCAGCAACCCCTTGCACACGATCATGTGGACTGCTTTAGGATATCCCGCATGTGCAGTAGCGGTTCCGCTACTCGTGCATGGCGCGCACCTTCCTTATTATATGCTCGCGCGCGAGACTGCTGCCGCTCAAGCCAATGATTTACATAGCGAGATGTGCGATGCATCGCTTCGCATCAAAGACCAATGGGCTTTCCCTATGCATATTAGCAATGGCAAGCGTTATGTGGCTCTTCAGACTATTCTCGTGGGCAATGAGAATAAACCTGCTCTTATGACATGTACCAATGATGTAGAGACTAAGATGCAATCCGATTTTCTACCGCTCTATCAGCAATGGACTACAGACAAGATTTCAGACGAAGAATTTTGGCAGTCATATGACCATATGGCTAATCGCTGGATGCAAACCTACTACGATACTTTCCAGCCATATTTGTCAAACGAGAAATAATTTTCAAAAAATCGCACAAATACTTGCGTATTTCAGAAAAATGTAGTACCTTTGCACGCTGATTTTGCAGAATTGTGAATAAATGAGCGAGAAAGCACCGCATATCATCCTATTGGATAAATTGGAGCTGGGTGAGCATTTGTTTGATTTTCAGTTAGATAATGCTTATCTTTCTTCGATTGAGAATACAGAGTTGTTAGGTGGTATGGTGGACGTTAAGGCGCGCCTATTGCTCCGTGAAACTGATTTTGCAGTGGATTTGGATATCGTTGGGCAGGTGCAAGTTACCTGCGATCGTTGCCTCGATTCGATGGATGTGGATGTGGATATCTATGAGCAGGACATCGAGTTGGAGGATTCCACTCAGCAGCTCGACCTCGCATGGTTGGCTTATGAATTGATCATAGTGAATCTCCCGCTGGTGCATAGTCACCAAGATGGTGGTTGCAATCCCGAAATGGATGCACTTCTCCAAGACCACCTCTGCACCGCGATGGATGAGGACGATGAATATAGCGAAGAGTAATTACGTTGGCGCATTGTTATTCTGCGTGGCAAGGCTACAGCGCAAGGACCTTCTAATAAGATTAAAATAACTAATAAAACAATAAACAACTATGGCACATCCAAAAAGAAGACAATCGCACACCAGACAAGCGAAACGTCGTACACATGACAAAGCTAAAATGCCAGCTTTGGCACTTTGCCCTAACTGTGGCGCTCACTACATCTACCACACCATCTGCCCAACTTGCGGATACTATCGTGGTAAATTGGCTGTAGAGCAAGCTGCTGAGGCCTAAGTGTTGCGATTCGGCGTATAACGTCGAGAGACGTATATGCCCCATTGACCCAACAATCATAGGCTCTGAGCAATGCTTAGAGCCTATGATTTGAAATACCGCCAAGACCTTTCTTGAAAATCAATCTTTAAACACTAAACACTCAACACTAAACAAGATTATTATGTTTGATCCAAACAATCGCACCCCACGTCGTCAGGGTGGCTACCGTCAGGATGAGAATCCGCGTGAGCGAAATGGCGCAACTATGTATGCTGACGGAGCATCTATTCGTCCTCGTTTTAACCCATCTGTTACTCCTAATGAAGGCGGACGCAAACGCCAACGCTTCACCCGCACTGCTGGAGCTGCACGTGCGGAGAAGATCGAACCACGTCGCAACGCATTCCGCACCGAAGGAGGATATGACCAAACCAACGACAGAACTTTCCGTCCACGTCCTAAACACAATGCGGGAGTATATTCTCAACGCAAACGTCAGGAATATCAAACCAAATACGAAGACCCTACCAAGCCTATTCGCTTGAATAAATACCTCGCCAATGCTGGTATCTGCTCACGTCGTGAGGCAGATGATTTCATACAAGCAGGTGTGATCTCTGTCAATGGCGAAGTGGTGGATAATCTCGGAGCAAAGGTATTACCTACCGACAAAATCATGTTCCATGACCAACCCGTTCGTCGCGAACGCAAAGTATATATCTTGCTCAACAAACCTAAGAACACCGTCACGACCACCGATGATCCAGAGGAGCGTCATACCGTGATGGATATCGTTCGCAATGCGTGCGCCGAGCGTATCTATCCTGTTGGTCGTCTCGATCGCAATACTACAGGCGTACTCCTGCTTACCAACGATGGTGACTTGGCTGCTAAGCTCACTCACCCTAAGTTTGGTAAGAAGAAGATCTACGCGGTCACCCTTGATCGCGATTTCGAAGAGGCTGACGAGGCTGTATTGCGAGCAGGTGTGATCTTGGATGATGAGAAGATCGTACCCGATGCGCTGGAGTTCCCACAAGAGGACCGCAAGCATATCGGCTTAGAGATCCACTCAGGTCAAAACCGTGTAGTACGCCGTATGTTTGAGAAGGTAGGCTACAAGGTTACCAAACTCGACCGTGTGTCCTTTGCTGGACTCACCAAGAAGAATGTAGCACGTGGCAAATATCGCTTCCTCACTCCTAAGGAGGTAGCTATGCTTCAAATGGGCGCATTCGAATAATATCTTACACAGGCGCAGGGCGAACTGCCTTACGCCTGTGCTTTTTTTTGAAATAATTTGTCAAACGACCTTAAAGTCCTTAATGACCTTAAAGTCCTTAATTTTAATTCTATGAAAAAATCGTTATTCTTGGCTTTATGCCTCATCGCTTTCTCGTCTCTTTGCCTGATGGCAGAGACCATTCCTGCAACCGACACACGTATCACCTACGTAGGACGTACAGCTGTGGAAGGTACATCCGTCTCTTTTGACTGGACTGCCACCTATTTCCGTATCACCTTCTCTGGTCAATCTTTGACGATGAAAGCATCGGATACCAAGCGTAACTACTACAATGTTTGGATTGACTCACCTACCAGCGCCGAACCACACCGCGTAATAGCAGTAGCGGGCAACGATACTGTAATCGAATTAGTGGATCCTACCTTCCTCAAAAAATCGCGCCGTGCTGTACATGAGGTCATTGTGCAAAAGCGTACCGAGGGCGAACAAGGTACTACTACCATTCACGAGTTCACCACCCTCAAGGGCACTTTCTCTGCTTCTACTCCTTTGGCTGAGCGTCAATTGGAGTTCATCGGCGATAGCTATACTTGTGGCTATGGCATCGATGCTAAGAGCCGTTTGGAGAAGTTCACACCAGAGACCGAGAATGCATCTCGCTCCTATGCTGCCATCGTATCACGCTATTTCGGCGCTGACTATGTGGCAATAGCTCACTCGGGTATGGGTATTGCGCGCAACTACAACTCTAAGTTCAAAAACTGGTGGATGCCTGATCGCTATCTCCAAACCTACGATATGGACTCCACTCAAGCTAACCGCTGGAATGCTGCAGAATCAGACTTCCATCCTGCAATGACCATCGTTTACTTGGGTGCAAACGACTTCTCTACCGCTTTGGCTCCTCGCTACGAGGATTTCCGCAAGCACTACTATCGCCTCTTCGGCTATATCAAGGCCAACTATGGCGAGGATCATCCTATCCTCTGTGTAGCTACCAAGACCCACGAGTACCTATTCAACTACGTGCGCGACTTGGTCAACAACTGTGGAATGGAAAACGTACACTATCTAGGCTACTGCCCTGCACAGCATCTCCATACCGATGAGGACCTTGGTGCGGACGTACACCCTAACTACAATGGTCAGCAGAAGAAAGCATATTCCATCATCCCTTACATCGCCACCATCACTGGCTGGGGATTGCAGGATATGCCTGTGAAGTAAGTTGAGTGTTTAGCGTTTAGTGTTTAGAGAAATGAAGAATATTTTATTAGTGGCTTTATGCTTCATTGCCTTATCGCCTCTTCGCCTAATGGCAGAGACTATCCCTGCTACTGATAGCCGTATCACCTTTGTGGGGCGTGCTATGGTGCAAGACGATGCGTATCGTTTTGATTTTCCATCGACCTATTTCCGTGTAGCATTTACGGGCAAGACCCTTGCTATGCGTGTTACAGATACCAAGCGCAATTTCTACGCCGTTTGGCTCAATTCGCCTACCTCTGCCGAGCCTACACATATTGTAGAGGTTAAAGGTACCGATACCATCATTGATTTGATTACTTTAGCAGATACCAAGACTTCCAAACTCAAAGAGCACCAAGTGGTTATCCAACGCCGCACAGAAGCTAATTGTGGTACCACTACTGTGCACGCTTTCATCACCGATGGTAAGTTCTTGCAAGCAGCGCCTCTCAAAGAGCGCCAGATTGAGTTCATTGGCGATAGCTACACCTGTGGCTATGGCGTGGATGCTCCTAGTCGTCGAGATCCATTCAAGGATGAGACAGAGAACGCTTCGCGCACCTATGCCAGCATCGTATCGCGCTATTTCAATGCGGATTATTTCACCATTGCCCACTCGGGTCGCGGCATTACTCGCAATGCAGGCTCAGGTGTGCCATGGGAGGTGATGACCGATATCTATCAATACACCCTCGACCGTGATTCGCTCTCGCGCTGGAATGTGTCGGATGCCGACTTCCGTCCGGCTATGACTGTGATCTATCTCGGTACCAATGACTTCTCGTCATATATGATGCCTGATTACAATAAGTTCCGCAAGGACTATATGCGTCTGCTGGGCTATGTCAAGGCCAACTATGGTGATGATCATCCTGTGCTCTGTGTGGCATCTAAGTCCAATGAGTATCAGTTTACCTACATTCGCAATGTGGTGAATAATTGCGGCATGAAGAATGTACATTATTTGGGTTACTGCCCATCGCAGCACCTCTCTACCGACGAGGATTTGGGTGCTGGCTGGCATCCTAACTACAATGGCCAACAAAAAATAGCATATTCTATCATCCCTTATATCGCTACGATTACGGGATGGGGATTGCAAGATATGCCTGTGAAATAAGTTTAGTGTTTAGAGTTTAGTGTTTAGAGAAATGAAAAAGATTTTATTCTCGGCTTTATGCCTTATTGCTTTATCGCCTCTTCGCCTGATGGCAGAGACCATGCCTGCTAGTGACTCACGGGTGACCTATGTAGGTCGTACCCTGGTAGAAGGCACCGATGTGTCCTACGACTGGACGGGCGTCTATTTCCGCCTATCTTTCTCGGGCAAGTCATTGACCATGCGTGCCACCGATACCAAGTGGGCGGAAAGTCCCGAATGGATGGCAAAGCGCCACAACTACTTCAACGTCTGGATTGATGCGCCAATGAGTGCAGAACCTCATCGTGTGATTGAGGTGGCAAGTAGCGATACCATTATCGAACTCATTGACCCTGCTTACCTCAAAGCATCCAAACTGAAGGAACACAAAGTGATCGTTCAAAAGCGCACTGAGGGCGAGCAAGGTAAGACCACCATCCACGAGTTTGCTACCGATGCCAAAGGTGTATTCTACCAAGCCGAGCCAATCCGTCAACGCCAATTGGAGTTTATCGGTGCCAGCTATGATTGCGGTTATGGTGTAGATGACCCAAGCCGTTTGGCTAAGTTCACCCCTGAGACAGAGAACGCTTCTCGTTCGTTCTGTGCCATCATCTCGCGCTATTTTGACGCAGATTATGTAGTCGTAGCGCACTCGGGTATGGGTGCCGCACGCAACTACAACTCCAAGTTTGATGGCTATCATATGCCTGACCGCTACCTCCAGACCTTTGATATGGACTCTACACAAGCTACCCGTTGGAATGCTGCTGAGTCGGATATCCGTCCTGCGCTGACTTGTATCTATTTGGGTGGCAACGATTTCTCTGTAGCATTACAACCATCCTACGAGAAGTTCCGCGATGGCTATTACCGCCTCATTCGCTATATCAAAGACAACTATGGCGAGGACCACCCAGTGCTTTGTGTGTCATCCAAATCGCACAGCACCTTGTTGGATTATATGCGCGATATGGTAAATACCTGCCCAATGCCTAATGTACATTTCATGGCATGTTGTCCTGCGCTTTACCTTTCTACTGATGAGGATCTCGGCGCAAGCATGCACCCTAACTATATTGGTCATCAGAAGTTCTCGTATGCCTATATCCCATATGTGGCTACTATCACTGGTTGGGGCTTGCAAGACAATCCTGTAAAATAGTTATTGGCACCGCACTATTACCGCACAATTCGTGGCGGTTATAGAACCTCGAAAAAAGAGGCTTGTGACTAAAATAAATCCATCGCACTGGCGATGGATTTATTTATACTCGATAGTGTTTTCTACTTAATCTTTGATGAACTTCACCTGACGACCATCCACTGTCAGCAGGTATATGCCTGTATGCAATTGGCTGACGGGTAGGGTGGTCATTGCGCCTTCCACTGGCTGACGCATCACCTCTTTGCCCGTAATGTCATATACACTAATCAGCTCTGCTGTATTGGCTTGATTCATCATCACCCTCAGCTCGTCGGTAGCAGGGTTGGGGAATACAAACACTTTCAGCTCCGTGTTGCCCGCCACATTGTCCACATCGGTCATCGTGCTATCGGTAAAGCCAAAAGGTTGGGTACATGTCTCGCCGTAGGCATTGGTGATGAATGCGCGCACATATGCACCTTGATACCCTTCGTAGCAGAATGTATTGCCAATACCAACTACACTACTACGAGTGGATGAGGCAGAGTTGGAGGTCATATCCGTGCCATAGATCCATGATACCATGCCATTGGTTTCGATGGTGATGGTCTTATTGGCTTCATCCACTGCAATATTGGTGATGCGTGGTGCCTTGCCTTCGCCACTACCCTTTGGCTCGTAGCAGAAATAGCTCTCGCCTTTGCGAATCGCGTCTTTCAACTCGTCAGTAGTGAGATCTTCCATGAGCATCATGTTGTAGTTGCGGAAGAGTTGCTCATTGTTGTGCGTGTCATCGCCTGAATAGCCAAACACAGGGCGCTCTGGCATGGTGCGCTCCAATATCTGATCCCACAAGATGCGGTCGTTAGGACGACGATTGCCTTGGTTATATACTTCCAAACCAACCAATGATGGGAAGGTCTTGAAGTTAGTCGCATGCCATCCTGGTCCGTCTTTCTGTGTCTCGCTGTAGGTATTATCAATGCTCCAATACTGTCCTGGGTGGTTTATGATCTGCATACCGCCTAAGGCGTAGGTGTAGGCATACGACTCTTGCAGCGAAGCAAACTCTTGTCCTTGACGACCAGTAAAGAAATCGTTGTGGTGGTTGTATTGTCCACCAGTGCGCTCACTCCAGGAGTTGGTGTTGTCCTTGCTGAGCTCGTTGCCAGGTACGGCCAACATTCCCAATGCCTCTGGATCACGAGCAGGTACACTACTCATATATTGTGGGAACAACTGCCATGGATATGGGTTGTAGTCATGATCGGTCAGTGCGAGAATCTTATAGCCAGCTGCATGGTATTTATCCACTACATTGGCGGTTGTAAACTCATCAATAGCATCGTTCGATTGGGTGGTGTGTGTATGCATGTTGCTCTTGTATTGATGAATGGTAGACCAATCTACTTCACGATATGGATTTTGATGTAGTATAGGTATAATAGTTTGTCCATCCACTACTTTGGCAAACACCATTCGATGTGCTTTGGTAGTTGTGCCATTGAGTTCGATATCTAGATAGAAACCATAAATTCCAGTTGTAGGCGATTGGATAATATAATACTCTTCTCCGTTATTCCCTTTGGTGAGGGTGATGGCTTCCGATGGCTGGTTGTTGTGGTTCGTACGGAACTTTACGTTGTAACCATTTTTATTGGTAATTTTTACAGACATCTTGACCGGTGTTCCGGGATGAACAACGGCAGGTTCAACCTTGAAGTACTCTAAGTCGATGTCCGAACTTCCCCAAGCAGTTTCAGTGATGGTTAGTTTGTTTGTTAGGTAGGAATATACCACCTTAGCTTTCAGGCAGTTATCAGATACCGTTGCATTTACCAACTCGCCCATGTCGCTACCTGAGTTCACACTGCCGTAGTGTACGGAGATAACTTTGCTATCCGTAAGGCTGACCTCTGCGCTCACTTCGTAATTGTTCCCCACCGTCATGGTGATGCCATTGACCTTGAAGTTGGTAGATGATGCCGCTGATTGCTCGTAGCTACCATCAGCGAAGACAGCTATGCGTTGCCACGAAGTGGTGCTACGTGTGTTCTTGAAGCCAATGTCTTTAGGCGAATCCATCAGCAGTTCGCCATCGCAATTGCTACTGTTGTTAAGGTTCCAATAGTAGGAATATTTCTTGCCGTCCACAGGAATCTCCTTAATCAGCAATTGCGCAGCAGTAGGCGTCTTGCCATCTTTGTAGAACGAGCCTTTTTGGGTAGGAGTACCCTCACATGTGAGCGTGGTAGTACCTTCACCTTTCATAAAATACCAAGTAATATCGGCATTGTTCTGTATATGCAAAGCAGATTGTTTAGGCGCATAGGTGCTGTTCTGAAGTTTAGGAGTGTTCTTCGTTGTCAAAGGAAGTTCTCCCATCACATTCTTAAAGGCCTTTCCCCAAGTGCGGTCATCATGTGCACCATCTATTTCAAAGTTAGAAACAAGATAGTTCTTATTGTACAACCACTGGCTATAATAATCTATCTCATCGGTTGTCCAATCAGTGTCTGCAGAGGTGGTTACAAAAGCGTAGTGCGTATCTTCAGGAGATAGTGCAAGTTCTTCATTCTCAACATAGTTTCGCATCTCTCTTGAGTTGTACCAGAAAGCAGGTGAGAACATCACACATCGTCCAAAAAGGTTTGGATATTTTATCGTGGCATAGAAAGCAAATAATCCTGCCACGTCTGCACCCATGATGGAGCACACTGATTTTTCTGATGCAATTGCGTATTTTTGCTCGAATGCGGGCTTAAATTCTTCTACAAAACCTTTCAAGAATGCATCCGCCTGACCAGTACCTGCAAACTCCTCGTTCTCCCAAGGGGTAAACTCTGGTAGTTGAGCATAGATAACTGCTATAATGCCTACTTCTACTCCCTCCTTCTCTAATTCAGCCACGGACTCAGCTACTCCCCATGAGTCGGAGTAGAGGATACGGTCGCCCATCTCGGTGTCCGAACCAGCGTCGCGGTAGCGCTGATGGCGACCGAACATGTAAGTTACATGATATTCTTTCGATGCATCATAGTTGCTTGGTAAGAGAATCTGCACAGGGTATTGTTTGCCTGCGATAGTCCAGTTTTCCACAATGCCAATGGCAGTATATACATTACGCCATTTAGCTACCACATCGGGATTGCCTACGATCTTGCGGTTTGCCATCTCGCCATCACTAGCGGTTACTTCTACATATTTCCAATCTGGACCACAAATGTATTTATAACCGTCTGATGCACTGATGTCTTCAGCAGTGATACCCGCTACGGTTACCACAAACTGGTTTTGTCCATTCACCTTGGTCATGGCAACACCAGAGCCCGCTGCCCAACTACTTAGTTCGGGCAATGCGCCTACTACATAACAATGTTGTGTACCTTCAGGCACATTCACGGTAAAAGTTACATCCGCAAGAATGGCACTAACGCATATCAATAAACTCGCGATAAGAAGTAAAGACTTTTTCATAATGATTCGTTTTTGTAATTGCTTGCAAAGTTACAATAAAAAATCGAATATGCAAAAAAAAATCCCACAAAAGTTATTTGTTCGTTGTGGGATTCAAGCAACCTGCGGGCTACACGACCACTTCGTGACCACTGTATCCTATCTATGAGCTTGAAAAAAGCTTTCTATGGCACTTATAAGGCAAGCGGGAAGTGATATCTCAATCGCTTCCCGCTTGTGTGATTTTTTTGAAAAAGGTTGAGTGTGCTGATGGTAATCTTAAAGAGCACCTAAACCTTGCTATAATCGTTTATAAATTTATAGCACAACTTTTTGAATTTCACCAGCGATTGTTACAAGATATACACCTACTGGTAATGAGATCTCAGATTGACGTCCTTGATAAATCAGTTTACCAGCTGCGTCCAATACATAATAGTCGGTATTAGCTCCTTCTACATGCAATGTTCCACTATTTCCCCATACCCTTGCCTGAGAAATCATACTGCTTTCTATGTCGGTAGGAGTAGATGATTTCACTTGGAAATAAGCATATACTTCAATATCTTCGGTCGGATAGAATGCGCGTGGATTTTCGGTATTGCCATCACTCCACTCAAGGAATTCAAATCCTTCGATTGGCTCTGCCACTAAAATTATTTTCACACGTCCTTTTTCTGGCTCGCCAGAAGCTGCGACTACATTGAACGTTTCGATTTCGAACTCAGCAATAAAGAGACTATCTTTCTCCACAACCACTGAGCGTGGGTTATCGGTTACGCCGTCTGACCATTGTACAAAGCGATAGAACTCGTTTGCAACAGCAGTTAATGTTGCTTCCTCTGTATAAAGATATTCACCAGCACCTGTTACGTTACCCATAATCTCTTCATGTACATCGGTAGTAACAACATATGTGTTGGCAGCAAATTCTGCGGTATAGGTTACATCTTCGGTCACTACGATATTGCGAGGGTTATCGGTATTGCCATCATTCCATTGTACAAAATGATAGCCATAGTTGGCAACTGCTTCGATGATGGCGTTGTCGTCATCACACACATTGCTTTGTACGATATGCGCTGCACCTTGCTGTTCGTTGGTGGTAGCAACGGTTAGCGTGTTTGCAGGAGCGGGTTCTTGAATGTTCATTCTATATCCATCTTCAATCATATGAGCCCATACTGAATTATCCATATATGCCTCCATCGTACCGCAAGGTATCATACAGAGTGAATGAAACATGTCAAAAGACATTTCAGAGATAGTTGGAGGAATATTAGATAATAATACAATGGTATCCATATGGCACATCATAAATGCCATATCTTGAATCTCCGTAATTGTACTTGGAAGAGTCAGTATTGGGAAATAACAATCCGAGAATGCACGATGTTCTATTAATGTTACACCTTCAGGAATGCTAATAGATGTTATCTCCCAACACATATCAAACGCACGCTCTCCGATTGCAACAACATTGAAAGTATATCCTTCATACTCTACGGAAGCAGGAATATTAACATCCCCATGATAAGAATGCATTGGATCTTCTTCATTGTACGTTACGGTAGCAGTTTTATTCTCTACATTGAAATTGTAATAGATGCCATCTACCAAGACATGTTGGGTTGGGATTGGTGCAAATTCTGCCGTATAGGTTACATCAGCAGTAGCAGTTACGGTACGTGGGTTTTCGGTATTGCCATCGCTCCATTGAGTAAACTTGTAGCCCTCATTAGCAGTAGCTGTCAATGTTATATAATCACCCTCTACATACACACCTCCTCCAGTAACAACACCATTCTCAGCTACTGTTGTAATAGTATATTTCTTTTGGCTTTGCACCAAACGAACAACAAATCCAAATGCAATATTATTCTCTCCGTTAGGTACGATTCTATTACCTGTAAAGTGCAATAAAGCGGCATTCGTATCTGATTTTTTGGTAGCAGCCCAATAATGTGTATAATCAGTAACTTGCGTTCCTGAACGCATACCTGCTTGTGGTAGGAAAACGGCTCCGTTGGCTTCCATTATATTCCACTGGTCAAGCGTAAAGGACTGGTAATCTGCGAAATTGTCATTGTTAGTTGGATAACCACTTTTGAAGGTAATTCCACTAACACCTGTCCAATTATCTGGTAAAAGAATCAATCCATTAACCCCTGCAACTTGCGCTACACCATACAATGCCCCTGCATTAGGACGTTGCGTAAATATATATATCCATTCATCGCCCGTAGGTGTGCGCCATGTATTAGCAGGCGATTCACCTATTACATTGGTACCCCAATCCACGAAATCACCTTTATAATCATCCGTATTGGTAGATGTGCTAATGCCCCATTTGGTGTTAGGATTGCCATCTGTACTCCAACCAAACAAATCGACCACATCTGCCAATTCTGCGCCATTCGTATTAGCAGCCCCCACGAAGTCGTATTGATATGTGGCAAAAGACCATGTATCGGTTGAACGAGTATAGCGTAAGTTTCCTCTTGAGAAATAAATCTGTGTATCATCTCCTACGGAGAACAGTCCATTTAATTGTTCTAATTTAGTAAATTCTGCCGTATAAGTTACATCGCTTGTGACAATTACGGTACGTGGATTGTCGGTATTGCCATCGCTCCATTGGGTAAACTTGTAACCCTCATTAGCAGTGGCTTTGAGTGTGGTTTGTTCCCCCATTTTGAATACGCCACTACCCGCTACAGTGCCATGTGCTAGGTCTGAAGGAATCGCTAAGATTTGGAAGGTTTGCACGAATGCCTTGGCAAGACGGACAGAGAGACCGCTGTAGCGACCGCTGTAGTCCATGTACGCAGCGCCAGAGCGGAAGTTGAGGTAGTCCGCGTAGTCGCTATCGTACACGGTGGCAGACCAATAGCTGCCGTCGTCCTGCACATCGTGCACATCCGAGCCGTAGCGGTAGCCTGCGGCAGGCAGGAAGACAGCACCTGATTTCTCGAGTTTTGACCATTGGTCAGCAGTAAAAGTTTGATAAGCGGCATAATACTCGGTACCATAACTACTATGGAAACCAGACTTGAAAGTCACACCTGCTGGGCAAGTCCAATTATCAGGCAAGAAGATTAAACCATTAACTCCGTTAACTTGAGCGACACCACACAAATCATTGGCATTGGTACGACTATTTCGAAGATAATTCCACTCATCGTAGGTCAAAGTACGCCAAGTATTAGGAGCATCATTACCAATCGTATTTGTACCCCAATCTACAAACGAACCACTATAATCATTATAATCAGTAGAAGTACTTACACCAAAATTATTGGCACTCGTACTCCATCCAAGCAAATCTACCCAACTATCGTAATCGGCAGCGATATTGCTATTTGCTGCACCAATATAATCGGTTTGATTTTCTGCAAAACGCCATTCATCATTCTTTGGATGATACTGCAAGTTACCCTTTGAGAAAGTCACTTGCTTGTCAGCGGACACAGAGAAAGAAGAAATGGATTGATTAGCTTCTTGATCTTCATCCAAAGATAATGTTAGTTGGAGTGTGAGGGTCACATTTTGCGAAGGCATTACAAAAGTGCTGTTATCAATCATAGGGACTGGCACTTTCAACGCACTTTTCAAAGATGCTGACGTAACCGTGTAACCTCTTTTCACAACCAACTGCACCGTATCTGATACTGCATAAGAAGGGTTGGATGTAGTGACTAAATTTGGTTCATTGGATTGAATAGTCACCGTATATTGTGTTTCATCCTTTTCTTGGTTTAAACTGAGCCACAAATCATCAAACTTAGGTCCGAAATTTCCGCCCCAAAATAAACAATCCTTCCCCTCAAAATAAAACTTTGCAGAACGTGTACCTACAGGCAGCGGACATTGAGCAGCATAGGTATCCCATTCATAGTGGTATTCTTGAGTACCATCAGTAGTATAAGATACATTGTGCATTTCCAATTTTGCCAATTCAGTTCCATCTTCAGCGTAACAGTATGTCCATAAGCGGGTATAGCCTGTCTCATACCTATTTTGACCCACTCCAAGATCGCTGTAAGCACGTCCAGAAACGTAAATATAAGGTTGATTATCAAGTTCCTCTACCGTAAATCCTTTTTCTACAAAATTCACTGTTTGTTCAGCACTACAGTTCATATACGATGCATGCCAGTAATTCTCAGCAGTACTCCAATTACCAGAAACATTCCAACCATCGGAAGAATTATTGTTGCATGATGGGTTGGTGAGTAAGTTTTCGCCGTAGGTTGCTTTTGGAGTTTCAGGTTCTTCTGGAGTGGAAGGAGTGTCAACTTCGGGTTCCTTGGCAAGGCGCACAGAAAAACCGCAGTCACGAACGAGGTTGGTCTGCGGATTGAGGCAGTTGGATTGGAAGTCCACGCCGTACGCGTAGAACTCTTCGCGCCCTGTACTCGACCAATAGCGGGCGATGTTGCCAAAATCGCCCACATCCGTACCCCAGCGGCCGCCGCTCGCTGGGAGGAACACTGCACCCGCCTGCTCCATCTTGGACCATTGCTCTGAAGTGTAAGTGTTATCACCATAGTTTGTGCCATTGCTATTATAGTAACATCTATCGTCCCATAATAAGCCATTCGTAGTACTTGCTACGAAACTTACACCAGCTGGAGTAGTCCAATTATCAGGTAAAATAATCGTACCATTTACACCATTAACGCTACCCAAAGCAAATAACGACTGTGCATTTGGACGATTATAGAAGATATACATCCACTCATCCTTAGACAATGTACGCCATGTATCAGGAGCATCAGTACCGATTGTATTAGTGCCCCAATCGACAAATGTTTGATAAGCACTATAAAATGGACTTGATTTAGTAGGCGCATCACCTGTTCCCCAGCCAAACAAATCTATCCAACCATCATAATCGGCTGCAATATTACTGTTTGCATCACCAATATAGTCGGTTTGATTCTCTGCAAAACGCCATTCATTATTTGCAGGGTGATATTGCAAATTGCCAGAAGAGAAGATAATCTGCTTATCCACACTTACAGAGAAAAGTCCAATGTTATAGAGATATAATGTGGCATCCTTTTGGACTGAATAATCCTGCAAAGTATTGCCATCTTCCAAACATTTACCTGCATAAATGAGTTGATAATACACAGGCAAGGTTCCCTCTTTATCAAGAATCTTAGCCTTTACGTCTTCAATTCGATCAGTAGGTTCTACCTCTAAGGTAACGTGCCTACCATCAGGCATCTTAACGAAGATTTGCATCGCCGACAAGGAGAGCGTGATCATGACTGCCGACATAAGGAGTAATAGTTTTTTCATACTCAAAGATTTTTATGATTAATTATATTTCGTTTCTAAAAATAAAAAGCGTGTGCCTTCGTTCGCTTCAATTTGATTTTCTGAGGTTCTCGACTACCTTAATCATTCAAATCTACGCACTGAAAACTCACGCTGGAAACGCGAGCGTGCATAAACCGTACTTGAATGATTAATGATTTCTAAAAGTGTCGAGGTTTCAGAAAATCAAGTTTGGGCTTATAACGCTATATTAAATATGTCGGGCAACGCGGTGCGTTGCGAATTTTTCTATTTTCAACTGCAAAGGTACGATAAAATTTGCGGATATGCAAATTTTTGGTAAAATTCGTAAGCATTTTTCTAAAGGTTGAGGTCAGTACAAGTTTTGAAACATTAGTGAGAGTCGCTGAATAACCTAAGAATCACCTAAGAATCACCTATGAATAACCTAAGATTTATAAAAGGAGATAAAAAATCGCCCTAAAAGGCGATTTTTTGGTTGTTCTATATAATATAGATACTATAGATGTTTAGACCTTCTATATAAAATTACATCATGCCGCCCATGCCACCTGCAGGCATAGCAGGCATAGGGTTTTCCTCTTTGATGTCGGTGATTACGCACTCGGTGGTGAGGAACATACCGGCGATGCTAGCAGCATTCTCAAGCGCTACGCGAGTTACCTTCGCTGGATCTACCACGCCTGCCTCCTTGAGGTTCTCATATACGTCCTTGCGGGCATTGTAACCGAAGTCTGCTTTGCCTTGGCGCACTTTATCCACTACCACAGCACCCTCTTTGCCTGCGTTAGCTACGATTTGGCGAAGTGGCTCCTCTATAGCGCGACGGATGATCTCGATACCAGTTTGCTCGTCCTCGTTCTCGCCTTTGAGGCCTTCGAGAGCTTCTTGTGCGCGGATATATGCTACGCCACCACCTGCTACGATACCTTCTTCGATCGCTGCGCGAGTTGCGCTGAGGGCATCATCCACGCGGTCTTTCTTCTCCTTCATCTCCACCTCAGAGGCAGCACCCACATTGAGTTGGGCTACGCCGCCTGCGAGTTTAGCGAGACGTTCTTGGAGTTTTTCTTTGTCGTAGGTAGATTTAGTGGCAACGATTTGTGCTTTGATTTGTCCCACGCGAGCAGCGATAGCCTCTTTGTCGCCTGCGCCGTTCACGATGGTAGTGTTATCCTTGTTGACAGTGATGCTCTCTGCTGTACCGAGCATGTCGATG
The DNA here is from genome assembly GCA_017546705.1 of Paludibacteraceae bacterium. Classification (GTDB taxonomy): domain Bacteria; phylum Bacteroidota; class Bacteroidia; order Bacteroidales; family Paludibacteraceae; genus Colicola. The sequence goes on from JAFYSB010000046.1 coordinate 16,994, forward strand.
GTAGCGGTCTCAAGTTTGATACCCTTCTCTTCGCTGATAACGGTACCTCCTGTGAGGATAGCGATATCCTCGAGCATCTCTTTGCGGCGATCACCAAAGCCTGGAGCTTTCACTGCGCAGATCTTGAGTTGTGCACGAAGGCGGTTGACAACCAATGTGGTAAGTGCTTCGCTATCTACATCTTCTGCGATTACGAGCAATGGACGACCACTTTGTACCGCTGGCTCGAGCACAGGAAGTAGCTCTTTGAGGTTGCTGATCTTCTTATCATAGAGGAGGATATATGGACGATCCATCTCTACCTCCATGGTCTCGGTATTGGTTACGAAGTATGGGCTGATATAGCCGCGGTCGAACTGCATACCTTGTACTACGTCGATGGTCGTATCCATACCTTTGGCTTCGCCGATGGTGATGACGCCATCTTTGCTTACCATACGCATCGCGTCCGCAATGAGTTTGCCGATAGTAGCGTCGTTGTTCGCAGAGATGGTAGCTACTTGCTCGATCTTGTCGAAGTCGTTGCCTACCTCTTCGCTTTGCGCTTTGATATTGGCTACGATAGCGCTCACAGCCTTATCCATACCGCGCTTGAGGTCCATAGGGTTGGCACCTGCTGTGACGTTCTTCAGTCCCACACCTACAATAGCTTGTGTGAGCACGGTAGCGGTGGTGGTACCGTCGCCTGCTTGGTCACCAGTTTTACTAGCCACTTCTTTTACGAGTTGTGTACCGAGGTTCTCTGCTGCGTCAGCAAGCTCAATCTCTTTCGCTACAGATACACCATCTTTGGTGATATGTGGTGCACCGAACTTCTTATCGATGATTACGTTGCGACCTTTAGGGCCGAGGGTTACTTTGACTGCGTTAGCCAATTGGTCAACGCCACGTTTGAGGGCATCACGCGCCTCAATATTGTATGAAATATTCTTTGCCATAGTTTCTTAGTTATTGGTCTAATTAGTCAAATTGGTCTAATTAGTCTGATTAGTCAAATTGGTTTTTACTTGAGGATTGCCAAGACATCGCTTTGGCGCATGATGAGGTATTTCTCGCCTTCGTATTCAAGTTCGGTACCTGCATATTTGCCGTAGAGTACGGTGTCGCCCTCAGAGAGGAGCATCTTTTCGTCTTTGGTTCCCTCGCCAGTAGCGATTACTTCGCCACGGAGTGGTTTCTCTTTTGCGCTATCAGGGATGATGATACCGCCGATAGTTTTCTCTTCTGCTGCCATTGGTTTTACCAATACACGGTCAGCTAATGGTTGAATTTTGCTCATAGTAATTTTTATTAGTCTTATTAGTCGAATTAGTCTAATAGGTGTTATACAAACTCCGTGCCAAAGTCAATATGTGCTGATACTTACAACAAGGACTGCCAATTTGGCAGTCCTTGTTGCTTTTTTGGACTAATTAGTCTTATTGGTCTAATAGGTTGTTCTATGGCCAAGAATGGTATAGATTTTTCCTTCACGCATGATTAATAGTTGTCCGTTTTGGATAATCTTTTGTACGCTTTGTGAAGGGGTGGTCGTATTATCGATGTCGGTTGTTGGGTTGCTTACTGTTACGACTATTTTTGTTGCGCGCACTTGTGAGTAAGTCGTATTGAATGTCACGCTATTGGCATTGCCTTGCCATAGTCCTGTCTTACCAGAATAGCTATAATCATCTAAATAGCCGAATCCACCAGGACCATATTTGGCATCATCGTTTGCGGTGCAAGTAAATTCGATGGATGTAATCGTACCCGTACCTACTGATATGGTGACATCCTGACTCTTGAAGAAGCGGAACTGATCAGCAGTGATACTGCCTTTTGAGCAGCAGATGCTGACATCTTGCTTATCGATGCAGAATTTGGTATCTGTAATCGCTTGGAAGTCAGATGGTATGAACACCACTTCTCCTTCAAAGAGTTCGGGCTCTTGTGGATCATTTGGTTCATTTGGATTTTCAGGATCTGTTGGCTCTTCTGGGTCCTCTGTATTGCCTGTTTCATCCAATGTGATATTTTTATAATCTCCCTCACCAGTTGCTTCGTCGTACAGATATTCGTATGCATATACTTCTACCACTTGATTATAGGTGTAGGTGGTTCCTTGAGTATCGGTAAAGGTGCCTTGGAAGGAGTAGTTGCCATTGCCAGCTGCTTGCTGGATTGTGAGTGTGCCTACAAAGTCTTCTGCATATTCATCGCTGACAATCAATTCATCTGCCTTTGGCATGTATTCGGTGTAGAGCACATTGTATGTTCCACAAATAGCTGTTTTGCTATGTGACTCATTGACCATTACATATAGGTCAGGATAGATATAATCATTCGTATTATCATTCCATCCGCTATATAGGTCAAATACCCAATAGTCGCCATATTCGGCATCTGCTACAAAGACGGCATCTGCATACCTCAGACCTGTGATCTCAGTACTGGTAGGTTCGCTAGGGTCGTTTGGCTCCTCTGGATCTGTTGGCTCCTCTGGCTCTTCACCTCCTTCATCGGTGCTGCCGCCGCTTACAGTCACTACCACCTTGGTGGCACGTACTTGCTTGCTTGTACTAAAAGTCACACTTTCTGTATTGCCAGTCCATGTACCTGCTTGGCCAGAAACGCTGTACGTGCCTTCGCTTGCGGTAAAGCAACCTGGGCCATACTTCTCACTACCGCTAGCAGTGCAAGTAAACTCAATCTTCGTGATTTTTCCGCTCGCTACAGAAATGGTGGCTTTTTCATTTGCAAAGAACCTAAACTGATTGGCATTTATCGTACCTTTTGTGCAATGCATGGTCACTCCTGATTTATCCACACTAAACTCGGTATCAGAAGTAGCGTTGAAGTCGGATGGTATAAACACAATCTCCCCTGTAGGAGTCTCTGGATCGGTTGGATTCTCTGGGTCAGTAGGTTGCTCGGCATCGGGGTCGCTGATATAGGTCAGTGTGATGACGCCGTTCTTCTCGGTGATGTTCTTCAGCGGTTTACCACTCACGCCGTTCCAGGATGTTTTGTTTTTCGTGCCTGGGAAGGGGTCTGCCTCTGTGCCGAGTCCGCTGGTCTTACCTGATGCGGATACGATGGTGTAGCGTAGCGTGCCGTCTTGATCGTTTGGTCCGTTGTCATCCCATGCCGATTGATTGTATGCCACTTTCCAGATGACGAGTCCATGACCAGGCAGATGCTCATCCCAACCGCTTTGTTGGCGGTTCTCGATATAGTAAACGGTGTTGGTGTTGTTGTAGTTGACTAGCGAATTGCCCGTGGTGATCTGGTAGCCTTGATAGCCATCTTGTCCTGCAGCGATGAGCGAGATGTTTTGCGCCGTGTTACCTGGGTTGGTAGGAGTTTGCCAACCGAGGAAATACTTATCGAAGATGGTGTAGTTGGGTGGGGTATTACCGTTGTTGTTGTAGCCACCTCCATCCATGATGTGCCAACTACCTGGAGTCTTCTCGTCTTCATAGTTTTGTCCGTAGTCGATGTCGTAGAGGTCGGGTAGTCCGATGACGTGGCTAAACTCGTGAGCGATAGTGCCAATGGTAGTACGTACGTCCTTTATTTTGTTTCCAGCTTCGTTATAAATGCCGGTGATTTCACCAGAGCAAGCATAGTCGTTGACGATTTTGCCATCGAATTTTCGTTTGCTTTCGTTGTAGGTGCAGTTGCCATAATAGGCAGCGCTAGTAAGGTCCCAGTTGTGTGGCCAGATTGTGTTTTCTGCGCCGCCGTCAGCTTCGCCTAGTCCAGCGTAGATCACATATACGAAGTCCACGTAGCCATCATTGTTGTTGTCGTATTGGGTGAAGTCCACGTTGTGTAGTGCATTGGCGATGCTACAAGCTTCTACGATCATGTCGCCTGGCAGTTTGTCGTTGCCCTCGCTATCGTTCGCGCCGTAGGTCTTCATGTTTTTGGCTAGGGTCACGGGGCCTACTACGTCAAACTGTGGGGTGTATTGTCCGTCGGACTGGTCGGAGAAGTATTGGCGTACCGAGCCGGTGGCGCCGTTGTAGGTGTAGCTATCGCTGTTCATCAGGTCGTTCATGGCCGACTGGGTGTTGGCAGCGTTGAAGCTGGCGTCCTTGAAGTTGACCAAGATGACTAGTCCGCGTGGTGCGAAGTTGCGGTCGCCTATGGCACGTTTTTGTTGTGATATGGCGCTCGCTTTTCGCCTCATAGCCTTCTCACCTTCTTGCCTTATTGCCTCATTGCTCAGCACTTGCCAATAGCCGTCAGCATTGCATCTGACGATGTTGCCGCTGCGGTCTTGCCAATAGTGGTAGAACTCGTCACCTGCGAGACGTAGTTGGATGGTTGTACCATCAGGTTGCGTCTTGGTTTGCCATACTGGTCGTGCTGGCACAGCGTAGGTCATACTTGAGAATACAATACTTACGATAGTAGAAAGTAGTAATTTTTTCATGATTTATTGTGTTTTTTTTGATTCGTGTGTCGGGAGTCGCGAGTCCAATATTTCTGGTTTGTGTCGGGAGTCCGGAGTCGGGATTCCATTTTTTTTGTGTCGGGACTCGCGAGTCGGGAGAGCAACTGTCAACTGTCAACTGTCCACTGTCAACTCACTTTTTATACACCGCGTAGTAGATGATGTTCTGTGTTACCGTTTTGCCTTCTGCTGAATCAAATAGGTCGGCAGGAGGGCAGAATGGGTTTTGGTAGTCCTTGATGGCTGTCCAGCCTACAAACTCCATGCCTGAGCAGGCATTAACTTCGGTGCTTGGCATAAGGAGCGCGTCGCCAGAGGTGTAGGCATGCGTAGCATTGGCATCGGTGAGTACTTCGCCGTTGGCGATCCAGGTAACACGGAAGGTATTCGATTGCTCCTCTGGAATGATGTAAATCTCTATGTCGCCCTGTACGTTACTGATAGTGAGGGTGGTACCGCTATAGGTGAAGTTGCGTTCTACGCCATTTTGATCTACCTCAATCATTGTATTGTCTAACACATATCCTGAGTGCGGTGTGACGGTCAGGGTGAGTGTGCCGCCTTTGGCTATCTCGCCTGATTCGCTGCTGACGGTAGCGTTCTCGTAAGCTACTTCGTAGGAGCAGATGCTTTCATCTACCTCCTCTATATAACTGAGGGATATGATACCATTCTTCTCCGTAATATTGAGCAATGGTTTATTGGTTACACCTTCCCAACGGGTAACTTTCTTGGTGCCAGGGAATGGGTCGGCAGCCGTACCGATACCTGTGGTAGCACCTGAAGCAGAGACTACTGCGTAGCGTATAGTGCCAAGTGTGGCATTTGGAGCATTATCATTCCATACTGATTGGTTGTACATGATTTTCCAAATCACCAATCCGTGTCCTGGTAGGTGTTTGTCCCAGCCCGATTGTTGGCGGTTTTCGATGTAGTATGCCGTAGTGGTACTGGTGGCAGCTAGTAGAGAGTTGTCAGAAGTAATTTGGTAGGCATTGTAGCCATCTGTACCTGCGGCTTTCAGTGAGAGGTTTTGCGCTGTAGCACCCAGATTAGTAGGTGTCTTCCACCTCAGGAAATACTTGTCGTAGATACTATAGTTGGGTGGTGTGTTACCGTCGTTGTTGTATGATCCACCATCCATCACGTGCCATGCACCAGGTGTAGCTTCGTCCTCGTAGTTCTGACCATAGTCGATGTCGTAGAGGTCAGGCAAACCAATTACGTGGCTGTACTCGTGAACGATGGTACCGATACCCGCACGTGCACCTGTTTGTCCGTCAATCTCACCCGAGCAAGCGTAGTTGAGAACACGTTTGCCATCAAATGTGGCGCGTGCGTAATATTGACTTTTATTAAATGATGCGTATCCTGAAGCTGCTGCACTATACACATCCCAACTGTGTGGCCAGATGGTGTTAGCGGCACCGCCATCGGCTTCGCCTTTGCCTGCGTAGATGAGATATACGAAGTCCACATAGCCGTCGCTATCATTGTCGTATTGAGTGAAGTCCACATTGTGCAGGGCGTTGGCGATGCTACAAGCTTCTACGATCATGTCGCCTGGCAGTTTGTCGTCGCCATTAGCGTCGTTGCCACCGTAGTAGGCCATATAGTTGGGTAGTGTGACAGGTCCTACTACATCAAACTGTGGGGTGTATTGTCCGTCGGACTGGTCGGAGAAGTACTTGCGTACGGAGCCGGTGGCGTCGTTGTAGGTATAGGAGTCGGCGTTCATGAGGTCGTTCATGGCCGACTGGGTGTTAGCAGCGTTGAAACTTACATCCTTGAAGTTGACCAAGATGACCAATCCTCGTGGGGCGAGATTAACAGATCCTACTGCTTTTTTGGGGCGCGACTGGAGCATAGCTGATGCTTGTCGGCGTGCCTTGATGGTGGCGGGAGTAAGTTGGCTCTCCACCACGCGCCAGTAGCCTAGCGAGTCACATTTGACCACGTTGCCTGCTTGGTCTTGCCAGTAGTGGTAGAACTCGTCACCGATGAGGCGCACCTCAATGCTTGTGCCGTCTGGTTGTGTCTTGGTTTGCCAGCCGCGGTAAGCGGGTACGGCAAAAGTACTGAGGGTGAGCAGGAGCAGGGTAAGGGATAGTAGTAGCTTTTTCATGGTGGTAACTTAGTGGACTAATTGGGCTAATTGGTCGGATTAGTCTAATTGGTCTAATTGGTCTAATTGGTTTTGTTGGACTTGCGGTAATCGAGGCGGGCGCGGGTCATCTGCTCGCGGATACCACCCCCTGCAACAAAGTCCTTTTGCAGACGCTCTAGCAGTTTGCGCAGGAAGACATCAGTCTGATGAATGAGCGTGATGGCTATATTGGCGATGGTTTCTGCGGAACGTTCAGCGATAGCTTCGCGGTAATATGCGGAGTCGTTGTGCGCGGTGCAAGCAGCGCGTGTCTGAACAGCTTTGGGATCATCGTATGCCCATTGTTCTAAGTGATTAACGCGCAGATAGTCTTCGTAGTCCAATAGCAGCTCTTGCAAACTGGCGCGTGCTACATTCATCAGTTTAATCTCGGTTTCAGAGGACGTGGCAGCTGCGGAAGCACCTTCCGCGATATTCTGCTTTCCGCTTCGGGCGGATTGCACCATTTGGTCAATGGTGCGATCACCTTTGTCGAAATACTTATGCGCGAAGTAATAGGTGATATCGTAGATACACTCAGCTTTCTGGAATGCAATCAGATTACGATAATTACCCTTCGGCTTGAGGAAGGTGCCGGGTTGCATGGTGGTAACTTATTGGGCGAATTTGGGGAATTAGTCGAATAGGAGTAATTAGTCTAATTGGTCGAATTAGTCGAATAGGGCTAATTGGTCTTTTGGGTCTTATTAGTCTAATTGGTCTAATTGGTCGATGCTGCGGGTGCGGAAGACCGCATAGCCCGCAGCGAGGATGAGCATCAATGCCCAAGGCATGTCGCCCATAGGTACACCTGGCTCCTTAGGGTTGCTTGGTAGTCCGCCGTCACCGAATGGATTGTCGCCACCCTCTGCATTGCGACGGCCGCTGATCTTGTTGGCACCACCATTGATGCTATAGCCCTCGTCGTAGGTAGTAGTAGCCATAGGTGCTACAGAAGCATCAGCAGATGCAGACTTGCTGCTTGAGCGCATAGGTAATGCGTGAGCGGTGTAGGTGCTGGTGCCACTATTGGTTTGTGCAGCAGCTTGGGTGTCGCTGGTGCGTGTGGTGGCAGCTTGGCTATTGCGCTTAGGTGTAGGCAAGCTGACAGACACGGCTGCGGGTGCGGTGTTGCTGGTAGCAGCATGTGCGAGTTGCGCACTGCTGCCAGCACTGGTGCTGGCTCCACCACCAAAAGAGGTTACTTGAGGTTGGTGGAAGGTGGTGCTGCTGAACACACTACCAGAGGTGGTAGGAGTAGCTGACGCACTATGCTGTGGGCGTACAGCCTTGTGGTTAGCTTGATAGTCAGGTGTGACAGACTGGAAGGTGGCAGCAGGTACTACGCTGCTGCTGAGTTGTGCGGGTGTGGTGCTACCGATGGTTGCACTATAGCGTGCTGCGGGGGTAGCGATCCATGAAGTTCCAATACACAATACTACTACGAGACAAACTGTGATTGCGATGAGTGGAAGATATGTTTTGAGTTTCATAACGATAAAATATAATTCTTAGTTGTTGATTCTTATTTCAAAATGCTTAATTTATTTCACGATTTGTCCGTTGCCGTTATATACGTTGCCATCGCGTAGTATATATAGGTGTCCGTTGTGTATGATCTTTTGTGCCTGTTTGTCTTGACCGATAGCGTTAGGCAGGTCGGTAGGTGCATTTTGGCGTGGTACCGCATAGATAGCGAAGCGGTTGTCGGCTTGTGTGCGCTCGCTGTAGAAGGTGTAGTCGCTGATGAGCAGGTTGGTGAGTTCGCCAGTCTGGTAGTCCACCAAGACGAGTTGCTCGTATTGCTCGTTGAGTAGGTCGATGCTGGAGGTTGCTTCGTTGAGGCGGAAGGTGTATTCACCTTGCTCAGGTGCGCGGTAGCCAACAGGTATCACTTGCATGTTGCTGCGGATAGCCAATGCTTGGAAGGCGAGTGGGGTATTATCTGCCATCAGGGTATATACGCTGAGGTTGTATGCCGAGCCGAAGAGCTTCTCCAAGTCGCGTCCGATCTCGTATGCATCGCTGTAGCGGTCGCTGATGATGATACCTGTTTGGTCGGAGCTGTGGTTGTCGCTCAATGTGATATCTACATCCATCTTCACTGGGCGTTCCTCTGCGTTGCGAGCAGCGATGCTTGCAGGTGCTGTTTGACGACCTTCAGCAGCGAAGCTCATGGTACCACCTTTACCTACTTGCACGAAGAAACTGTATGCTGGGCTGAGAGTAGCGTCGCTGAGTTTGACTTGATTGTAATGCGCGAAGTTGTAGGTAGGGATAGTCACGTAAGGTACGTCTTCACCATCGTAGGAGTATTCACCATTATTGATGCGGATTTCGCCATTGATGAATGATCCGTCGTTGCTTGCGTTTTCGCCTGCGAAGTTGGTGAGATATGGGTTCGCTACGAAGTTCCAACCAGCATGGCGTTGGTGCTCGGTGGCAGCTGCGCCTTTGTGTGCAACAACTTCAACTGCGTTGCGGGTGATGGTGTCTATCTGGAATTGCTCACCATTTGCGAGCCAATCGTTGCTGACGCTCATAGGGATACGGATAGTAGCAGTATCCTTGTCAGGATAGGTAAGCGCAGAGATGATATAACCTACACCAGGTTGTAATTTCTCGTTGCGGTTGAGTTGTACCCAGTTGTTGGTTTGGTCAACACCCTCTTCTGCGCGACGTGCGCCGTCGTAGGTCTTGATAGCAAAGTGGGTGCCATATCTGGAAGCCGCTGCTAAGGTTGAGTCGAGATATTCAACGTTAGCATCAATGGTTGCTGCAAATGGTACTGCAAATGGATACCAACTCTTGCTGTTGACTACCAAGTCGAGGTTGATCTTGTTGTTGTTTCTTACTAAGGTAGCACCTTCTGGGATATTGACAACTGGCATAGCGTATGTGCTATCTGCTTGCAAACCGCCCTTGAGGGTGAGGGAATTGATGGTGGTGGTACCTTCAGCCAATGTCAAGGTGTTGCCACCTGTTACTACAACGTCGGTTGTTGCTAAGTCGGCTATGCCGCTTTCATCGGTTGGAATAGTATTTGTATTCCATGTCCATTGTGCGTAGAGGGTGGTATTTTTTGTAACTTCAAATGAATCTCCTGGTTTGTAAGATTTACCACTGTCATCAATCCAAGTGCCAGCGAAAGTACGGCCGAGTTCTTGAGGATCGGTAGTTGGTGTACAATCAGGAATGGTGTATGTGCTGAATTGAGGAACTAGTCTTTCACCAGGATTTTCATCACAAGTAGTAGAATACCCACCAGTAAAGCCATAGTAGGTTACAAGGAAGTCACCGCAAGAAGTAGAGTAGTCGGTGTATGTTACTTCGCCAGATTGCCATACGATGGTAATGCTTGTGAGGTACATGGCACCGCTCTTAGAGCGCAAACCAATGTATTGATAATTACCATCGATAGTTAGCGGTGTAGAGGTGCCATTGGCAATAGAACCTAATAGAGAACCTTTTTTAGTATCATCGTATAGATCAGATGCTGCAGAATAAGCGGTGTTCTTTCCGTAAATATCCAGTGTTCTATCTGCTAACGTATTGGAATCCCATACGACTGTGATTGATTTGATAGAACCGCCAGATGTGGTGGTGACAATACCTGAATTATTAGTACTACGTAGCTGAATTGCACTATATCCATTAGCAGAACTTCCGGCGTAAAGGGCATCAGATGTGTATTTCTTGTCAGTAAATGCCATGTAAGTATTACCACTACTCTCCTTTCCGTTGATGGTGTGTGTTAGTTCATCCGTGATGTTTGCAGCTCCTGCTATATCTCCCTGTGCAAACACAGCGTAGTAGGTCGTATTTTCAGTTGGTACGATATCTTCGGTGATAGGATCGAAATCACTACCATCGCTCGCTATGTTACGAGTAGTGCTCCAACCCATGAATGTTTTTCCTTTGCAGCCATCAGGAGTAGCTGGAGTTGGGAGTTCGCCAAGTGCTTCGCCAATAGATTGACCATAAATGATGGGATTGGTAGTTTTGGTGGCACCTGCAATCCAAGTGATGGTTACTGCAACTTCTGTCGTGAAGGTTGCTTCAGCAGATATTTCACTATCAATAAATGTAGTACCATTGCCAATCGCTTGTACAGTCCATGTGTAAGCTGTCTTTTGTTTGAGTGAATGGGTGGTATAAGAATTGGTGTTGGTATTGTATTCTGTGCCATTAATCACTACCTTATAACTTCTTGCACCTGCTACTTCGTCCCATGTTAGGGTTGCGCTATTGTGTGTGATATCGGTAGTGTTGAGGTTAGTAGGAGTCTCCAGTTGTCTGCTTCCACAGGTGGTGGTATAGTCGGTGTAATAGCTTGCGCTACCACTGCTTGTTACAGCAATAGATTGGATACGACGGTTGCCCGATGAACCGTCGATAGTAAAGACTATAGAATTGGCTTCACCGCTCCAAGTGTCGGTAGAGAATGTACCCACATCCGTTGTGATAGCATTAGAACCATCGCTAGTACCAAATGTAATAACAATATTAGAAATAGTATTTTCAGAACTTACAGTAAATGTGTTTCCTCCGTATGCTCGGATAGCAGAACCAGAAGTATAGTATTTTGGTGCGTTGTTAGCATTTGTTCCTTTATTAAAAGTAACTGTGATGTCTCCTTCAGTAGCTAAACTTATTGGCTGTTCATTCGTATATCCCTTTTGAGAGAAATTCAATGTTGTTTCTGCACCTCCGTCAGATGAGGTCTTTGTAGCAAAGACTGCATAGTAAGTAGCGTCACTTGTTACAGTACCTTCTGCTTCTGTGAATAGAATATCGGTTCCGTGACGATAACCTAATTCATCGGTCCAACCTACATGATCCATGCCGTCGCAAGGAGTGATATCTATTGATGGTAATGCGAGATCTTGACCATGGGTATAAGTAACTGGATTATCTTCTCCATTGACACTCCAGTTTACAGTATATGTTACATCACTCCATACAGCATGTAGGGTGACGTTGGCAGCGATGTTGTTGATGGTTTCGCCTGCTTGGTATTCCACCTCGCCATCTGCTGTTGTTGCCCAACCAGCAAAGGTGTTATTTGCCTTGGTAGGCTCAGTTTCGCAAATATCGAAGCTTCCGCCATTAGCTGCACAACCATCGTCGCAACCGTGCCAGATTACTCCGTCAACGTAGTATTTTATAGAGAATAGAGTGGTGAAATTTTCACCAACTGCGTATTCACTACTGCTGTAGTTCGTGCCATCCCCTATAGCGCGCACTTTCCATGAGTTTTCATTTCCACCAGTAAGACCTTCGATAGTGATAGATGGTTCATCGGTGGTGTATGTTGTATTGTGAGCGTTTAGTGTACGAACAACTTCGTAGCCAGTTGCGTTTTCAACTTCCTCCCAAGAGAGTGTTACACTTGAGCAAGTTAAATCTTCTACAGCCAAACCAGCAGGTTCATCAAGTGCAGGAGCTGTAAAAGTACAAGTGGTTGTATAGCCAGTATAAGTGGGTGAGGCGCTTGATGACCATTCAATGGAGATACTATTGAGGTATATAGCATTACTATAAGAACGCAAACCGATGTATTGGTAATCGCCATCAATGATTAATTCTGTAGAAGTGCCTTTGACAATAGAACCGAGTTTTGTACCTCGCGTATTTGCATCGTACAAGTCAGAAGCTGCAGTATATGCGGTATTCTTTCCGTAAATATCAAGCGTTCTTTCGTCTGTTGTATGGGAGTGCCAGTCGACAGTGATTGACTTTGCATAACCTCCAGATGTGGTGGTTACAATACCTGAAGTACTTTTGTCACTGCGCAATTGAATAACTCCCTTAGCTTCCTTGTTATTACCATTTGCTGAGTTACCCGCATACGCAGCGTCTGATGTGTATGATTTGTCGCTAAAGTCCTCATATGAGGTGTTTGTGTTTCCTTTTCCGTTGATTTCGTGCGTGAGAATATCGGTTGTGTTTTGGCCGTTGCCACTTCCAGTTAATGTAGCAAATACGGCATGGAATGTGGTATTCTTAAGTATTTGAGGAGATGTACCTGCAGAGGTGAATAAAACGCTTGGTTTGTTTCCGTCGCTTACCTCTTGATCGCTCCATCCTACGAAAGTCTTACCGCTACAATCCAGAGTTGGATTAGTAGGTAAGGTGCTTACTCGTTCGTTGTTCAATACGGTGGTTGATGGTTCACCATTAGTGTGTTCGTCTCCATCTACCATCCAAGTGATGGTATGAATCTTTTTAGCAGCAATAGTAAACGTTACATTGCTCTTAATAACTCCTGTCAATGTGAGCACGCCTGTACTTTGATTCCATGTGTACTCGCATCCAGAGAAAGTAATTATCTTTGGCAACCCATATCCATCCTCTGGTGTAAACGTATATGCCAAATTCGCTGCACTTCCTGTATATGTGTATGTGGTAGGGATTTCAGGAGCAACAGTACAATGCTCTAATGTTGCTTTGATAGTATATTCGGCGATTGTCCACTTTGCGTAAAGGGTGATATCAGCAGTGATTGGTGTATTAAAATCAAACTGATTTCCTGTACATTGCTGATTGCTATACCATCCACCAAAGGTGTAACCTGTTTCTTTTGGTTCTGTAGGTTCGCTAGCTGTTTCCCCGCTGGTGATAGTTTGTGCAGCAGGCGCTGTGCTATGTCCGTTGGCGTTGAACGTAACGGTGTAGGTTTCTACTGGAGTAGAATCGCTACAAGTTGTGATGTAGTTGTCGTAAGTAGTGGTTGAGCCACCGCCTGCAACAGTTTGTGTAAATGTAACTTTAATGTTAGAACTCTTACCTGTTGCGTTACCAATTTTTATTTGAAAATATCCATTACCAACTGTTGTACCGCTTGATGGTTGTTCAGAAGTTCCGTAGTAAGTAGTAAATGTTCCGTTCGTTTTTGTAATCTCAACTGATTTGATTGTTCCTAAATCAGTGCTATTAAAAATGTATCCAGTATTCTTTTGCCATTGCATAACACCTGATTGCAGCATAACCTGATTAGATGTCCATTTTACTTCCATAGTAGAACCATCAGAGGCTTCTGCAGTAGATGTTTTTTCGTTATTGTTAGCTGCATAAGATGTAGTATTAAAGTCTGCTGTTGTGATATTGAAAGAGAAATCCTTCTCTTCGCCACCACCGCCAGTTGTGGTTGCTTCAGCAAAGACAGCATAGTAGGTAACAGCACCATTCACCGCAGGCATATTGTTGGCTGAAGTGTATATCGTTTTTGCGCTGATATTATCTATTTTTCCATCCCATGTGGCAGTTGCCCAACCATAGAAGGTGTTACTAGTAGCATCACAACTGCTTGGAGTTGCAGGGAAAGTAGGTTTGCTACCTTCTGTAACTTGAGTTGTTTCATATACTTCACCATTTACATTCCATGTGACGGTGTATTTAGGGATTGCTTCGAAATTGATGGTTATAGTACAATTTGAAGAGGGAGTAACGCTAAAGGTGTTATTATCATTATTTGTGACAACCGCTGTACCACTTGTCACAGTATAGCCCGCATCACCGCTTTTAACACGATAGCCAGCGTTTGGAGTAGCAGTGATAGTTGTACCACTCACAGAAACAGTTCCGTAACTATTGTTGTTACTTGTAGCTGTGATAGTGAATGAAGGGGCAGCAGCAGTTTTTTTTGTCCAAACAACTTTCAAAGAGTTTGTTGCATCTGCAGAAAGAGCCGTACTTGAAGTTTTTAGATTATACAAAATGAAATAAGATACATCTTCGTTCGTATTAGTCCATGTCAATGTGGCTTGTCCACTTGAGGTAGGAGATGCCTTTGTTGCTGTACCACTAGGTGTTGTGGTATTATTAGGATTACTATATGCAGTGGATCCAAAATAGACAACTGATCTATTATTTGTAGAACCATCGATTGTTCCTCCACTTACTGTAAGCGATACTTGTGAAATATAATATCCATCATAAGTTGTTGTGTTACGGCAACTAAAATTACTCGCTGCCGAACTTTGATTTCCGCGTACAGCACCAGTACTTCCATTGAATACCTGCATCGCATATTTTACAGAAGTTGCATTGGTTGAGTTTGCAACAGCAGTTTTATCCGTACCTGCCGCAGAAAAGGAATTGGTCGTGTAACTTCCGAAACCTTTTGCGAACATAATGTCGGTCTTTGTCTGTGCCCACGCGTTTGTGGTGACGGTAAGGGTTAGGAACATGACGAGCAAGAGGCGTATAGTCTTGCTATACCCTTGCAATAGCGTTAAGAGATTGTTTGCCACTTGGGCAGAAAAAGTAGAATTTTTCATATTGTTGTTGTTTTATTATTATTCGCTTGGTTGTTGGTCTAATTGGAGTAATTGGTCTAATTAGTCGAATTGGTTGGTGTTGTGCTCCTTGCCCTGGTGGGGTGGGTTGTTATCCCTTATGTACCCTCGGTTGTCACTCGGGAATCCTACGGGGGACATACGGTGAGGTTCCAATCAGGTTCCAATCAGGTTCCAATGAGGTTCCAATCAAATCAGGTGGCATACAAGGGGCAATACACTGGGGGAATGCTTCTTGTAGGTTAGTCTAATTGGGCAAATTGGAGTAATTGGTCGAATTAGACTGATTGGGGGATTGGGTTGATTGGTTATTCTTCCCCAGTGGCCAGCGGTAGTTCGTCGGGCGGAGTGGTGAAATGCACTGCACGCTTGTCGGAAATAACCGTCCTGCCTAACTCATGCTCCAACTGCTCGCGAGCGACATGCGCCACATTGCCACCCCGCTGTGCGACTTGTGCATTGGCTTGGAAGCCTTGCGGGTTCTCGCGCTGACTCAACTCGGTGGCTGCTGCCTCCGCCAGACCATTGAGCATCAACTCCACATTGGTCATGTTATCTCGCAAATTCTCCTTGCGCAATCCCTTGTGCGCTTTGTACTCGCGGGTGGTCATACCACTCCACGCCTTAGAGATGATATCCGTGAGTATCGCATAGTCACGCTCCTCAGTCATGCCACCACGTTTCCACTCATCCGTCAGCCCTTTGCGCACCTCAATAGTCTTGATGCGTTGGTTGATCCATGATTCGGAATAGCCCAAACGGCGATAGTCGCGGATAGCCTGCTCAATGCTCAACTCAGGGTCTTGCAACTGCTCTAAGCGTTGGCGTCCTACCTCAGCTAACCACAACTTGAACGGCTCCGCTTTCTTGCTAGGCACGGACTGAATCAAGCGGAAGAGCTGCTCGGTGGTGGCTACGTCGGTAAGGTATTTCTTGCCATCAGAAGAGGGTAATTTCAGTTGTCCTATATTTGCGGACAACTCACTTCCCTCTGTCTCTAATTTGGTTTTCAAATCATTCCAATACTTGCGGGGACGGGGGCTATCCGTCAGGACTTGGATAACGTCAACTACGGAGAAGAAGTATTGCTGCTTCTCTTCGTCCCAAAGGTAGCGCACTTGCTTGCCTTCGAATAGACTTATGTGGTTCTGATTGGTCATCTGCTTTTGGCCTCATGTGTATGCACGCGTAGGCGTGCACGTACAATATATAATAAAACACACAGGCGGCATAGGGGGACTATACACGTCTGGTATTTAATCGACTGATATACAAGGCTTTGTCTTCATCAAACAGAGTGTCTTAACCGTTTTCTTTTGAAAAGACGCTACAAAGGTACTAAGAATAATTGATATACGCAAACAAATCGCACAAAAATTTATAATTCTGTGCGATTTGTTATGATAGGGGGGATTGGTCGAATTGGTCGAATTAGTCGAATAGGGCGAATAGGTTCGATAATACTCGATCAACGGCAAAACTGCTTTGACAGTGATGTCTCATAGATGTCCCATAGATGTCTTATGGTGGTCGCGTAGTGGTCGCGAAACAAACAAGACACTTATATAGCTCTGTTACTGCTTTTTGAATACGGCGTAATAGGTGGCGTCGGAGGTTACCTTTCCGGATGCCGTGGTGAAGAGGTCTGATGGTTGGCAGAATGGGTTGGAGTAGTTCTCCTCCTTGGTCCAGCCGACGAAAGTCCATCCGCTGCATGGGGTAGGGGCTGCGGGGACGCTGATGGTTTGTGTGCCGTTGATATTGTAAGTAGCGGTGTGGTGTACCGCGCCGTTAGCCATCCAAGTGACGGTAAAGGTGGCTGGGTCTGGTTCTGGGTCTGGCTCTGGCTCGGGGGTGTTGCCAGCGACGTCGGAGATGGTCATGTTGCCCGTTACGTTGGTGATGGTAAGGCGACCAAGGGTCTTGTCGTAAGTGTAGTTGGCACCTGTTACTTTGATATCTTGAGGGTGTGAGCCGTCGTTGTTGGTGAGGTAAGCAATGAAGCCATCGCTAAGGGTATAGCGGTGAGCTGGCCACATGGTGGCAGCGGATGACTCGGTGACGGTGTGTACCGTTGTTGCTAATTTTTGGGTATTATGTTTGACCATTTGTAGGGCTAACTCAGGGTAATCAATAAAGGGGTTGCGGTTGCCCTGGTAGTTCTGCGCGCCATCGTTGCGAACCATTTCAATAAGTGATGGGGGGTCTTGCATGTGCCATTTGATTAATATGCGGAGTGATTCAAAGACTCCATCGTTACCTAGTTTGTCGAGCAATTGTGCGGCTCCATTGTAATAGGTTCCGCGAGAACCATTAGGGGCTTCCCCATACATCATGTAATAGTAGATAATGCATCGTGCTACATCTCCACGTGATGTTCCGAGGTTGATTTCTTTATAGTATGGGTGTGTGTTTTTTACTGATTGTCCTGCTAAATCATGAGAATTAGGGTAGATGAAATTATCTGGGTCAAAATAGACTTTTGTGTCTTCTCCATATCCCAAGTTACCACGTTTAGAATTGACTCCAGGGTGAAGGGGACGTACGCAATGCATGTCGTATCCCATGGGAATTTCTTTGTCGCTTCCTTTTGACTGTGGCCAGGTGTGCTCGCGGTCATATGTGTTTCCGCCATCCCATGTTCCATGAATGCGCGCTCCGTCATAGGCGTCTAAGATATAATCTTCGTTATCTGCGCGGTTGAGATCTTTATCGACCTTTACGTATTGTTCTTTTAACGCATCATAACTGTAACCTGAATTTTTATGTTTGCTGGTATTACCCATTAATGTGGTTAATTTGCTAAAAAGAGCATCTTCTGTTAGATTGTATAATGTGGCGTAGGTGTAATCGCCTGTATAATAGGCGGTTTGCTCGGTGGTGTAAGTAGTGTAGGCAGCTTTGCCTTCGTCGGAGCCCACGTGCGCTTGCATGTCGATTTGGGCAAAGAGCGCCAACTGGAGGCACGAAAGAAGAGTCAGAAATAGTAGACGTGTATAATGCATAATTCAAATGTTTGTTTATTGAGAGCGCAAAAGTAGTAAAATTTCTTCGTACACGCAAACACGCGCGCATATTTTTTAGGGTGTATGTGGATTTTTTTTGAAAAAAATGCAAAAATATTTGGTCATGTGAAAAAAAAGTAGTAATTTTGCACGATTTTTCGCGTATAGTGTGGTGGAATATAGTTGATAGTTGTCAGTTGACACTTGAAAGTTGAAGTGCGAGAAAGTGGGGGATAAATGGGATAATAAGCTGAAAATAAACTAAATACAAAAATAAAATGTCAAAAATTTGTCAAATTACCGGCAAGAAAGCCATGGTAGGATGCAATGTGTCACACTCAAAGCGCCACACAAAGCGTACATTTGATGTGAACTTGTTCCACAAGAAGTTCTACTGGGTAGAACAAGATGCATGGATCATGCTGAACGTGAGTGCAGCTGGTCTGAGAACAATTAACAAAATCGGCTTGGATGCTGCATTGAAGCAAGCAAGTGCGAAAGGGTACATTAAAATTTACGAATGCTAAGGAGGAATCGTCATGGCAAAGAAAACTAAAGAGGCACGAGTACAAGTAATCTTGGAGTGCACAGAGCACAAGGCCAGCGGTATGCCAGGAACTTCGCGTTACATCACCACGAAGAACCGCAAAAACACTCCTGATCGTTTGGAGTTGAAGAAGTACAATCCGATCCTCAAGAAGTACACAGTACACAAGGAGATCAAGTAATTAACCCCTAAATTAAGAAAGGCTTAGAACTATGGCAAAGAAAGCGGTCGCTACATTGCACACTGGTAACGCAGGTCGTAACCACACTAAGTGCATCAAGATGGTGAAGAGCCCTAAAACGGGTGCTTACATCTTCCAAGAGGAAATCGTTGAGAACGAGAAAGTTGC
>JAFYSB010000047.1 GCA_017546705.1 Paludibacteraceae bacterium
AGATGTACGGTGAAACCTTCACCTCACAAATCTGCAACCCACGTACCAAACCTTACTCTCAAGCAGAGTTAGACCGTCAGGACTTGTTCCGTCAAGCAGCTGCTGCAACCAAAACTGCCTTGGCAAACCCAACCACTCGTGCTACCTACGAAGCAGAGTTTGAGGCACAAACCAAGTACAAATCCCTCTATGGCTATGTCTTGGCAAAAGAGCATGCAAAACTCAAATCCTAAACTCTTTGTTAATTAATCACGAATCTCATTCGGCACCAGAAACCCCTAATTATTAACCTTTCATGTTACAACGCGAAGCATGGAACGTGCCCCAGGCACATGAAACGCCAAAGGCATGAAACGCAGCTTTGCTGCATGTAACGTGAGCAAAGCGAACTAAAAAAAATGGCACAAGTTGTTTACGAAGACCCAATCCATCACTTATCGGGCAAAATTTCTAAAAAGTATCGTACTTGCTACAATTACCGCAAACGCTCAGACCGCAAGTACACATCCGTTCACGGCGACCGCACCACACCTGTGTCTGCAACTGAATTAGCATGGCGTCAAGCCTTTACGCAAATTTGCGCTGCAACACTCCAACGCATGATGGATCCAAACTTCATCCCTACTGACCAAGTTGGTTTTCGCAACCAAACCAAGTACAAAACTTTGTATCAATATTGCTGGAACCTCATGCGCCAACAATTAGGATACTAACCTCCTGAAGTATGAAACGTTTTCAACTCTCCACCGCTATTGCATTATGTGCCTTCGGGTGCATAATGCTTGTGGCGGGCTTTGTAATACAGCCCGTCGGTGAAATCCATCACTCTGTCCTCATCGCTTTTGGCGAAATCCTCACATTTTCAGGTTCTCTCATCGGCATAGACTACAAATATCGCTACAAAGAATAATCCGAGTATTGTTGAAGTCTCGGTATATTTGCCGAGTATCCCAGCCCTCTTCACTCTACACCTTTATACTTTACACCAATAATTATGTATCTCAAGTTAATACGAAACCAACCTCAAGGCTCAGCCATCACAGGCCGCCTCTTTATCCATGACCACTACTTCTGTGACACCCTCGAACGCGTCGGCTACGAAATACCACCATCCTCTTATCCTATTCTTGTCACCATGTCTCCCAAGTTCAAACGACTGCTTCCTCTCGTCCAAAACGTCCCTCAACGCTCAGGCATTCGTATCCACCGTGGCACCCGTCCCGAACACTCTACTGGTTGCATCCTCGTACCTGCTAACAAAGAAACAGAATTAACTAACCTCATCCTCAAAACCCAAAACAACCATGAAACCATCACTCTCAAGATTACCGACTTTGCTCCTGCTGCTCTTAATCCTGTCATCTCCAATGCTCGTGAGTTGCAAAAGCATTGAACCTACCATCCTGCACGATTCGATACTACACAACACCAAACACCACCAAACAATTGACACAATCTACCAACATGATAGCATTTTCATCCGTGAAATACTCAAAGGTGACACCGTCTATCTCACTCGCACCGAATACCGTGATCGTTGGCGTACACGAGTAGAACGTGACACAATTGTGGACATCCGTGTAGAAAAGGAACTGGTTCAACTCCCACCTGAACGCTACATTCCCAAGTTTTATAAATGGTGCACAGGACTACTCTTTGCTATTGGTTTCTTGCTAATCGGCTATTGTATCCTTCGTTATTGGTTATTCAAACGAAGATTGTAACAAAGCAACGTCCACTTTTTCCAAGTCGCGTCTCATTATAATATCATAGAGAATATTTCTTTTACTAGGAATTTCTCCCCCAATTTTCAAGGGACATCATCCTTTCCAATGTCCGCTCGTTCCTCGCGTGGGGGAGAAATTCCAAGGGTCGCTCCCTTCGTTCGCGTGATTTAGCAACTTTCGACTGCCATTACCTTCTCTATCTAATCATTCTGCGCCTAATCAGCGCAACATCTGCTTCACAGATGCACCTACGCTCCCTTAGGTCGCTTAGGTAAGTCGTCCCTAACGGGCCGATGGAAGGCTTAGCCTTTCCATTTTATTCTCATTTCCCTCTCTTATACCTTGCCCCGTTTCACCGAGAGACAACCGTGAAGGAGTGCGACGGAACGCACTCCGAGTGAAGCACCCGAAGTGTCCCCACACTGAGGAAATAGTGCGAACATAGAATGGCGCGACCCTTGCGGTCACGCAGCCGTATGGCTACAGGGTAGTGCCGTACAGGGTAGGCACGACCGCCTTAAATACAGTGATTATGGACTATATGAGAACATACAACATGCGGGAAGTGTAGTGTTTACTATGCTTCCCGCGTGAGTGTATTTTTTCTGAAAAAAGTTTTCGCGTGCCGAAGATTGTGCCGAAGGTTTGTTTTATCGACTACAACTTCTGTCCCATGACATTGTAGGTCTTGCCATCACGGAGGATTAGCAACTGACCACTGAGGAGTATTTTCTGTACTGATGAAGCGTTAGGCTGAGTTGAAATATAATTCAAATCTGTTGCCGTGCTCTCTGTAACAATCAAATCATAACTTGCAGAAGCTTCGTTATATGATTTATCACCTAAGAAGGTCGCAGTAATAGTGGTTGTACCCGCAGCGACAAGTGTAACATCTCCAGTGAGTGCAAGTACGGTAGCCACAGCAGGATTACTGCTACTATAGGTTACGCTTACATCTTGCGGATTATTCAATGTAGGCAGAACGAATTCCTCATCATCTATTCTTACATTTACCGAATTCTGTGTAAACGACAAAGAGACAGAACCTTTGAGAACTATGAGGGTATATGACACTTGACCTGCCATATGGTATAAGTTACCATCGGTGTATGCTATAATCGTTGTCGTTCCAGCAGATATAGGGGTCACCTCGCCTGTCTCGGCATCCACTTTGGCAATCATAGGATCTTCTGAGTAGTAAGTAATTGTAAGGTTATTCGGATTACTAAGAATAGGAGCTGTGAAGGTCTCGCCAACTATAGCA
Organism: Paludibacteraceae bacterium; assembly: GCA_017546705.1. Classification (GTDB taxonomy): domain Bacteria; phylum Bacteroidota; class Bacteroidia; order Bacteroidales; family Paludibacteraceae; genus Colicola. The sequence goes on from JAFYSB010000047.1 coordinate 2,992, forward strand.
GTTGCTTCCGATGAGGCAAAAGCAAGTGCAGGTTCTGTTTTAACAGGATTAGGTACAATCAGTAAATTGCGCACCTGCGAACCATTTCCGTCCTCAATAGTACCATTCGTTACTACGGCATTTGTTGGTATCTGAATATGGCAGTCCGTGAGCGAGATACCGCCTGCGAAACTAAATATAGCAGCTGAGCCAGATGCATTGACCTCAATATGCGAGTTCATGATATTCATATTATCTTCGTCTATACCACTACCCTTAAATGGCATAATTGCACTAACAACGAGATTAGCACTATCCAATGTCAATGTCATACCGCCCTGCGTGCTGAATGCGATACCATTACCGTTGACAGTCATCTGTTCGCCGTGGATAGCAGTGCTCTTTCGAAGGTCAAACAAGGTGCTATATGATTCTTCCCCTTGTGAGATAGTGCAAGCCTGTGCAATGTTGATATAGAGCCCATCAATACCTGTGTTGCGTACAAGATTTGCAGAGTTGTTAATAGTATAGTCACCTTTTATTGTCAAGGTGCTCATGCCATCAAAACTAAATGTACCATCACCAAGGATATCGTCTTGATTACGGCTTGTCACGCGAGTAGATGCCACATACAAGTCATACTCTTCGCCACTTACGGTTATCTGACACTCATCCGATTTGCCATTAGCGGTAGCGGTGATGGTAGCTTTTGCACCTATTGGTGCGTTAGCGGCTATCGTCACGATACCGTTTGTTACGGTGGCTACACTTGTGTTGGAACTGGTCCATGTTATTGCCGCTTCGGAGTTAGACGGCATCAGTTGAGCCACCAGTTCGAGCTCCTCATTTGGATCGGCTGTAATCGCATTCTCTCGCAAGATCAGGGAATCAACAGCATATTTGCCATCGGTAACGGTGATAGTAAAGGTCGTGTTATTATTCAGAGGATGACCGTTTTGCAGCGGAGTATAGACATATACACCTGGTGTAGCGTTTATAGCATTGATGGTCATCGTCTCATAGAGAGAGAACGACACTACTGGGGCTATTCCCTCGCCACTTACTTCGGTAGTTAAACCGTACACTGAACCAGAGAACGGGCGGCGGCTAACTTCTATACCTGTTATCTTCTCACCAGCAGCAATAGTACGGCTACAACCGTTGATATAGTCTAACAGTGGGAAATAGCCGTCTGGAGTAACATTGAATTCCTTGGCGCGGCTCTTGTAACCGATTCCGCTATTATAATAGAGAATACGTACTTCCAGATAGTTCTTTTCTGTGAGGGTCTTCAGGTAAACCGTCTTATAATTGGTAGAAGTGTTAATAGGCACCGTACAATCTGCATCCTCGTAAAAAGTACCATATGGTGATCCGGTGTTGCGATTGTCCACAGTCCAGTTGCTGCCCGAAATGCCATACCAGTTTGTAGCATTGGACGGAACAGGCACAGCATCGCAACGGATGACATCGCCCACCTTGCAATTCAGTTCGTTGTTGATGTTCTGGAAATAACCAACCGTCTTGCTGACAGATAGTTCTATATCCGTCAGATAAACCGACGTGCCGATATACAGTCTGCTTTCTGCCACTGCCTCGCTTGCCAACGTGGAGACGGTTTCTTTGATTCGGGTGAAAACGATATTGTTGGTGTTTGTAGCACTATTCAGTTCAAAGAAGCCTACTTCACTCTCAGGCGTTACGGCATCCGCCCAATCGCTCTCGGTCAAGGAAGAAATATCTTTTGAGGTGGTGAAGATGAGGTACTCTTGTGTCGTCTTGGCGTTGGATACATACACCTGGTCGTTGATGTTCGTCAAGGTGGGTATAACCGGCACATCTGTACATAGTTTCTTGGCTATCTGGCGACTCGGACTATAGATATATCCGGAATGCTGGTCTGCCGCCACTTTGACGCGGATATATTTGCCGACTTGGTCCTCGGTAGGTACATATACCAACTCACTCGCTACCTTGCGTGCTCTGCTTACACCGTCCTGCGCAGGGGCTCCGGCAGGCGCATTTTCCTCGATATCCTGCCAAGTAGCGTCATCGTCGCTAATCTGCCATATATTCTCAGTCTGTGCAGACGCAATATCGCCCGACAAAGTAAAGCCTAACTCATTGCCCGGCGAAGGTGCTGTACTCAATGCAACTGCGCCTTTTACAGGCGGATCCATGATAACAACGCGCGAAGCTACATTACCGCTATCATACACTACAGTATGTCCGTCTGCACTGATACCACCACCGGCAGCAGTAATAACGACCAGCGGAGAGGTAATGGAGATAGAGCCGTTTTCCGCATACATTCCTTTCCCTCCTTTAGCAATAACTTTACCTGCCTTGACTTGGATGTTTTCTAAAGCAGCGATTCCGTAAGCCCATTTTCCTGTCATTCCTCCGGTAGCATTGACTTCTCCGCTGTTGATAATAATATCACCGCCCCGGTTAAATATAGCTGCGGAATGATCGGTTGTGGCAGTCACATCGTTGTTAATCGTTAAAGTCCCCTCGTAAGTACCTATACATGTATTGGTTGACTTGGCATCCACAATGCCATTGAGGGTCAATCCGCTGTGAGCACCAATAGCAATATAGGATTGAGGTATGGTAATCTGTGACAGGGTTGCTGTGCCTGCTTTTGC
>JAFYSB010000005.1 GCA_017546705.1 Paludibacteraceae bacterium
ACGGCTGAGGAAGGATTTAGGGATGAGGAGTGGAAAATATGCGTTCTTCACGCCATTCTCCTTGAAACGACGATCCAATTCGGCTTGGATAGTCTCCCAAATGGCATAGCCATAAGGTTTGATGACCATACATCCACGGACTGCTGATTGCTCAGCGAGGTCTGCTTTTACTACTAGTTCGTTGTACCACTTCGAGTAGTCTGTAGCTCGAGGGGTTAGTTTTTGAAAACTTGCCATTATCTTAATTTATATTGTTTACGTAATTGTTCAAAGTGTTCGGGGGAGGCTTTGAGTTGGGCAGAAATGCGTTTTAGCCAGCCTGGTTCCGAATCACCCTGCAAAGGTACTACTTTTTTGTTGATTGACAAAATTGGGAGCGAGAAAAATTCGCAAAAAGCACGCAAACACATCTCACTAGCGTTCATTTTGCCTTGAATAGAGTATCCCGCAATATGAAATGACGCTAAATCAACATGCTTGAGCAGATCTTGATTTAGGTTTGGTTCGTTCTCCCAACAGTCGATGGCGGTTTTATAGTTTAGTGTTGAATGTTTAGTGTTTAGTGTGGATAGGAGGGCTTGTTCGTCGATGATACCGCCACGAGCGGCGTTGATGATGAGGGTACCCGGTTTGCAGAGGCGAAGAATATTCGCATCACAAAGGTGGTAGGTTGGGTATTCTCCTTCGCGGGTGAGTGGGGTATGGAAAGTGATGATATCGCAAAGTGGTGCGAGTTGCTCTAGTGGCAAACCTATACCGAGTGGCGGGTCTGACAGGAGAACTTTATACCCTTTTCTTTCAGCCATTTGAGCAACGAGTTTGCCGACATGACCATAACCGACAATGCCTACGGTGAAGCCCCCTCCCGACCTCCCCCTAAAAGGGGAGGAGTTAAAAGAGGCTATTGCCTCTTCCACATAATCGCAGACTGCTTGGGCATTGCAGCCAGGGCAAGAGACCCAATGAATGCCTGCTTCGCGGCAATAGTCTTGGTCAATATGGTCAAAACCAATGGTGGCAGTAGCGACAAAGCGGATATTTGAGCCGTGAAGCAACTCCTTGTTTATTCGCGTACGCGTGCGAACGAACAACGCGTCCGCATAGCGAACCGCCTCGGGAGTAATGTCCTCTGGAGAAAGATGCAGCACCTCTATCTCAGGAGGGAAAACACCTTCGAGAAAAGGAATGCCTTTGTCTATTACGACTTGCTTAACCATTGCTGAATAACTAACGAATAACTAATGAATCACTAAAGAATCACTAAAGAATCACTAAAGATTTATAGGGGAAATATAGGTTCTTTGCGAGTGATCAATAGCGTATGTTGTCAATCAGTCGCACAGGACCGCAGTAGACGGTGACACAACCGACAGCATTGTCCCAGCAGTCTGTGGATTGAAGGGTGTACTTATCTACAATCTCGTAATACTCCACCTCTAGTCCATCCACAGCGTTGATGGTGTCAATTACTCGTTGTTGAACTTCTGCGACAGATGCAGTTTTTGCCCAATTCATCGAAGCAAATAGCGTTTGGGAAATGTTCACAGCTATCTGTTTCTCTTCGTCAGAAAGGCGTTGGTTGCGACTGCTTAGTGCTAATCCACTTTCCTCACGAACGATAGGACAGTCTATGATTTGAAGACCAGAGAAGCGTTCCTTCATTTCGGAGGATTCAACCATATGGTGAATAATTGCCAATTGTTGGAAATCTTTTTCTCCGAAATAGGCGCGGGTTGGTTGTACTAGGTCAAACAATCGACTCACTACTTGTACTACGCCGTTGAAGTGTCCTGGTCGCATTTTACCCTCCATGACTGCGTCTAATCCGTTGAAATCGAATGAAAATGGTTGTTGCATTTCCTCTGGTGTGTACATTTCTTCAAGTGAAGGTGCAAACACAAAATGTACGCCCAAGTCGGTTAACAGCTCAACATCCTTGGTTAACGTACGTGGATATTTTAACAAATCCTCAGGGTTATTAAACTGTGTAGGATTGACAAAAACGCTAACTACACATACATCGTTTTCTGCTACCGCTTGACGAACCAGGGCAGCATGTCCCTCGTGCAACGCTCCCATAGTAGGAACGAGACCAATCGTTTTGTTTTGACGAAGACAGGCCTTTATTTGGCGAACGAGTTCTTGTTTTGTTGTAATAACTTGCATAATAATATCAAAAAAGTGTGCAAAGGTACAACAATTATGGGAAAAACGAAAATTTTTCGCCAAAAAATTATGTAATGTCAAAATTTTTTTGTACCTTTGTAGCGGGAAATAGTATCCCTATTAAAAACGAATAGTATGAAAGAGCAAAAACGCATTCTATTTATCTCACAAGAGATATACCCTTATTTGGATCAAGAGACACCAATTCGATTGCTCAATCGTCAGTTGCCAGAATTGTTTCAATCTCATGGATATGAGACACGTACTTTCATGCCTAAGTTTGGCGATATCAACGAACGCCGCAATCAATTGCATGAGGTCATCCGACTTTCTGGTATGAACATTATCATTGCGGGTTCAGACCATCCATTGCTGATTAAAGTTGCAAGTATTCAATCTGCAAGAATACAAATCTATTTTATCGATAATGATGTGTATTTCCATCGTCGTAAGGGTTTGGCTAATGCTGAAGGTGTAGAATACAAAGATAATGACGAGCGTAGCATCTTCTTTACTCGTGGTACGTTGGAAACCGTAAAGAAGTTGCGCTGGACTCCTAATGTCGTTTTCTGTTCAGGTTGGATGTCTGCATTGACTCCATTGTTCGTAAAGAAAGCCTATTCAGACACACCATTCTTTGAGAAAACCAAAGTGGTATTGTCATTGGATAACGAGGAATACTCCACACCTTTCAGTACTAAGTTGGCTGAAAAGTTGCTTGTAAATGGTGTCACCAATAGCGATCTTCGTGGCATAGCAGGTCTGCCTGTGGGTTATGAAGATTTAATGCGTTTAGCTATTGACTTCTCAGATGCGATTGTATTGTCATCGCCTAATGTGAATCAACGCTTGTTGAACTATGCTCAGAATAGTGGCAAACCTATTTTACCATACGCCGAGAATAACAACGAAGCATATTTGGATTTCTGCAATAATCTATTGTCGGATGATGAGACTGTATAAGCTGATAATTTGTTTGGTAATCCCTTTTGCCCTACTGGGGTGTCAAGATGATGCCATGAATGCTGGTTCATCTACGCTGTCAGAATCGGACGATATTCAGGTAAAGGCAGATACCTTTTCGTTGGCATCTGCTTTGGATTCTTGTGCAGCGTTGACCTTGACTCCTGATTCTTTCTTGCTTGGTGAATGCGACACACACTTTGGCACCATACAAGCAGATATCTTGACGCAATTGGCATGTCCAGAAGGATTTCAATATCCGTATGCAGAAACAGCGGAAGTGGATTCGATATACCTATATATACATTATAATAGCTGGTACGGCGATGGTAAAGCACCATTAGGCATTACCGTATATGAAATGGATCGCTCTTCGCTAACGGAAACTGGCATATATCCTAGCAACTTGCATTTGGAAGACTATTGCAGTTTAGAAGACTCTACACATATCGCCAAGGCATCGCGTATTATTATCCCATCAGAACCTACAGATTCACTATATCAATCCTCCAGCGATAGTTATCAGCCATTCATTCGCATCAAACTGACCGATGAGTTTGCTAAGCGATTCTTTGCGAAACAAGATTTTTCTTCACAAGAGGTGTTTAATGAGGCATTTAAGGGATTGTATATAACGTCGGATTTTGGCGGAAGCAATGTATTGTACATCACCAATATTAGCATGGCGGTATATTATCATTTCAGCCGTCCAATGTCGAATGGTAGAGATACTATACTACATGACATAAAATCTTTTTATGCCAATAGCGAAGTGCGCCAGATCAATCGTTACACCTACCCCAATCGCCGAGAAGTACTGACGCTTTATGCGCAAAACACGGACACCAGTTATATCGTATCGCCTGCAAACATTTACACTCAATTGTCATTGCGCATGGACTCAATCTATCAGCGCATTAAACAACAATTAGGAGATGATGCTAACGATTATCGCGTATATGTTAACCAAGCATTGTTAACATTGGATGTGCTATATGACGCTGAAACAACTAGTGATCGTCCACGTGACCAATGGGATGTTCCTGCCAACAACATGCTTTTGATCAAAGCAGAGAATTTCAACACCTTCTTTGCAAAGAACGAACTCCCATCTGATACCTCTGCCATATTGGCGACACTGACAATAACAGCTGACACACTCGGAAAAGAGTCCTATTCATACTCTTACGACTTATCGAGCTTACTCACACAGCAATTACGCAGTAATCAACCGATAGACGAACTCAAGTTTATGCTTGTACCTGTATCAGTAACAAGCACCAACTCATCTTCTTCTACCGTCATCACGTCCGTAAAACAAATGCAAACCATTTCAGCAACACGTATTCGATCTGCACAGAACGCATTACAACCAATTGACTTAGAGATGGTATATTCTGGCTTCAACCGCACGAGGTAGTATATTATACTTCGACACAATATGCACAAAACAACGGCTGCCGATGGCAGCCGTTGCTATATATAATATAATAAGGTGTATTATCCTACGAATGCTTGATAACCCTCTGCATCCAAAAGTGTATCCAACTCAGCAGGATCGGCTACACTAATTTTAATCATCCAGCCTTCACCATATGGATCATTGTTGACCAATTCTGGTTGGTCGTTGATAGCCTCATTTATCTCCAACACTTCTCCAGCAACTGGCATGTTGAGATCACTAACTGTTTTAACAGCTTCTACAGAGCCAAACACTTCGTTCTGAGCTAATGTCTCGCCTTCTGTATTAATGTCCAAAAATACGATTTCTCCTAATTCTGATTGTGCATAGTCGGTAATACCTACATATGCCACATCACCTTCAACACGAATCCATTCGTGTTCTTTGGTGTAACGCAAGTTAGATGGTGTATTCATAAATAGTTTGTGTATTAAAAAGTTTTCGTATCATATAAAAAAGAGACACACTGCGGTGTCTCTTCTTCAATTTTTATTGCTCACCAAGCATAGTCATTGCACAGCGGAAACCAATTGTGCTAGATGATTTACTTTGATCCAAGTATCTACGAGTAGTAGGATTCAACCAATAAATACGATCATTCCATGATCCACCTTTATATACGCGCGAACACTTGTCAATACGAGGAGCGAGAATATCTGATGGATCAACCTTAGCATTTTGACGTTGCTCCGCGGTCAAGACTACTGTATCTAGAGGGAAATCGGTGATAAAGATAGAATTAGCATCTCCATCCTTATAACTACGTTTATCATCACTTGCATTCCACTCAATTGCCAAACAACCTGTAGGAGTAAGAACTAAATCACCCAAAGTATCTCGTTGCAATGATGCGTACACATTACCACGGAATGCATTGTACTCAGTCAAATCCTCGAAACTTGTCTCACGATATACATCAAGTACCCATTCGTTCACATTGCCCGCCATGTTATACAAACCAAAATCATTTGGTGCATACGCATCCACAGGAGCGGTTAACACGAATCCATCATTAGTAGCACCAGCGACACCCATCATATCACCTCGACCACGAACAAAGTTTGCTAACATCAGACCCATATTCTCTTGACTGATATCACGAGGGTGATAACCAGACCATGGATAAATACGACCTTCAACAGGCATACCATCGTCTGCACCTGCCACAGGAGCAAAAGCGGCATACTCCCACTCCATCTCTGTAGGCAAACGATAACCAATTAGCAATAGACCATCTGCACGAGTAATCTTGCGGAGCGATCCATATGCATCTGTGCGAGCTCCTTTACCATAGGTAGGAACATAGTTATCGTCATTCAAATATTTCTCAGTATTAAATACAAATTGATCGCGAACCCACTCATATGGTACTTGGTACATCGTTACCAAAGGATCCACCAAGCGACCCTTCTCGTCCTTCTTCACTGTTTCCTTACCCGTATAACCAAATTCTTGAGCCACAGACAATTTCACTTGCACCTCTACAGCCTCATACTTTGCATATTCAGGATGCTCAGGATTCTCTTTCAAAAACGCCTCAACTTCCTCTTTTGACATATATGTATGAGGATTCACCTTTGTGTAATCAGGATGCTCAATAATGTTATTTGAAGACAATATCAACTCATTGACACGGTCCGTACGCCATTGACAAAATGCCATAGCTTGATCCCAATTAACACCTACTACAGGGTAAAAACTATAAGCAGGGTGACGGAAATAGTTATCCACATAAGGCTCATTATATGCTAACTCATCGCGCCAAACGGTAGTATCTGGCAATGTGGCTTTCACCAATTCTGGATTATAGCGACCAAATACATAGTTCATCCACTCTACATACTCTCTCCAACCAATATTGGTCACCTCATATTTGTCCATAAAGAATGAACTAACCGTCATTGAACGACGACTACTATTGCGAGAAGCAGTAAGAAATTCATCTTGTTGACCAATGGTAAAAGAACCGCCTTCGATAGGAAGCATACCAGTAGGAACAATCGAATAAATTCCCTCATAAGCCTCAAAATTGGTAGTACCTGGGTCAAAAGCTTTCCAACCAGTCAAAAATGAAGTTTTCGTGTTCAGATCACGTTTGTTAAAGGATTGGCAGGCACTCAAAGCAAGCACCATCACAATAACAAGAACTCTTGATACGTTTGATTTGATATTCATAATTTTTTGAATTATTTTTATACTATTCCATTTCAGCCGGCAAAATTACAAAAAAAAAGTCAATTATACTAACTTTTTTGCAAAAAAAACGTCAGAACACGTGTTTTTTTTCAAAAACAAGCATTTTTTTACGTTCTTTTCCGTAAAAATATAGTAGAATCCCGATATTTTTTGTAACTTTGCAGTCGAATGCAGTTGAGCATTAAAGTTCATAATCGCTTATTGGATTTGTCATCACCCAAAGTGATGGCCATTGTTAATATTACCCCTGATAGTTTTTATACATCATTCGGTAAAGAAGACACAAACGATTTGCTCAATCACGTACAAGAGTTGCTTAATCAAGACGCGGACATTCTTGACATTGGAGCGTGCTCCACTCGCCCCAACTCCACCCCTGTGGATGTTCAAGAAGAATGGAATCGCTTAGCGCCTGCTCTGCAAGCCATTCGTGCACACTTCCCACAAGCGATTATTTCGGTGGACACTTTCCGTGCTGAAATAGCCGAGCGGGCAATACTTGCAGGAGCCGACATTATCAACGATGTCTATGGAGGCGATGCCGACCAACAGATGTGGAATATCATTGCTAAGTATCGCGTACCTTATATCCTTACCCATGCGCAGGAGGTGGAAACTGCGGGAGAAGTCAAAGATTATGACTATACCATGAGCCGTATGTTGGACTTCTTTCAATCTCGATTAGATGCGCTTCACCGCATGGGCATAGCGGATGTGATTATTGACCCCGGATTTGGTTTTGCGAAAACAGAACAACAAAATTATACCATACTCCACAACATGGATATTTTTGCAGTTCTCAACACTCCTATTTTGGCCGGTATATCACGTAAATCAATGCTTTACAAGCCATTAGGACTTACTCCAACAGATGTGTTGCCTGCCACCATTGCAGCCAATACCATGGCTTTAGAACGGGGTGCGAATATCCTACGAGTACACGATGTTGCCGCAGCAAAACAAGCCATTGCTATTTATTCATTAACACATAAAAACGAATAAATCATGTTATTGGGAATAAAAGATATTATTGACATATTATTGGTTGCCTTCATCCTATTTGCAATCTACCGCATCTTACGCCGTTCTGGAGCAAGCAACCTATTTTGGGGTATCTTGGCATTTATATTCACATGGCTATTAGTCAGTTATGTATTCCACTTGGAACTCACCAGTGCTTTGTTCGACCGATTTGTTAGTGTGGGAGCAATTGCGTTGATTGTAATCTTTCAAGAGGAAATCCGTAGTTTCTTCTACCGAATAGGTGCACGATTCAATGTGGAGCACTTCAAGGAACGATGGTCTAAGATCAAGCACGAACAAAATGTGCAAAAGCAAATAGATGCAGTTGCTAACGCTTGCGAACATATGTCTGCAAGCAAAACGGGAGCATTGATTGTCATTACCAATCAACAAGAGTTGAAGACTTTTGCCGACACGGGCGAAATCATTGATGCGACACTCTCGATGCGTCTGGTGGAAAACATTTTCTTCAAAAACACGCCTCTTCACGATGGAGCACTCATCATCCGCAATGGACGTGTATGGGCAGCTGCCTGCATCCTGCCTGTTTCAAAACGAACAGACCTGCCCAAACGTTACGGATTGCGCCACCGTGCTGCATTAGGATTAACTGAAAAAACCGATGCTACCGCCATTGTCGTATCCGAAGAAACAGGTACAATATCCATAGCCAAAGGCGAAACAATACGACCTGTTACTCCAAAAGAATTGGAACAAGAACTTGCCTTAGCATTTGGCATGGAAACCAATGAGAAAAAATAAGCCTATTACTCACTCGTAAATAGATAAATAACACACAATATGAACTCATTCCAACGAACACTTGTAACCACAGCCCTTCCATATGCCAATGGTCCAGTGCATATCGGACACTTGGCGGGCGTGTACGTACCAGCCGACATCTATGTCCGCTACCTTCGCCTCAAAGGCGAGAACGTCCTTTTCGTAGGCGGTAGTGATGAGCACGGTGTACCTGTTACTATCCGCGCACGCAAAGAGGGCATCACCACCCAAGAAGTGGTGGACCGCTACCACAACATCATCAAAGACTCCTTCGAGGGTTTCGGCATCTCGTTTGATGTGTATTCTCGTACCACCAGCAAGATCCACCACCAACTGGCATCGGATTTTTTCCGCAAACTCTACGACGACGGCAAGTTTGTTGAGCAGACCTCCGAGCAGTTCTACGACCCTGAGACGCAGGAGTTCCTCACCGACCGCAATATCCGTGGCGAATGTCCACGCTGCCACGCAGCTGGTGCTTACGGCGATCAATGCGAGAAGTGTGGTGCCACCCTTTCGCCAGACGAACTCATCAACCCATACAACGCCATCAACGGCAACCCTCTCACCAAGAAGGAGACCAAACACTGGTACCTCCCACTCGACCAATACCAACAATGGCTTGAGGAGTGGATCCTCCAAGAGCACAAAGAGTGGCGTCCTAATGTCTATGGCCAATGCAAGTCATGGCTTGACGGCGGTCTTCGTCCTCGCGCCGTAACCCGCGACCTTGATTGGGGTATCCCTGTGCCTGTGGAGGGTGCAGAAGGCAAAGTGCTGTATGTGTGGTTTGATGCGCCTATTGGATATATCTCCAACACCAAAGAGCTCTGCGACGCTAAACCAGAGCAATTCGGCTCTTGGGAGACTTGGTGGAAAGACCCTTCTACCCGTCTCATCCATTTCATTGGCAAGGACAACATCGTCTTCCACTGCATCGTCTTCCCTACTATGCTCAAAGCAGAGGGCAGCTATATCGTGCCTGATAATGTGCCTTCCAACGAGTTCCTCAACCTCGAGGGCGACAAGATCTCTACCTCGCGCAACTGGGCAGTATGGCTCAACGAGTACCTCGTGGACTTCCCAAGCAAGCAAGATGTTCTGCGCTATGTGCTGACTGCCAATGCACCTGAGACCAAGGATAACGACTTCACTTGGGCAGATTTCCAAGCCCGCAACAACAACGAACTCGTAGCTATCTACGGCAACTTCGTCAACCGCGCACTCGTGCTCACCAAGAAGTATTTCGACGGCAAGGTTCCTGCTGCAGGCACCTTCAACGAGTACGACCAAGCCACTATCGCTGAGTTCCAAAATGTGAAGGCAGAGGTAGAGAAACTCCTTGGTGACTTCCGCTTCCGCGATGCACAAAAAGAGGCAATGAATCTCGCCCGCATTGGTAATAAATACCTCGCAGACACCGAACCTTGGAAGGTGGCCAAGACCGACATGGAGCGTACTGCGACTATCCTGCACCTCGCTCTCCAAATCGCTGCTAACCTGAGCATTGCGTTTGAGCCATTCTTGCCATTCTCTTCTGCTAAACTCCGTGAGATGTTGAACCTCCAACTGTCAACTGCTAATTGTCAACTGTCAACTCTCACATGGGAAGAACTCGGCAATATCAACCTGCTGAAAGAGGGTCAAGAATTGGGCGAAGTATCTCTCCTCTTCGAGAAGATTGAGGACGCTACTATCCAAGCCCAACTCGACCGTTTGGCTAACATCAAGGCTGCCAATGAGGAATCAGAGAAGCAAGAGGCACTCAAGAATTGGCGTCCTGCTGACATCAAGGAGAATACCAACATCGATGAGTTTGGTAAGATGGATATCCGCGTGGCTACTGTCCTTGACTGCCAACCAGTGAAGAAGTCCGACCGTCTCTTGCAGTTCCGTTTGGATGATGGTATGGGTGGCAGAACAATCCTTTCTGGTATCGCACAAAGCTATCCTGACCCATCTGTACTTGTGGGCAAGCAAGTGCTGTTTATTGCCAATTTCCCACCTCGCAAGATGATGGGTATCGAGTCGCAGGGTATGATTCTCTCGGCTGTAGATGCAGACGGCAAGTTAGTGGTGACCACAGTCACAGCCCCTGTCCGCAACGGCAGCCAAGTAGGATAATCCATTACCTATTATATACATAAAAAGTCACCTCACACGGGGTGACTTTTTATGTATCAATCATCATCTGTTTTTACATTTTTCTACGCATCAGGTATAATTCTTTCTCGAAACCACTCCGTTACCAATCCATTACCATTTGGTTAACATCCAGGTGTTTCCCCGTAGTTTGCAAGATGTTCTATAAAGCCTATTTGTGGCACAGAGTTGGCTCTCACTCTACGAAGTGCTCATAAACTAATGCGCAAACAAATCATCCATAGTTATTACTTTGGGGATAGAACTTGAATAAGCATTTTTTGTTAATCCATACGGACTAATATATGTAGGTTGAATCCCCAATTTTATACCTGTTTGATTCACAAAAACCGCTTGACGAGTACGGAACTTAAGGTCCTCTTCTTTATTAATCGTATATGGTAAATAACTATATTTGATTTCACAAAGATTGATGATTCTATCTGCACGTTCAATGAGCAAGTCTATTTGTGCTTTTTGTTCTTTGTCCGTACTACGCCATGAATAATACTCCGTGCCTATTTGATCAATACCGATGGCTTTTTTTATCTGAGGGATATGTGCCATGCAAACGCGCTCAAAGGCTAACCCATAGAATGTGTTTGTCTTGGGCGAAAGTAAATTATGACTCCAATAGTGTTCATCATTTGTTTTTGCATCCAAATACGTATGATAGAATTGTACAAACGAATCAGACAATACATAATATCCACCTGTTTTGTTTATTTTTTTTGTGCGAACTCTATGGTACTGAATAAAATCGCATTTGACAAGATTGTCTAATAGTTTAGTCAGTCCCCCCCCGTCTGATTTTCCCAAATATTCCGCCAATTCATCACGAGTTAAACCATATCGATGATTTGCCAATGCTCGAACAATCGTCATGTATGGTTCTGGATTGGTAAAGAGCGAAGAAAATAATCGATGGTATTCTTCACGAAGTTCACCTTGAGCAGAAAAGAGCAGTCTATCAATAGCTTCTGTCACGCTTTCAGAGGGTTGAATAAGACTCATGTAGTATGGTACTCCTCCAAAGACCATATAAGCTTGCATAATGGCTTGCCTATCCCAAGTCATACCACGAGCTTGAAAATACTGCTCGCATTGTGCCAAGTTGAATGGATGAAGATGCATCGAATGAGTAATTCGATTATGTAACCCACCATGATTATTGACAATGTTATCCACCATCCACGAGGTGGCAGAACCGCAAACTACAAGCATTAGATTATCGTGCTTTGAAACCCAACTATTCCAAAAGTGTCCTAACGAGGTTACAAAATTAGTTCGATGTACATCTAAACAAGGCAACTCATCAATGAAGATTACTTGACGCTTATTTGGATTCAATTTAGGCGTTAATGTCTGCTCTAATGCAAAGAAAGCATCCATCCATGTCTTCGTATACGATCCTGTGTAACCGATCCTGCGAAGAGATTGGTTGAATGCTGCAAATTGATCTTCCGAACTACCATGAATAATACCAGAAGTCTCGAAGACAATCATATTAGCAAACATGTTGCTAATTAAGAATGTTTTTCCGACACGACGCCGACCATACATAGCTATAAATTCTGCTTGCTCGGATTTTGCATAACTTTGCAACAATGTTACTTCATTTGTTCTCCCAATCAGTTTCATAATTTTAATAGCATTAAGAATACTGCTGCAAAGTTAGTACTTTTTTTTTAATCACGCAAGAAATAAGTAGCGAAATGTATGTTTTTTTATTCAATTTCGCTTGTTGTTTTTATAAACAGGTGGCGAAAATGGTGTTTTTTCATTCAATTTCGCCACCAAGTATGGTAATTGGTAGCAAGTTTCCAAATGTAGGCTATTCGTTTCTAATGAAGTTAGCAACAATAAAATTGCCTGCGTGTTAGGCGACCTGAAGGAGTGCGACGGAACGCACTCCGAGTGTAGCGCCCGAAAAGTCCCCACTTTGAGGAATCAGCGCAAGCATAGAACAAAACAAGGAGATCTGTGGGAGATCTCTGGACTTTCGGTGGCTTTCAAGTTTATAGGCTACGTGACCATTTCGCGACCACTGTAGCACATCTATTACCTATCTGTGTCATAGATGTGGCTCTCGGGTAGAGAGAATGCACTTTTTCTAAATAATTGCGTATGATACCTGTATTATTTAGAATAAACATACAAACTATCTCTTTCTAAAGAAATTGTATATTCTGACGCACCCATGCCACACCAATATCCATTTCCATCTTGGATATTACTGATGATATTACTATGCGTTTCCACAAAAAACAACCCTTGAGTAAGGTTCTGAGCAATATAACTATCCCAAAACTGATATTCTGCTTCACCAACCTTAGCGAACTTGATAGCAATATCAACGCTATCAGTTTGCGGAAATAAGGTTTGAAGTATCATACCCTCTCCTGTAAAATTGATTGGATTGTTAATGGTCATTTTCAATTGTTTTTGAGAGGCTCTGAATGCACCCATTGGACAAATTTTATATTGCTTATCTTTTGTTGTACGTGCCATTATAATATATGGTTCGCCTATTTCCAATTGATTAGCATATCCGATTACATGTACTTTCTGATTATTTATATCTGTTCGAATAGAATCGAATATAGCTTTTTCTGGAATAATAGTTTTTGATTTAGCAGAGAAACTTTTATAAGTTGCATGTAAACTGTATGATTTTCCTACTTCTCCTTGCATTTTGGTTGTAGTGTATATATAGGGAGGTAGATAATTCGTATCCACTCTTCCTGTCAAAATTACTGAATCTTCTCCGTCGAATATGACCACCTTGCCAAACAACACCATATGCTGTTCTAATACATCCAATAATGTAGTACTATCTGGTTCGGACAATGATAATGAATAACTCGTATGCAACATCACAATCGGATGTTTTCCTGCATCAATCCATCCTTCTACAACCATTTTTGTGTGATCCACCTCTTCTCGCACACAACTATACAGTGAACACAAGAATATTAAAATACCGCAGATATATTTAAGTTTAGAATTTTCCATATATACTAATAGATGGTATTATAATACTAAGTGATGTACCCAATATCGGTCTGAGATTCTCTCTATAGACTACAAATTGTGCATTCTTATGGCAATACACATTGTACAATGATAAGTTTACTCCCAACTCATGTTCTTGCGTTTTGATAATATCGCACGAACAACTTAAATCCAATCGATTATATAATGGCATATGTGCACCATTGAATGTGGAATACCGACAAATCATGTTGCCATTTAATATATACGCCTCTTCTGCTTGTGTGTAGGGTAATCCACTTGCCAAAACAAATTGTCCTCCCACTGTCCATCGCTTGGCAAAGCGCGCGTTCAATACAATATTCAAATCATGTCGTCTTTCATGGCTTGCAGAATAGATATATTCTTGGCTCCCATCCAATTCGGGCAATTTACGTTTTGCCCAGCCCAGCGAGTAGGATATATATCCTGTAATGATGCCTTTATTGCGTTGTAGCATCAAATTTAATCCATAATTGCGCCCCGCACCAGTAATTAAATATTTTTCGTAATCAAATCCTTGATTTATCAGTTGAACGATATTTCCCAATGATTCTACGACACCATATAATTGCTTAAAATACCCTTCTGCTTGTAAAGTCCATTTCTTGTTAAAGAAAGAAGCAGAGTAACGTACACTTGTTCCTATAGCACGTTCCGCTTGTAAAGTAGAATCAGCTAACATAAAAAAGTCGGTAGGTAATCCACCACCAGTTAATCCTGCTTTGTGGAAAAATTGTGTGTAACTGCCCGCATGCAAACTAATTTCGTGATTTTCAGCAGGAGTAAATTGAAACGTAATACGTGGATCACATCCAAAAAAGAGTTGATTACTATGAAAGATACTCCCGTGTAACCCCACATTGTATGCAAACCATTCGTTAACCCCATGTCTTAAATCTACTCCCACTGATGCTTCATCTCCATGTCGTTGAGGTTTAGGTTGCGGCAATTCCATTACACCTATACCTCCTGTAGAGGAGAATTGTAATGGTTGATAGAAATAATGTGTATAATCTGCGCTTACGTTTAGCATAATATCATGGCGCAAACGCTTACTTAATCTATTTTTTACATCCAAAGAGGACCAGCCAGCATCTGTATAAACATCGGTGGCAAGTGCGTTTACAGAAATATGATTATCAAATCCTGAATAACTAATAGAGGTTCGCCAATTGCCTCCATTAAGGCGATGATTCCAGTAGGCAGAACCCACAATATTATGCCAATGAATACCTACACCGAACGTTAATGAATCTGCTACATTTATATTGTCACGACTAAAGAATCCAGTAATTACAATCTCATCATTTTCCGTAGGATGGATTGCATATGTGAGGTTCGTATCCCAAAAATTGTAACCTAGACCCACTCCTTGTACTTGTAACCACTTGCCATATAGCATATTTATATAAGAAGCTCGTCCTGATAACCACAACGCAGATTTTTTACCACAAGGAATCGTTAATGTGGCATCACTACTTATTAAACCAATATTGCCTTCTACACCAAATCGCAAAGGTTGTAAGTGTTGTGTTTCCACATTCACCAATCCTCCAACACGATTTTCCATAGTACCTCTGTGTTCTGCTTGTTCTACCGTCATGGTGGAAAAGTGAGGTGCAATGAAAGTGGAGTATAAACCTAATAAGTGATTAGGGTAATAAATGGGGGCTCCATTTATACTGGTCAAAGTTTGATAATCATCACAACCTTGGATATGTATACCAGCAGAGGTTTCATTGTTAGTAGAGATTCCTGCTAACGATTGGAGATAACGAATCGGATCGCTAACACCTAAAAACTTAGGCATTTGGCTAATGGCTGACATATCAACAAGCAACTTATTGCCGCGCTGTTCTACAATGGGCTGTGTTTTTTGTTGCACGACAACCACTTCTTCCAATTGCTTATTAATAGTGACAGTATCATAGGTCACTTGCCCAAATAAGGACAAGTGACCTAATAACAAAGCGATTGGAATTATCAGCCTTTTCACAGAGTGAAATTAGTAATAGATTTCAACTTCGAAATCATCACCAAAAATAAGATTGTGCTTATCCAGTGCAATGTAACTATTAGCCAAATCTTCAACTAAATCAATGAGCCCAAGGAACTTCGAAGAATTAAAGTAGGTCGTAATAGCGATACTTGTTTCTTCTTGTGGGAAGTACATAATAGGCTCTACACCATAGTAGGAGTATTGGATTGGATCTGGTAAATTGGTATATTCACTATCGTAACGCAGCCATCCAGCAGGGTCATACGTTTCTTGTTTCTCATAAACATCCATCATGAACTTTGCCTGTTCGGTAACTGTATTGTTGTAATATACCGATAGATAAGCATATTTATTTAAGAAGTTACATTGCTCTTGTTTTGCTTTTAATGTATAATATGGTCTTTCCCACCATGCATTATAAGAGCCTTCTTGCTCTTCATATACTGTTTTGTATCCTTCATGCCAATAGCCATATTCATCGTACCAATTATCCCAATATTCATACACCCAAGTATATGTATAGGTTCGATTGTAATCTTCCCAATTATAATCATTGTATTTATCCTCCCAATTGTAATAAGCATCTACCAATGCTGCACCATCAGTAACACCACCTTTTATTTGTACTTTACCCAAAATATCCACTTTAGCTTCACCAGCGCCAACTTTACCTAACAACGATGCATATTTGTCATCATATTCCTCTAACCATTCTTCGCCTTCTTCCACTGTAATATCTTTGCCTCCTTCCCATGAAATCAATTTATATTTAGGCAGATTTGCAGCAGCCGCTATGAGGGGCTTATCTCCATAACTAAAGGAACATACTGCAGAAGCTGTCGTGGTGTTAACTTTAGTTTCTTCCGCAAATTTTAAATTAATAACTTGCAGATTCATAGAGGTATTTGCATAATCCTCCAGATTAGAATCCCAATTGAACGTAAATGAAATCAATGCTTCATTTCCATGTTTTAGATGCATCTTGATAGTTGTTGGAACCTTTACACGAATAGTGCGTTTACCGTCAACGACCCATCCATTGTCATAATAATTTCCATATTCATCATATCCCCAATCCCAATGACCATCTTCGTAAGTGTATGAACCTTCTATTTCTTTACCTTCGCCCCATACTTTAGCCTCGCACTTTGTTCCGTCAGCATCAGAGAATTTTACTGTAATAGAAGCATCGTCTGTTTCAGTCATTTTTACACTCTCTGTTTTATCATCAAATTCGATTACATACCCGAATTTAGAAAGAGTCAACAATATCTCCATATTCTCAAGAGATACACTTTGTTTATCCGTTATAGCACCTGCTAAACGGCGAGGCAAACTAAAGAAAGACTCAAACTCACGCGAGTATATATCTTCAAATTCTTCCTCAAAATCTTCATAAATTTGATCCCAATCATACCTTTTATATTTATAGTACAATTCATCCGCTAATTCTACAGCAGCTCTTTGATCTTCAGGATTAAAAGTATTGAGTAATTCCTCACCTACATCCACCAAAAGATCTTTTTGTGCATCAGGAGACAATAACTCCATTTCATCCTTTGGTTCTTCAAGAAGACCTCCAGTTGGGGTCTTAGTTTCATTGCAACTTGATAGACATACGGTTGTACACAATGCTAATGCCCAAAATAAATGATTCTTTTTCATAATTTGTTTTTTTTATCCATGCCTACTCTTCATCGGATTTTCGGCAATCTCCGTTTGTTATTTAGTTGATAGTTTAATAACTTTAGAGGCATATAACAAAAAAAGCGTGAAACTTGCATTTGCCAGTTCCACGAATCGAGGCTGTCGCATTGCCTAAAGAATAGAACCGACAACGCGAAGCCCACGCCGAATATAAAACTCGAGTTAGTTAATAATTAACAACTAATAGTTAATACGTCCTTACTTTAATGATGTACACGCATACGTATGTACGCACACGCGACACCCCATAAGGTGCACTAAGGATGTTTTATATCCCGTAGGACATCTATCGTTGCTAAGTCCTGATTCTTTGTCCGAAACTTGCGACATTTCGATTCGTCAGAACAGAGCGCAATAAACGCCTTTTTAATATGTCTGCTACCCTCCGCCAATGATGTCAGACATCCCTCGGCGCAGGTTCACGGTGCAAAGTTACAACATTTTTTTGAAACCTGCAAGCATATACATACAAAAATCGTCATTTATGTCCCAAAACATAAATGACGATAAAGAAACATGAATACTTTAGTTCTAAATTATAAATCGGACAATAAGAAAGCCATATATAGAGGGAGAGTCAGCATAGCGCATTACAAAATCCATCCCCCAACCACTTTCTTTTTGATTATATATTACTTACATTATATCCACGCACTTTTCCAAACGACTTTTTACATAATCCTCACACTTTTCCAAACGACTTTGCGCTGCAAAGGTACAAAAAAAATGTATATGTGCAAGAAAAGTTTACTTTTATTGCAACATGATAAATAAAATCGTCATTTATGCCAAACATAAATGACGATTAATAACTAGAACTAATGGGGTTATTCCTTAAAACAAACTCAGTTGTTCTTCGATAGGCTTGCTATCTTCAGGTACTTCGTTGGTAATCGTGAATGGCACATCTACTATAGGCTGCACCTCCTGAACTTTATCCTCTACGTTCTCACTCTCTCCCTCTTGACCATTGGTGTCATCGTTTTCTTCGTCCATCTCCTCTTCTACCACTTCTGGTTCGGGAGTAATATCTTCGATCTTTGCCACATCCAACGTAGAGAAACGTTTTCCTTTGGCTTTAGGTGACTTAGCCTCGATAAACTCAGCCATCAGCACCTCCATCTCTGGCTTGGTCTCATCCACAAACGTGATGCGGAAGATGGCTTCTTCGCGATCAGAAAGCAAGGCTATCTTGCTATCGCTATTCTCACCCAACATATTCTGCGACTTCAGTTGAGCATCCAATTGGAAACGCTTGCCATAGTAGTATCCCAAATCGGCATTCCACATCGCCAATGACCATACCTTATCGCTATCAAACTTCTCTATGCGCAGTATGTTTTGGTCAAAATGGGCTGTAAGCTCAAACGTAGTCAAATAATAATCTCCATTTTTGGTGATGACCAAGATACGATCTTCTTCCACAAACTCGCCCAAGTAGATACCTTGACCGTCATAGTTCAAGCGCAAAATATCTGGATCAAACCATACCTTACGCCCACCCAATGTGGAGCGACCTTTTTGCTTCAAAGTGATGGCTTTTACCTCGTATTTTGTTAGCACATTGCCTCTTGCAGTACGGCTCTTGATTGCCAATTCGCTCAAATCCTTGATCACTTCCAACTTCTTGAGATGCAATGCTGGTTTGAGCTGCACCTTAATCACCTCGGCCTCACCATTCGGATTGGCTGTGAAATACATCACGCGCGAACCCGCTTTACCTTGAGTCAAATCGTATTCTTTATCACGAGCAACACCTGTCACTGCAAAGCGCTTCATGAAACAG
Organism: Paludibacteraceae bacterium; assembly: GCA_017546705.1. Lineage (GTDB taxonomy): Bacteria > Bacteroidota > Bacteroidia > Bacteroidales > Paludibacteraceae > Colicola. The sequence continues at coordinate 19,264 of JAFYSB010000005.1, forward strand.
ACACCCTTCTTGCCATCGCGGTAAATGGCATTGTAAATGGTACGATGGTCGTTCTTGCGGAAAATATCAATATGGATAATGTCTGCACCTACGAACACTTTGTCCGCCACCTTCACAATCTTGTATTTTCCATCGCGATGGAAGATAATCACCTCGTCAATATCCGAGCAGTTGAAGAGGAATTCATCTTTCTTCAAGCCCGTACCAATAAAGCCTTCTGCACGATTGATATATAATTTCTCGTTGGCTTCTACTACAGTCTTGATATTGATATTAGCAAAATTGCGCACCTCTGTACGACGTGGATATTTCGCTCCGTACTTCTGCTTGAGCGACTCAAACCATGCAATGGTATAGTCATTCAGATTCTTGAGATTCTTGATGGTGGCTTTGATCTTCTTATCCAAGTCACGCATCAATTCATCTGCCTTCTTCGAGTCGAAACGCGTGATGCGAATCATACGAATCTCAAACAAGCGTTCAATATCCTCACGGCGCACCTCGCGAATCAATTTCTCTTTCCAAGGCTCAAGTGCCTTGTCCACAAATGCAATCAATTTCTCCTTGTCAGGAGCATTCTCGTATCCTTCTTCCTTATAAATACGATTTTCGATGAAGATTTTCTCCAAAGAAGTATAGAAATATTGCTCCTCTAACTCTGCCTTCTGAATCTCTAACTCCCACTTGAGCAATGCCTTCGTATGCTCTACAGACATACGCAGCAACTCGCTCACTGTGGTGAAGATCGGTTTTTTGTCCTGCACCACACAGCAGTTAGGCGATACATTCACCTCGCAATCAGTAAATGCATACAACGCATCTATCGCCTTATCAGACGAACTGCCTGGAGCCAATTGCACAACGATCTTCGCTTCCTCTGCCGTGAAATCATCCACCTTGCGCACCTTGATTTTACCCTTTTGATTCGCACGCAAGATCGTCTCAATAATCTTACCAGTAGTTGTGCTATAAGGTATCTCGCTAATGATTAGCGTCTTATTATCATCCGCCTTTTGTATCTTCGCACGAATGCGAATCATACCACCTCGTTCACCGTCATTATAACGGCTCACGTCGATTTCACCGCCTGTAGGAAAATCAGGATACAATTGGAATGTTTCACCACGCAGATGTGCTAATGCCGCATCGCAAATCTCGCAGAAGTTATGAGGAAGTATCTTGGAGTTCAAGCCCACCGCAATACCTTCTACACCTTGTGCCAAAAGCAATGGGAACTTGATTGGCAGATGAATAGGCTCTTTCTTACGACCGTCATACGACATCATCCAATGCGTGGTCTTGGGATTGAAGACCGTTTCCAACGCAAATTTGCTCAGTCGCGCTTCGATATAACGCGGTGCGGCTGCACCATCACCCGTAAGGATATTTCCCCAGTTACCCTGACAATCAATCAGCAAATCCTTCTGACCAAGTTGCACCAATGCATCACCAATACTGGCATCACCGTGTGGGTGATACTGCATGGTTTGACCTACGATATTAGCTACTTTGTTGAACTTGCCATCATCCACACACTTCATCGCATGCAGAATACGACGCTGCACGGGCTTTAGACCGTCCTCCATAGAGGGGACGGCACGCTCGAGTATCACATACGAAGCATAGTCCAAGAACCAGTCTTGGTACATGCCCGTCAAATGCTGTTTGATTGCGTCGTTGTTATCAGCCATTATCCCAATTGACGGAAATAATCTAAAGATGGATTATTGATAGCGTTTGTTAAGCAATACGTGAGCAAACAAACCTGCTACCTCCAATACCATGCTAACTACCAAAAGTGCATTTTCTTGAACACCAAAATAATAGATTGCCAAGCAAATAACACCAAGAAGGACTAAAATAGCACCTAAATTTTTCAATAAAGTATCCATATCATTAATGATTTTTAGTATCCATTTTTTCGAAAACGCTACAAAGGTACTGCTTTTTTTTGAAATATGCAAACATTATTTCATTTTTTCACTCGCCACATACCTCCTGGCATTGATTTTACCACATCTTGCAACTCCAACATCACCAATTCTGACGATACCAGATTATACGCCAACTGCGTTTCCATTACCAACTGATTGATATGCAGTCCATCTTCTGCCTCACGCAGCAAATTGACCAATTGCAATTGTTGGTCCGTCAACTCACACACCAATTCCAACATACTTGTTTGCACAGGCTTATTGGGCGTTACCTCCCATTGCATCGCAGCAATCAAATCCTCTGCACATTCAATCAACTGCGCCTTATTCCGCTTGATCAAATCATTGCATCCCGCACTGCATACATCGCCCACACGCCCAGGCAACGCAAATACATCTCGCCCATAATCCACTGCCATATCTGCGGTTATCAGCGAGCCGCCTTTTTGCTTCGACTCCACCACTACCACGGCATCTGCCATACCAGCCACAATGCGGTTGCGGGCTACAAAATTAAATCGCTCTGGCTCTGTACCACAAGTATATTCCGTCAATATTCCACCCTTGTCCAATGCCTGAACAGCTACATTGCGATGTACCGCAGGATAGATTCGGTCTAAGCCATGAGCAGGGATAATAATCGTAGGAATCCCCGCTTCCAACGCTGCCCGATGGGCCACTACATCTATTCCGTATGCCAATCCACTCACAATAGTCAAATCGGGTACCTGCGCTGCTAAATCCAATACCAGCTGTCTGCACCAATCTTTTCCGCGCTCACTTGGCATACGGGTACCCACCACACTCACTATATGCTTAGGATTGACATCTACATGCCCCTTGGCATACAACAACAAAGGCGCATCCACACAATGCGCCAAGCGATAGGGATAGTTCTCATCCCTAAAATAATACATCTGGATATTATGCTTCTCGATGAATTCGAGTTCCTTGCGGGCAAAAGCCAACGCTTCGTGACTCACCAGTTCGCCATGCTGCTTGATGACCTCCGTAGCCGAACCGCATACCTCCAATGCATGACGAATACCACGCAGGCGCGTCTTGTTGGCCCAAGTCAACGCAATTCTATTTACCCACTCTTCTCTCATGCCACCACGTGCCTACACACCAACATACCAATCCCATGCACACTCCCACACCATCTGCCAGCCAATCCAGCCATTCACCTGTACGAGGATAAAAGAATTGCTCCTGCAATAGTTCGATGACTCCGCCATAAACTACAGGAATTGCTACGGCTACAAGCCACATCTTCCACGACTTTAACCCTGCGGTTTTACTATCCCACAATAGCGCTAAAGTCAAGACTAAGAATGCCAACCAATGCACCCACTTATCTCCGCCTTCGATGGGAGGCAGTGTGTACAATGGTTTGCGCAGCAGGCAGCCATACGCAATCACGCCAGCGACTGCTATACTCTTCCAAAATCCTATAATTTTTCGCCAAAGCATAAGTCGCCCGCATCCCCCAATCCAGGAACAATATACTTCTTCTCGTTCAATACGGGGTCGATTACTGCACACCATAGCGTAACATGCTCTGGCATTGTCTTTGACAGGTAGTCTATCGCTTGAGGCGTACCAAACAAACACGCCACATGCACACTCTTAGGCGTTCCGTGACTCAGCAAAGCCTTGTATCCCACTTCCATAGACAAACCTGTTGCAAGCATTGGATCTACCAATATCAAGGTCTTGCCTTCAATAGATGGAGCTGCCAGATATTCTGACACAATCTCTATCTGCATCTCGCCTCGTCTGCCAATCGTCTCTTTGCGATATGCACTGATGAAGGCATTCTCCGCCTTGTCAAACATATTCAAAAATCCTTGGTGCATTGGCAATCCCGCACGCAACAAAGTACCCAATACCACTTGATCTTGAGGCACTTGCATCTCAGCAACCGCCAAAGGAGTCTGCACTTGCTCCGTAGCATATGTCAGATGTTTGCTAATCTCTACAGCCATTATCTCGCCTATGCGCTCGATGTTTCGGCGAAAACGCATGCTGTCCTTTTGCACATCTATACTGCGCATTTCTTTCAGATACTGATTCAGCAACGAAGGTTGCTCCGATAGATTAATTACTTTCATTTCTGTATATGGTATTAAAATTTCGTGCAAAATTACTATTTTTTTTTCATATATCAAAAAAAAAGCGTACCTTTGCAAACAAATTATACAGAATCATACGATGTCCACGACCTCTACACATTATGTTTATCAAGAGCCTGCTATAGAATTTGTGACGGTAGCAGTGCAGCTCTGCCTATATCTTGAGCAGGCGGAAGAACAAGAAAGAGCCGATTTCATCGAGAAAATGCTCTGCCTTTTGCCATTGCTATATCTCAAAGCACGTCTTTTACCCAAAGCTACCGAAGAGATGGATGGTTATCCAGAACGCTTTGTTACCGAATATGAGTACGAAAGCATGCGTCAGGCAATCGCTCAAAAGCTCGGTTCGGACGATGCTTATCTGGAAGTATTCGTAGAAGATATGCGCTACTCTGATGAGCCTATTACAGCATTTATCTCGGAAAATATTGCAGATATCTATCAAGAGATCAAGGACTTGGCTTGCAATTACCAAACACGTGAAGAGGCGGTGATGAATGATGCGTTGGTTAGTTGCTTGGAGGCATTTGAACAGCATTGGGGACAAAAGTTGCTGAATGTACTCCGCCCTTTACACACCCTATCATTACATGTAGATGAGTAGTTTTTTGCCCAATACGTTTGCTCAACACATTGATAAAGCAGCTATTCAAACGTTGCCCGTTACCTTTTTCGAAGGCGAAGTGATTGTGGTAGATAAGCCCGAAATGGTGGCTGATGCTGCGGCGTACTTGCGCCAGCACACCGTACTCGGAGTGGATACCGAGGCCCGTCCTTCTTTCAAAAGAGGTGTGCACTACCCTACTGCTTTGGTGCAAATAGCCACCTTGGAGCGGTGCTATCTATTTCGTCTCACGCATGTAGGGTTGCCCGTTGAAATCGCAGAGATATTCGCCAATCCTGACATATGCAAAGTGGGGCTGGCTTTCAAAGACGACATTACTGGTCTTCGCAGAAGACGCGACTTCAAGCCTGCCAATTGTGTAGATTTGCAATCGATGGTATGCAAATATGGTATTATGGAACTCGGTTTGCAAAAGATATTCGCGATTATCTTTGGCAAGAAGATTAGCAAATCCCAGCAACTCACCAATTGGGAGAACTCGCATCTCACTCCCGAACAAGCGCGCTACGCCTCCACCGATGCATGGGCTACGTTGAGCATCTATCTTGCGTTGCAACAAGTAAAGCCCCTGTCCAAACGCGCAGTAGAAGCCCTCAAGCGTGCTGAGAAAGAAAAGCAAATCCAACGCCAACAAGAGGCTATGGCGAAAAGGTGTTTAGAGGATGCCGCTAAGGTGGGTATTGTTTAGTGTTTAGTGTTTAGTGTTTAGAGTTTAGTGATTAGAGATTATGACAACGGTATATTTGAAACCTCATAAAGAAGAATCGCTTCTTCGTTTCCACCCTTGGGTATTCTCGGGTGCCATCCGCAGTATTCAGCTGGACGCTGATTATCCATATGCTCAGCCACAAGAGGGTGAAGTGGTACAAGTGCTCGATTCCAACGGCAAAATATTGGGCGTTGGACACTATCAGATAGGCTCTATCGCAGTACGTATCTTGGCATTTGGAGTAGGTGAACTGCCTGCAGATTTTTGGCAAGAGCGTATTCGTGCAGCATATGAAGTGCGCCGCTCGTTGGGGCTGATTACTATAGAAACTGAAAACTGTCACCTGAGAACTGAAAACTGCAACAACACTTATCGCTTGGTACATGGCGAAGGCGACTTCTTGCCTGGACTGATTGTGGATGTATATGCAGATACAGCCGTGATTCAAGCCCATTCCATCGGCATGCACTGCCATCGCATGGAGATTGCAGAGGCGATTATCCAATCGGTACCTCAGGTGGACAAGGTGTATTACAAGTCGGATGACACCTTACCTCACAAAGCCCCTATTCAAGGAGAGCGAGTAGGCTACTTGATTGGTGCAGAAAAAGCCGATTTCAACGGAGATTTTTGGGCGAAAGAGAATGGATTAGACTTCCGCATTGACTGGCTTCGTGGACAAAAGACGGGCTTCTTTATTGACCAACGTGACAACCGTGCTTTGTTGGAGCATTATGCACAAGGTAAAGAGGTGCTGAATATGTTTTGCTACACGGGTGGATTCTCCGTGTATGCACTACGTGGTGGAGCAAAATTAGTGCACTCGGTGGATGTGAGCCAAAAAGCAATTGACTTGGTACGCAGCAACGTGGCACACAACTTTGGTGAGCATGCGCCTCACGAAGCATTTGCCGAGGAGGCTTTCGAGTTTTTGGCAAAGAATCAAAGTAAATACGATTTGATTGTGCTGGATCCTCCTGCCTTTGCCAAACACAGAGATGCGGTTAAGAATGCGTTGCGTGGCTATCAACGCTTGAATGCCAAAGGCATACAAAGTATTCGTCCTGGTGGTATCTTGTTCACCTTCTCTTGTTCGCAGGCGATTGATAAGGATATGTTCCGTTTGGCCGTGTTCTCTGCCGCAGCACAGGTGGGTCGCAAAGTGCGTATCTTGCACCAATTGCACCAGCCAGCAGACCACCCTATCAATATCTATCACCCAGAAGGTGAATATCTGAAGGGATTGGTACTACAGGTGGAATAACCGCAGCATTTGAGCAATTATGCTACAATAGGTATATAAAAATAGCACCTCGACGAGGTGCTATTTTTGTTATTATATCTTCAAGTTGATTCCTGCAAAGAAAGTACGTGGAGTAGCGGGACCATAGATGAATCCTGCATCGCGATCCATGCCTTTGTCAAGGTCGGATTGGAATTGGTCAAGGATGTTCTTTACACCTGCGTTAATCTCCAACGTGTAATGCTTGTAGAGCGGAATATCGTAGCAAAGTTTGATGTCCCATTCGAAGAAAGTAGGCGTAGTAACTTCTTCATCTTCTGGCACATATCCTGCAAAGTGTTGCACTAGCATATTGCCTGTTACCTTGCCGTTGGTAACAATGTGGAAATGTTTTACAGGTTCTATATTACAGAGGAAATAGCCATAGTGGTCTGGGGTACGGAACATGCGGCGTTGAGGTGCAATGTTTGGATTCTCGCTCCATTGCAATGGTTCGATATAGCGGCTATGGTTGTAGGTGTAACCCGCTTGGAAAGTGAGCAAGTGACCAAAGCCCACCTTGGCTTCGATATTCATACCCGCCACACGTGCGCCGCTCGCGTTGGTGCGTGTTAATAATAGGTTGCCTTGTGCGTCGTGTCCGTTCTCCTCTAGGGTAAAGACATCGTTGAGTTGGGTAAAAAATCCCTCAAGGGTGAGGTTGAGATCCCACTTGCCAAATCGCTTGTACATGTCAATGCTTCCGCTGATGGAGTGGCTGTATTCGGGTTTGAGGGTGTCTGCCAACGAGATAAGCGATACCTCCCCACCTACTGCACCTACGTGCAAGTCTTCTTCGTAGATTTGTGGTGCGCGGTAGCCGCTGGCATAGCTCAGGCGCAGGATAATTGGCTCAATAGGTGTATAACGGATATTGGCACGAGGCGAGAAAACGGGTTTGTCCAAGAGAGAATGCTGCTCCAAACGACCACCTACGAGGATAGACCATTGCTTGTTTTTCCACTCATTTTGAACGTATCCTCCTCCGAGATGTACGCGCTGGAGGGTGTTGCGGTCGTAGCCAAGAATCTGGTCGCGGAGTTGGTTGTAGGAGTATTCCGCACCTGCACTAAGGTCGGCATTCATGATGCCACATGGATAAGAGAAACGGTATTGTGCACCTGTAACGGACACAATATCGGTAGATTTGCCATAGGCGTTGGGATTGTAGTTGGTGCCGAAATAGCTATCGCGAGCGATATGTTGGAAACTGGTATAGACGCTTACAAAGTGCTTATTGTCAGCGGTGTACATATCCCATTTGGCTGTAGCCGCATCGATGTTATGCTTGAGTTGCTCGGTGAGTGGCGACTCGTGTGGTTGGAGGCTATCAATACCATAACCGCCACGGCGAAACTCGGTGGTATGGTGGTATTCCGCTGTGATCTTGGAGTAGTCGGATGTCTTGAAATAAGAGCGGAAGCCAACTGTCGTGGAGTTGAGGTGTGGGATGTCGGAATAGCCATCGTTGTCGCGGTCGTATTGCTGGCGGTTGCGTTGTACGCCAAAGAGGAAGAGTCCTGCTTTTTGGTTTTCAGACACGACACTGGCGTTCATGTTGGTGTTGATATCGTAGGTGCCTGTCTGAGTGAAAGCACTTGAGTTGCTGATATTTAACGAGTTGCGGCTCGGTTCTTTGGTGATGATATTCACGACACCTGCGATGGCATTGGCACCATAGAGTGCGCTACCGCCACCACGAATCACTTCGATACGATCCACCATACCTGCAGGCAGTTGCTCCAAACCATAAACTGAAGCGAGGGAAGAGAAGATTGGGCGGGAGTCCATGAGAATTTGGGTGTATTGTCCTTCCAAGCCGTTGATACGAATCTGTGGTACACCGCAGTTAGAACACGTCTCTTCCACACGCAAGCCCGTTTGGAAATTGAGCACATCTGCCATGGAGTTGGAGGTAGTGGACTCAATGATAAGCGGCGGAATGACATTGACAATGGTCGCTACTTCGCGTTGTTTGGTTTCGTACTTATTAGCAGTAACCACCACATTATCAATCATAAAGGATGTCTCGGCAATTGCCACATTCATCTCGATGAGGGTATCTCGGCGAAGGGTAACGGTACGTTTCTCCGTCTCGTATCCCATCATTGAGAAGACGATGGTGAGTTCGCCTTCGGGAAGGTTCTTGAGATAGAAGTGTCCTGATTCATCGGTCAGACAACCAAGGGCGGTACCTTCCACTTGCACATTGACAAAAGAAAGATGCTCCTTGGTGTGCGCATCTAAGACGTGTCCCGCGATATGGGCGTCGGACTTCTTCTCGTGGTGGTGATGGTGGTGATGATTGTGATGATCTTGCGCTAAAATAGGCATATGGCTCACCAAGAGGCAAGCAACGACAGAAAAGAAAATGAGTGTTTTTTTGTTCATATAGTTGGTTTATTTTATAACAATGTATCGGAATAATGACGGTATTCCTTCGGTACTCCTATATTAACAACCCGATTATCCTACGTATATCTTACGTGTATCTTACGTATATCCTACGTATATCCTACGTAATTGATAGCGTAAAGATAATACAACGATAACACACAAGGTATGAAGATAAAGGGTTAATCCGAAGAAATCGAGTGCAAAGGTAGTGGTTTTGTGTGAATTAGACAATTTTTTTAGACAGTTTCCCCATTATTTGGGATAGGCAGATGGACAAGTGCGGAATGAATTTGGCATTAGTTGTCCCCAGAAATGGTTATTTTGGAAATTTGATTTGCATATATGAATATTTTTCAGTAACTTTGCAGCGTTTTTAACGTAAAGGTCTTCCCTCTTATCTATGGGGGAAGAATTATTGTGGTTGCGTGTGATGTATAAAGCTACGGATAAAATATGTGATTTGATGTCGCGTGAGGAAGATGCGATACATGTGATTAGTCGGTTTGGCTTGACGATGGGCGTTGGCGAGCAGACTATTGCAGAGGCATGCGCAAGCAATAACGTGCATACACCTACCTTTCTTGCGGTGATCAATTACAAGGTGTACAAGCAACGTGCTTTGCCTGCGGATATTGATATTGCTACGTTGCAACGCTATTTGCGCAATGCACATACCTATTTTTTGGATTTCCGCTTGCCCTATTTGCGTCGTTCGCTGATAGAAGCGATTATTCCAGCCGATCCAAGTTCGAAGATACCGATGTTGATATTGCGGTGTTATGATGAGTTTGCGGAGGAAATTCGCACGCATATTGAGCATGAAAATGCAGGTATGTTTGAGGAACATACGCATGATGATCAACGCATTACGGATAAACTGAGTGAGATTAAGAACCTGATAATCAAGTATTATCCATCCGATCAGACGATGCAGAATGGTTCTGTGACTTATACGTTGATTAGTGTGATGAGCGATTTGTGGCATACGGAGCAAGATTTTGCGGATCATTGTGCGATAGAGGATGATATATTGCGCCCAGCCCTGAGTAGTTTGCCAGAAAATCAGCCGTTGCAAACAGCGAAACAAGAGGTAGAGGCATTGAGTGAGCGTGAATTGGAGGTGTTGATTCAAGTGGTGAAAGGACTGAGCAACAAGGAGATAGCCGATGTGCTATGCATTTCTACACATACGGTAATCACTCATCGCAAGAATATCACACGTAAGTTGAATATACATTCTACCGCAGGATTGACAATTTATGCGATCGTCAATAAGTTGATTAATCTGGATGCTTTAGAATAAAGCAAGGCAATAACGGATGTTCAAACTTTTACTAATATTATCCATACTTACGAGCCATCCCGATACGCGAGATGCCAATATGGGTGTGCTGATTTGCGATTATCATTCGGGAGACACCATTGACGCCTTCCGTGCGAACTCCGTCATACCACCCGCTTCGACGATGAAACTGCTCACAACAGCGACTGCTTTGGAGATGTGGGGAGGAGATTATTGCATCAAGACGCCGATTACCTATTCAGGGTATATTCAGGACGGTACGTTGCATGGGAATCTGTATATTGAGGGACGCGGTGACCCGACGTTTGGTTCGCGGTATGTAGGTAGTCACTCGTTTATGTACCGTTGGCTGCGTGGGGTACGCAATGCGGGTATCAAGCATATTACGGGTTCGGTAGTAGGCGATGCGAGTTATTTTGACGGCAATGCGCTGAATCCATCGTGGTTGTGGGAAGATGCGGGTAACTATTATGCACCAGGTATATTTGCGCTATCGTATTTGGATAACACGATGAATATTGTGCTGCAAAGTGGTCCTGTGGGCAGTATTGCTACGGTGTTGAACACTACGCCGCAGGTGCCAGAGGTGGAGTTTGAGAATCATATTCGCTGCACACATATCTCTTATGATGGGGCATTTGTGCATGGAGTGCCCTATAGTAATCGCAGGTATTTAGTAGGAAGTGTACCATCGAATCGGCAGACTTTTGGTGTGAAAGGCGATTTACCCAACCCACCATTGATTTTGGCAAGGGACTTTACAAATGTACTTGTGAGCGGAGGTATACAGGTGGATGGGGAAGCGACATATCTGAGTGAAAAGCCACAGCATGGCGCGGCAAGAACGGAATTGTTTGTATATGAAAGTGAGCCATTGTCGGAGATTATTCGTCATACGAATCATGAGTCGGATAACCTGTATGCGGAGATGCTATTCCGCATATTTGGTTCGAAATATTCAATACCATGTACCATCCATAATGCATCGGATTTTGTACGTGAATACTGGAAGAATCACGGTGTGAGTTTTAGAAGTGCCAAGATTTTGGATGGTTGTGGATTAGCTCCTCAAAATACCATATCGCCTGCGATGTACGTGCAACTATTGCGGTATATGTATGGATCAAGGAACAAAGACGTATTCATCGAATCATTGCCATGTAGCGGCGAAAGTGGGACATTGAGTTCGTTTTTGCGCGACACTCCGTTGCATGGCAAGGTATGTGCAAAGAGCGGTACCATCGGAGGAACGAAGAACTATGCGGGATATATCTTCTTGCCCGACGGCCGGGTATGGGTGTTCGCGGTGATGGTGAATAGCGCTAACTGCAAAACAAGAAAAATACAGCGCGTGATAGAACAATATTTGTTGGATGTATATAAAGCAAACACATAGCACCTCCACCTTGTTGCGTGAGCAATATTCTGATGCTCTGCCCCATCTCTACACTATCCGAACGGATTTTCAGACGGCAGGGCGTGGACAAGCAGGTAATAGTTGGGAGAGCGAAGAAGGAAAGAATTTGCTATTTTCTACATTGCTGCGCTATGAGGGGATACTTGCGACAAAACAATGGCGATTGTCTATGTTGGTAGCAGTAGCGCTTTGGGAAACATTGACGAAGTATTTGCCACAAGAGCAACTGACTATCAAATGGCCAAATGATATTTATTTTGGAGATAAAAAATTGGTAGGCATCCTGATTGAGAATAGTTTGGTAGGACAATATGTGGGGTACAGTATAGCGGGGATAGGGGTGAATGTGAATCAAACGGAATGGCAAAGCAATGCACCTAATCCCATATCAATGAAACAAATAACAGGTAAAGACTGTGATGTGGAGGAAGTAATGGAGGAGTGGATTACTGCGATGAAATCGTGGGAAAAGTGCACAACAGAAGCAATTAAAGCGATGTATATGCAACATATCTACAGAGGGACGGGGTGGCATAATTATGTGGAAAGAGAAGTGAGTTTGCAACCTACATCCATCGCAAAACAAGGAATAGATGGCGTTTTTAGGGCTGAATTGGTGGGAATTTCGGAACAAGGGGAATTGATATTGCGAAAAGAAAACAACGAAGAGCAAGCATATCATTTTAAGCAAATACGCTTTGTAATATAAACATTGAAACTAATTAAAAAACCATATAAATATTATGAAATCTATTATCATTACTGGTGGCGCAGGTTTTATTGGCAGCCACGTTGTACGTTTGTTCGTAAACAAGTATCCTGAATATCGCATTATTAATGTGGATAAATTGACTTATGCGGGTAACCTGGCCAATCTCAAAGACATTGAGGACAAACCAAATTATCGTTTTGTGAAAGCAGATATCTGCGATTTTGATACCATGTATGCTCTAATGCAAGAGGAGCATGTGACTGGTATCATCCACCTCGCAGCTGAAAGCCATGTGGATCGCTCAATCAAGGATCCATTTACCTTTGCTCGCACCAATGTGATGGGTACGCTCTCACTCTTGCAAGCAGCAAAGCTCTACTGGGAAGCACAACCAGAGAAATATGAAGGAAAACGCTTCTACCACATCTCAACCGACGAGGTATATGGCGCATTGGAGATGACCCACCCAGAGGGCATTGAACCTCCATTCTCCACTCAAGCATCTTCTGAACACCATGAGGCATATGGTGAGGATTTCTTCTTGGAAACTACTAAGTACAATCCACACAGCCCATATTCAGCATCCAAGGCAAGTAGCGACCACTTTGTACGTGCGTTCCACGACACTTATGGCATGCCTACCATTGTAACTAACTGCTCCAATAACTATGGCCCATATCAATTCCCAGAGAAGTTGATTCCGTTGTTTATCAATAATATTCGTCATCGCAAACCATTGCCAGTATATGGCAAGGGAGAGAATGTACGTGATTGGTTGTATGTGGAAGACCACGCGCGCGCCATTGATTTGATTTTCCATCAAGGTACTGTGGCAGAAACCTATAATATCGGCGGTTTCAACGAGTGGAAGAACATTGATATTATCAAGGTCGTTATCAATACTGTGGATCGTTTGCTCGGTCGAAAAGAAGGTGAGGATATGGATTTAATCACCTACGTAACCGACCGTGCAGGACACGATATGCGCTATGCTATTGACTCACGCAAGTTGCAAGCTGAATTGGGTTGGGAACCATCTTTGCAATTTGAAGAGGGTATTGAAAAGACTGTTCGTTGGTACCTCGAGCATCAAGAGTGGATGGATAACATCACTTCTGGCGAATACGAGAAATACTACGATGACATGTACAAAAATCGTTAATTTTTAAATCCCATTTTTTAGGTATTGCGCACAAAAGAAAATCGCAGTACCTTTGCAATGTGAATCAAAACACATCGGAATATATTGAGAATGGCATCCAAATTCAGGAGGTAGATGCTCGTGAATTGGAGGTGCAACTAGTTCGTACCGCGGCGCTGATGGATAGGCATCAGCCGTTCGTGGTATTGCTGACGCATTACGATGAGTTGGTGCAGACCGAGCACGCGTTGGATTATCATTTGCTGAGCCGACTGCTGGGTGTGCGCATTGGTTTGGTGGAAGAAAAAGCTGCGATTTTGGCAGAGGAAGATAGTTTCCGCCACGTGCATGTGAGTTATGGAAAGGATGTGGAGGAGGCGATAGCCCGTGTGATAGACGTAATCGTCACCTTGCCGAATGTGCGCGAGAAATACTCCAAACGCTATATGGCAGTGCGTATGTTGGAGCGCCCCGATGAGATGTTGGCATTGTTGCCACATAGCGAGGAGCTGATTCGCGTGGCAGCCGAACAGAGAGCACGACTACTATACGAATATGGTAAGACAGCCAAGGAAGTGATTGCACAAGCACGTCGCGGCTTTGTGCATGGTGCATTGGAGGAGACACTGACCCACGCGAAGCATGACTCGGGACACTCTGTGGCAGACAAGATAGATAAGGTGTTGACCAACAGATGGATAGGCTTGCCCGTGTTGCTCTTGGTGCTATATGGCGTGTTTGAATGTACTTTCACGTTGGGAGCTTATCCACAGCAGTGGATCACTATGGGGGTGGAGGCATTGGCGGAATGGTTACGCGGAATGATGCCCGTAGTATGGTGGAGCAGTTTGCTTCTGGACGGCGTGCTATTGGGTATAGGTGCGGTATTGGCATTCCTGCCGAATATCATCATCATGTTCTTCTTTTTGAGTTTGATGGAGGACTCGGGCTACATGGCGCGTGTGGCATATACGATGGATAAATGGATGCACCGAATTGGTTTGCACGGTAGCTCGTTTATCCCAATGCTGATGGGTTTTGGATGTAATGTGCCTGCCATCATGGCAGCTAAGGATATTACCAATAAGAAAGATCGTGCACTGACGATGCTGATGGTGCCATTCATGAGTTGTTCAGCTCGTCTGCCAGTATATATGCTGTTTGTGGGAGCATTCTTTGCAGAGCAAAAAGCATTGGTGATGATGTCGCTATATGTGTTGGGCGTGGTGTTGAGTATATTGTTTGCGTGGATCATGCAACAAACGAAGGCGTTCCGTCAACCTAAGCACGACTACGTGAGCGAATTGCCACCCTATCGCCGTCCTACCTTGCGTAATACGGGATTGCACATCTGGGAGCGTATAGCCGATTACTTGCAGAAGATACCTGCAGTGATTATCTGGGCGAGTGTAATCATTTGGGCATTGACGTATTTCCCTACGGGTAATATGTCGGATATGGAGCATAGTTATTTGGCCATGATTGGTCATTGGATAGAGCCTGTGGTACGCCCATTGGGCTTTGATTGGAAGATGTCTGTTTGCCTGCTGACGGGTTTACCAGCGAAAGAAGCGATTGTATCCACAATGGGTATTCTGTACCCATCGGATGCGGCATTGTCGGCATTCACACCCTTGACAGCATATGCATTTATGGCTTTTGTGCTGTTGTATTTCCCTTGTGTGGCAACGATCACCACATTGCGCAAGGAGTTGGGCAGAAAATGGGCATGGTATAGTTTGGTGCAGTCGATGATACTGGCGTGGGTGGTGAGTTTTGTGATATACCAGGTTGGTTTAGTGTTTAGTGTTTAACGGAAGAGGTTATGAAAAAGATTATATTAGCAGTATTATTCGTTGTCTTGCCCTTTGTCTGGGCGGAAGCTCACGCATGGGGAATCGTACTAGATGACAAAGGCGAGCCACTAGTAGGAGCGAATGTGTATTGGGCAGGAACTAGTGTGGGCGTAGCCACCGACCTAGATGGTAGATTTCAGTTAGAGCCTGTCAAGAGTACGAACCTCTTGGTTACCAGCTTTATGGGCTTTCACAACGACACGACTGAAGTGACTGCACACAGCGAACTAACCATCGTGTTGGTGAGCAATTTGTTGTTGGAAGAAGTAGATATCGTTGAACGAAAGATGGCTGTTTTACGTTCACGTGTGTCTGCTTTGCAAACCGAAACCATCACAGGCGAAGCACTTTGTATGGCAGCATGCTGCAACCTCTCGGAGAGTTTCGAAACCAGCGCCAGCGTGGATGTGGCGTACTCCGATGCTGCTACGGGGGCAAAGCAAATTCGCCTCTTAGGTCTGAGTGGAACATATGTGCAGATGCTTACGGAAAATACCCCTAATATCCGTGGATTGGCACAGGCTTTTGGTATGGAGTATATCCCTGGCCCTTGGATGGAAGCTATTCTGGTTAGCAAAGGCACATCCTCTGTGCTGAATGGCTATGAGGCTATTGCAGGACAAATCAATGTGGAGTATCTCAAACCACAAACCCAAGATCCTATCTCGCTCAATGCGATGATCAGCACCGAGACTCATGCCGAGGTCAATGCTACAGGTGGCTGGGATATCAATGATATTGTGTCTACGGGTATATTGTTCCACGCCCAAAACATGTCCCTCGAACTAGATCATAACCACGATGGGTTCTTGGATATGCCTAAGAATACTAATATCAATTTGCTCAATCGTTGGTATGTCAAAACCGACGATTATACGGGACAATTCCTCGTGCGCGGTCTCTATGATCGCCGTCAAGGTGGACAAACCCGAGAGGCTCTCAGTTTATCGCCTTTCGCCTCATCGCCCTACCATATCGACCTCCAGACTTGGCGTGTCGATGGGTTTATGAAGAATGGGTATGTATTTAATCATGATTTGGGTACTTCTATTGGTATTATCGCTTCTGCTTCTTATCACAATCAGCAAAATACCTACGGCTTGCGCCAATGGAATGCCGCACAGACCAATGCCTATCTGAATGCCATCTTCCAGACATCGTTTGATGACTCGGCTGCTGACCCTTGGGATGATCATCAGCACAAACTATCCGCGGGTCTTAGTGTCAATTATGATAAGTATGACGAATCTCTTTTGCCTATAACCTTATCGCCTAATAGCCTTATCGCCTCTCAAATGGAACTAACACCAGGTGTGTTTGCCGAATACACTTATACATACAAAGACAAACTCACCTTGCTTGCTGGTATTCGTGAAGATTATTCTACGCGTTATGGCTTCTTTACCACGCCTCGTATGAACTTGCGCTATGCGCCATTCGAGTGGTGGACACTGCGTGGAAGTATGGGTTTGGGATATCGCACACCTAATGCTATTGCCGACAACGCTGCGTACTTAGCAAGTAACCGAATATATTATTTTGGCAATGGGCAACTGGCGATAGGCGATGGGCAATTGGCACAGGAGCGTTCGATGAATACGGGACTTTCCACAGTATTTTATATCCCAATGGGTAAGCGCGAATTGCAATTGTCGGGTGAATACTACTATACCAAATTCCTAGACGGTGTGATAGCGGATATGGATCGCAGTTTGCAAGGGATTACCTTATACAATATGCATGATGTAGAGGGAGCAAAGTACTTTTCTCACAATTGGCAAGTAGAGGCTAGCATGGAGATACTACGCGGATGGACTATGACAGCAGCCTTCCGTTATACGGATGTGAAGCAGACCACTTTCAATACGGCTACTAACGAGTACCAACTTCGCGAAAAACCTTTGCAAAACAAGTTCAAAGGTATCATCACAACAAGCTATCAGACACCACTCAAGACATGGCAGTTTGACCTTACTGCCCAGTTCAATGGCGAAGGTCGTATGCCAGATGGCTTTGCGATACCAGAAGGAAGCAAGCAATATTTTACCGATGAAAATGGGCAAGTTCATCACAAGTGGTATCCTCAACTCTTAGGTCAGGTTACCAAGTTCTTCCGCACGTGGTCAATATATTTGGGTGCGGAGAATATGACCAACTTCACGCAGGATAATCCGATTGTAGGCGAGAGGTTAGAGGCGAAAGGTGAAAAGCATGGCGGATTTGTGAATCCACATTCAGCGAACTACGATGCGTCTATGATTTGGGCACCTATCCACGGTTGGAAACTCTACCTCGGTTTCCGTTGGTCACTCGAACGAGAAGAGTGAAAACCATGTTGAACTACACTGAACTATTTTGAACGCGGTAAAGCCGCATTGAACTTTATTCATATGAAACGAATTATTTTATTTTTAATGGCGATTATGCCAATGGCATTTCTGCTCTCTACTGCAGAAGCAAAGCTAAACAAACAAAAAGTAGTGTTGTATGTAGATCTTCATTGTGAAGACTGCTGCAATAAGATTTTGAAGAATATTCCATTTGATAAGGAATTGAAGAATGGTGTGAAGGATCTTGTTTTTGACTTAGATGCCAAAACGGTGACCGTGACTTACGATGCCAACAAGACAGATGTTACTGCACTACAAAAAGCATTTGCTAAAATTGGCAAACCTGCAACTACTACAGCTCCTGAGTGCGAACACAAATGCGATGATCACCATCATCACGAAGGACATCATCATTCACACACGCACTAATCGTTGCGCTAGATATTCTTGTTCGCTTTGCCCCGGCGTAGGATGAAGTTCTGCTTTGGAGAGCACACCAAGTGCCTCTAAATCCATGATTGTGCTATAACCACTACGTGCAATGATTTTTTGTGCGTTTGTCATAGCTATTACCATTTCTGAATCATTGAGACTTGGAACTATGGTAATGTTGTTCTTTTGGATTGTTGTTTGGGGTTCAGAAACCTTGCCTCTTACTAATAAAAGAGAATCGGTTGAGATGGAAAAACGATGTAGGATTTGTTGTTCAAAAATAGTACGTTGTGGTTCAAGACCAGAAAGAATTGCTACTATTGAATAATTATTGATTCTACATCCCATTTGTTTCTTTTCATTGGCACATAGACTAAATCGTGAAAGTGGACCAATGTATTTAGCACGCTTGTCAAAATGTCCACCATGACTCAAATCCCCTGATAAATTATCTTTGGTATCTTCATAATCTGGCACCCAAACTTCATCATACCTATTATATACGCGCGCGTGGAGCCAACGTACTAATGGTTGAAATAAAAACAAACGTTTCGGTAAGATAGGATATAACTGGTGGGTAATATATACGCAATGTACATCCTTTGAAAAGAAACCAAAACGATTATCCGAAATAACCAAGTCAAATTGCTCTATTGCAAGAGTTTGACGCAAATAATAATGATCAGCTATCGCAGAACGTAATAAGACAGGAATTGAACGCCAATAAAACTTACGTTGCTTAGCATCCTCGTCATAACACAATTCTAGTGATGGAAAATTAATAACTCGAAGTTTTGGAAATGTGCGATGGAGTAGCAAAAGACTATCGCCATCACCGCCTAAAACAACTTCATTACCCAGGTCGAGATATTGGCGAATGATAGGAATACAACGAGTGGCGTGACCGAGTCCCCAATTGAGTGGTGCGATGAGAATTTTCATACGCTTACTATCACATCTATTCCTTTTTCACGCAATGGAATAGCAATTTTCTCCATCGTTTCTGCAGGTATCTTTTCCAATGTTTCCAGCGGTGTAACGCGATCTATCACATAAATCATTACTTGCTTAGGGTGCAAGTAATCCACCATTTCATACCATGCTGTTAATTCTTCTGGAGTAGTATTATCTATTGTTTGACCTTGATATTCACCGCGCAAGAAACATGTTTGCAGTGTAAAATCACCATCAAATATCGAAAGCCACTGAACAATCTGCTTCACAGTCAATTGTGCATTAACAGGCTTGTCTATCAAACGCATAGTAGCATCAATAGCAGAATCCAACTTCAATATACGATTATCACACAATCGCAATGCTTCGAACACGTCTGTTCGCCCGAGTTGTGTAGAATTACTTAAAACAGACACTTTAGCTTTTGGGCAATATTGATCGCGTAATGCACAAGTATCTTGAATGATTCCTAAAAAATCGGGGTGCAATGTGGGTTCTCCATTACCGCTGAAAGTGATTACATCTATCGGCTCAACGGCTATAGATAGTTGACTTTCAAGAGCAATACGCACTTCCTCTCGTGTCGGCAAACTCGGATGCGATACAGGTTGATTCCATCCACACTCACAATAAACGCAATCAAACGTACACAATTTAGCCGTAATCGGCATTAGATTGACACCTAGTGACACACCTAGACGACGCGAACGAATAGGGCCATATACTATTGAACCAAAAATCATAACTATTTTAATATCACTCGATTACCCAAAACCTTGCATAATTGCTGACGAATATCCATCAACATAGGTTGCTGTTCTAATATCGTACGAATCAGTTCCCAATCATTACGTTTTTGTGCCTCTTTCAACATGGTCTGCATTGAATCTATACGTTCATTGACAATTGTATATTTCAATTCCAACAACATGCGTTGTACCAATTCTGGTAAAATATCCAAATCACTTGGTATATCCACTTCTTTCACCACATTCTCCGATACCATTTGTTTGGAATACATACGACTCAATTCGTATTTATCAGCCAACATATCCACCGCAAACTGAGACACTTCTGCTTTAGGATGATGCTGGAAATATTTAGCTGCCACCCAATTCGATTCTTGATAATGAGCAATATATTCGTCTAAAATAAGTTGATGCAACGGATTTTCAATAACAATACTATCTCTCCGTAATTCATTGATAATATATTCACCTGCTCGTATTACTGCCGTGTCAGATTGATATAACGTCTGCTCGCCATAACGAATAATTACCTGCATCAAATTTTCGATATTTTGCTCTTTGGCAGATTTCACAAGAGATATTTGAACGTCCAGAGTTGGTTCTATTGGTTCCTCAACAGTAATTGTGGCTGAATCGGAAGAAGTATTCTCCTGATTTTTAGGCAATTGTCTTGATGTTATATTTTTCTTGTGTTGTTCTGCCAAATGTTTTTTGCGCAATTCTATAACCTTCCGTATTAAAATATTTTCGTGAATATTCAGTGTTGCAGCACAATCCTTAGTATAAATTTGACGTTTGATAATGTCAGGAATTATAGCTATGGATTGCACTATTTGTGTAATCATATCCGCGCGTTTCACTGGATCATTTCCTGCATCTTCACTCAAAAGTTGAGTCTTGAAACGAATAAAATCTGTCTGGTGACGCTGGATATACTCCAACACTTCCGTCGCATTATGTTTACGTGCAAAACTGTCTGGATCCTCTCCTTCTGGTAATAATACCACTTTTACATTTACACCTTCTTCCAACATCATGTCTATACCACGCAATGCTGCCTTGATACCTGCATTATCACCATCATATAGAATCGTTACATTCTCAGTAAAACGATGAATCAATCGCACCTGTGGATAAGTCAAAGCAGTACCTCCAGATGCTACTACGTTCTCAATACCCGATTGCACCAATTGAATCACATCTAACTGACCTTCAACCAGATAGCAACAATCTTCACGCTTAATTGACTGTTTTGCTTGATAGAAACCATACAGTTCGTGTTTCTTTTCATATAGAATAGAAGTAGGCGAATTGACATATTTTCCTGCCTTATCACTCTGCTTGATTAATCGTCCTGCAAAGCCTGTCACCTTCCCGCTCACAGAAAAGAATGGAAAGATCACACGCCCACGGAAACGATCGAACAATCGACCTTGTTCATCCTTCAAACATACACCCGTTCCTATTTGCGTATCTGGATTATTGACTAGATAAGTATCTTGATAACCTGCTTTCTTAGCCTCCTCCCACAACTTAGCTTTTTCTGGAGAGTAACCCAACTGAAATTTCCTAATAATATCTTCTCGTATTCCTCGTTGGCGAAGATATGCCATTCCAACGGTTATCCCCTCCTGAGTATCATGCAATTGAGATTGAAACCACTTATTAGAAAAATCATTCACCACAAACATTGACTCACGATCATCTTGACGTTGCTTCTCTTCTTGTGTCAATTCACGCTCCTCAATGGTAATATGGTAGCGCTGCGCTAATTGCTTGATCGCTTCAATATACGAACATTGCTCAATCTCCATGATAAAGCCCACAGCATTGCCCGCCTTGCCACAACCAAAACATTTATAGATTCCTTTGGATGGCGATACTGTAAAAGATCCCGTTTTTTCGTGATGAAATGGGCATAAACCCAGCAAATTGGCACCTCGTTTTTTTAAGGTGACATAACTGCCGACAACATCTTCTACTTTGGCTGCGTCGAAGATTCGATCTATGGTTTCGCGTGGAATCATTTTCTTATAGTTTAGAGAAGGTTATAGTTTAATGATTTTAATAAGTTTCAGAATTATCTTTCCCAAAAATATATTCCTAATTTAATTTGCCATTGGTCAAATCGACCACGAGTGTTTATATCTTTACCCGCAAAACTGATTGATTTATACGGATTTACCAAGCCAAAATCATATCCACCACGCAGGAAATAACGTTCATATTGAAAACCTGCACCTATTCCCCAAGTAACATTCAATGGTTTGAGGGCAAGATGGTCATTTTTATCCAAGCTATATCGATTGACATCACGATATTCAGTCACATTACCCTTATCATCTTTACGTAAACCTTTTTCGTTTAGACTCAATCCATATTGTAATGTTGGACCCGTGTATAGAATCAACCATGTGCGTTGAGCTATCTCGAATTTATATTGCCAATCCACAGGAAGTTCAATTTGATGATAATAACCACGCGAACTAACTTGTGGATAAACCGAAGCAAACTCCGATTTCCAGTCCGTTGAATTCGCTGCAAATGTATAGTTCAATCCCATGGAAAATCCAAAACCCTTCACAATCGTTGCATCATACACAAGCCCCACCTTAAAGCCATTATATGGTGTTGGGGTCAATGTCTTTTCCTGACCTACTACAGGTTGATTCAATTGTGTGATTGGACGTGCATACCCCAAGTCAACACCTATAAACTGTTGAGCAGATACCAACATGGTAGCTACAATAATTGCCAACGTTAAAAAAACTATCCTTCTCATTTGTCTATATTATTGTTACTTTTTTATTCTTCGTCTTCCTCCTCTTCATCTTCTGCCGATGCGGAAATCGCCGTAGCATCTGGACGAGGAGTTCGCTGTGGATGCAAGAAAATATCACCTGGTCGAAGTGGACGCTCTTGCTCCGCCCAGAAGAATGTTGCCAATCGTGTTTCACCCTCCTCCGTTTGATCCAACGGGATCATCACACCAGTTGTAGCAGTTGTGAACACCACATGGTCCACTTGTCGATTTTCTAAATACAACTTCACAAAACTGCTTTGTGTCTTATTCACTCCCAAATAACTTCCATCCTCTTCTCTCGGATAGAAAATTGTTTCTGCATTGCCCTGAACATCAACCAAATATACATCACCATCTTTCACATAGGCAATCATCTCTTTACCCGCTAACTGATTAAATTCTTCTATCCCCTCACGCTTAATGGCTATCGTATTACCTATTCCATGCAAATAGTCAATCGTGCCATTTTTCATGTAAATATGGATTGAGTCTGCTGATATTTGATTATCACCATTCCAACAAACAGGATCTCCATACAATGACATGATAGAATCTTTACCATGATAACGTACGGAATCACAAACCGACTGCACATCTTCGCGGTAAATACGAACATGATAGTATGCCCTTATCCGTTGATAGGTGGTATCTATCCACATCGTATCGGGTTTTTGTGCCTGCCAAACAGAGTCCACGAGGATGCTATCCTTCGGTAGCAATCGATATGTTTGATAGGGTATTTCTTCTGTAAACAACGTATCAGCATGCATATAAGAATACATCGTTGAATCCGACCAATCCACCAACATCGCACTATCCGTCACATAGCCATGATTATCATCTTCCCATATCTCGCCTTTATCTCCATAAAGCGTCATCTGATTGGTAGAATCCACACTCTGCATATTTCCTAACACCTTACCAAAACCGATAAATTTATCGTAATAAATTGTGTCACCAGTCAAGGTCATGCCATCGGTATGAATAATCTGCGAACGATCAAGCAACATCGACTTTTCCGTGGATGTATTATACCATCCGTTTTTAGACAAGATTGTAGTCTCTTTGTCATACACAATCTTCGTAGGACCCACCAAATCTGCTTGATAACTCTCTGTATTATAGCATAATGTATCTGCTGTTAACACAAAATTTGGATTGACCAACTTCACATTGTTACGAAATATGGCTTGATTATTATCTGGCGTATATTGTCCCCAACGTGAAGTCAAAGTATTCAAGCTATCTTCAATCATTCCGCCAGAAAAATAATACGCTATATTGCGTGCACGATCATAGTTCAAACTATCAGTTGTCAAGGTCGTTGCGGCATTGTGTATCAATTTCACACGCTTACGAAAACGTGCCATCTTGGTATTTCCATTATAATACAACACATCTCCAAAACCCTCAATACTATCTCCTTGCAATAAATGCACATGCCCAAACGCATGCAACGAATTTTGCTTTTCGAAGAAATATGCCGAGTCACAATACATCAAGGCAGAATCATGACGAAAACGCACGTCCCCCTTTAATATCTGGACATCAGGCAAACGTTGCTCATCAAAAGACAACGTTTCAGAATGTTCCAGAAACACCAACGAAACCTTTGATTCGCCCTGTGCCACCATACACAGCGAAACCACCAATAGCAATAATATGTGTACTATCCTGCTTTTCACAAATTAATGCACCCAACCTGGATATTGAAAATCACATCCCTTCCATGCTGGATCGATTTGCACATAAATCTCTTTCTGCTTGCTGCGAATCCAAGTATCTATTGTTTCCGCACTCAATTTCTGTTCCAACATGCCTCGGATTACCTGAAAATCATCCACCATATTCGCTTTATGTGCATCGCGTTTAGTCTTCAAACGAGCTATCACGCATACCTCCTTATTCTTAGTTTTATCCATCATTACAAATGGAATACTTACCTCGCCCTCGTTCAAAGAATAAATCTGACGAGCCACCTCCGATGGCAAATCCTGATACTCAAACTTGCTTGCACCAGTCTGAGGATTAGTCATCAAGCCACCACTCATCAACGTATTCTTGTCTTCAGAAAAACGTGCTACTGCCACCTCAAAAGGCATTCCACTATCCACTACCAAGGCACGAATAGAGTCCAAACGCCCAAGAGCAGTCACCTTATCTTCCGCCGAAACACGAGGTTTCAGCAAGATATGACGACAATTAATGCGCTCACCCTTGCGCTCTATCAATTGAATAATGTGATAACCATATTCCGTTTGCACTACTCGTGACACACGCTTAGGGTCTGTTAAGTTAAAGGCAACATCTGCAAACTCACTTACCAATTGACCTTTACCTACGAAGCCCAATTCTCCACCTCGTTTAGCCGATTCCACATCCTCCGAATACAAACGAGCCAACATACTAAAATCAGCACTTCCGCTATTCACACGTTCCGTAAACTCACGCAAACGTCCCTTTATACGCTCTGTTTCTTCCAACGAAACAGCTGGCTCTATACTCAAAATCTGCACCTCTACTTGAGCAGGAACCATCGGCAATGAATCCGCACTCAATGAGTTATAATACCTACGTACCTCAGCTGGAGTTGGATTAATTTTCTCCGTCAGTTTGCTTTGCATCTGCTGGATAATCATCTGATTACGAACCATCGTCATCATCTCTTCGCGTATTTCTGTACTTGTCTTACGGAAGTACTCCTCCATTTTCTCTTTACTACCAATTTGAGAGATATAATAGTTCATACGCATATCCACCTGACTGCTTACTGTGGATTCACTCACCTCAATAGAATCCAATTCAGCTTGGTGCAAAAACAACTTTTGAATAGCCAACTGCTCTGGAATCACACAATAAGGATCACCGGCTATCGGCTGTCCTTCATACTGTGCACGAAGACGTTCTTCCTCCACTTCGCTTCGCAAAATAGCTTCTTCGCCTACCACCCATATCACTTCATCAATGATATTATCTTGCGCCATCGCCAAGATAGAGCAGAACAAACATGCAATCAATAATTTATTTCTCATATCGTTTCAATTTTCCTTGTTGAATAGCTTTTTCATATAATTTTTCGCGCTCTTGCTCCAAAAACTCCACCCTACGCTCATTCAGTAATAGCTGCTCGATTGCCCCACGCGCATAATCCAAAGGCATCTCAGCACCTTTCATATGAACATCCGTCACCTGAAGTAAATAAGTATTTATCGAATCTTCCACCACCAATTGGCGCTTCTGATTCAACTGCTTTTGCAAATTGGCATCTGATATGGGCATACGCAGCAATATCTGACGAGAATTCTTCCATTCCTCCAAAAACAGCTCATAACCCGTAGCATAATTGTATGCATATTTTTCTATTTGCTCCAAGTTCTCATCATCAAAAGGCTTAGCCATCTGCCTTTTCAACTCATCCATATTGGGCGCACCTACTGGTACTATCAACAACATGCCTTTCACAATGGTTTCATCCAGCACAAATCGTGATGAATGAGTTGCATAAAATGCCCTTACCAAACTATCTTCCACATGTTTGGGCATGCGTTGAGCAATCAAATGCTCCTCATACTCATGGACATACAACGACCGACGATAATCCTCCACCCTACGCTCTATCGCCTTGTCCGAACTGCTTTTTGCCGCATCATACTCCAACAAATCCTCTGCCCATTGACGAATATACGCCTCTGCCACACGAGCACTATCTCCCGCACTCAAACCATTAGTCAATCTATCAAGCTCCACCTCTGTCAACGTCTGACCATTATACTCCACAACAACACCACTCTTACGCTGCTGTTCAAACAACGTACACCCTACCAACAAAGGCAGCAATACCAACAATACTACGAATTTACGCATAATACAATTTTAACCCGCAAAAGTACAAAAAATTTGCCAAATATACAAATCTTTTAACAATTATTTGCTTTATTCTGCTTGATTGCCACAAAATAGTATAGGCTCATTCTCATCCACATGACCATATGGAGCATCGAAAACTATTGGATAGTCATAACTAGCAAACACTTGATTGATAGAATCTTGCACCGTACATCCCATCAACGAATCATCATCGCAGTCCGTAAATTGCCCCACTATCACACCACTCAAACGACCTAATACACCACTCATACGCAAGTTGTTCAACATCCGATCAATATGATAATGACGCTCACAAATATCTTCTATCAACAATACTGGTGTTTCTTCTAGTTTATCTATTACGGCGTTTAAGGAGTATGGTGTTCCTTGCAAGCCATATAGCACACTCAAGTTGCCTCCAATAATCTTCTTTCCATCGAAATGAGACGTGCCGAAATGTTGAAATTCCTTCCCTTTTTCTAAGGCTTCACGCATAAGCAGCACTTGTGGGGCATCTTCAGGCAGAGTTGCCAATGCCTTACACATCGAAGCATGCAACGATGGAACACCATGCAAACTCATAACTGCGTGTAAAGCAGTAATATCCGAAAAACCAACCACCAAAGGCCATTCCGATTTTGGGCGAGTTGGTAGCACGATCTTATCCACTATTTGCTGTAACCCATACCCTCCACGAGAACACAATATAACATCCACCGAAGCATCTGCAAATGCCTCGTTCAAATCAGCCAAACGTTCTTCTGGCGTTCCAGCAAAACGACCACACGCTCCGAAGGCATGCTTCCCTATCGACACTTGAAAACCCCAACCCTCCAAACGTTCACGCGCTTGTTCAATATACTTCCTCTCTATCGCACCAGAAGGTGATATTATACGTATATGTTTCATACTTGTATGCTTTATGCTGCAAAGGTAGTAAAAATTTCCGAATTGACAAAGTCCTTTCCATACATTCTACAAATTCTATGATTATTCGAGTCTTACTCTCCATGTTATCAACTATTATTCTCCACATTATCAACCATCATTCCCACATTATCAACCATTATATATTTCTCTTTTATCCGACTACCTTGTCCCCGACTTCTTGCGGTTCTTTCCTTTCCAATTACGTAGGATATACGTAACATATACGTAGGATATACGTAGGATACACGTAAGATATAGCAGTTAATAAGCAGAGAATACCAAATCTAACCGCAGCCCAAAGGCACGTTCAAAAAAACTGAAATAGCAAAAAAATCGCTATTTTCTTGCATATCCGCAAATTTTGTTGTACCTTTGCAGTTGATATGCGAAAAATTCTACTTGTTATAGTATTCATTATAGGTACATATACACTATGGGGACAAACGCACCATAGTGCAGACAAATTATTTCAGGCTGGCGACTATGCCTCGGCTCAAGAATCATATCGAGCGCTTCTCAAATCATACCCTACCAACGCACTCTACCTATACCGCTACGCGCGGTGCGCGCAAGAGCAAGGCGACGACACTACCGCCATACAATATTTCAAAAAAGCAGGCGATAGATATATGCTCAAGTATTTCTATATGGGCGAAAGTTACATGCGACTTTGGCATATGGACGAAGCAATTGAAGCGTATTCTACCTACCTCAATAGCCTAAAAGAACCTAATGAAAGAGAGGCACATGTGCACTTGCAAATAGCAACCGCTGAAAAAATCCAACGCTATCTCCGAAGGGTAGAACAACTACAAGTCATTGACTCTGTAGAAGTTGCATTAGACAGTATGCTACAGATCTGCGCACTCTCAGCAGATGCTGGAAATCTTACAATGGATGCTACACACAATATTATTTATACCAACCAACGAGGTGATCGACAACTCCACAGCACACAGGTAGATTCCAATTACCTATTAGTAACAACCCATCGTTTGCTTGACGAATGGGCCACACCTGACACCTTGCCAGAGACCATCAATTTCACTCCTGAACAACGCTCACCATACCTCCTCAACGACGGAATAACGCTCTACTTCGCAGCAAATGACACCAACGGATTAGGCGGATTAGACATCTATATTTCACGCTACAATATGGCTACCGAAAGTTATACCACTCCCGAAAACTTAGGCATGCCATACAACTCACCTGCTAACGAATATTTCTTCGTATTAGATGAAATACATCATATTGGCTACCTTGCCACCGATCGTTTCGCCGATACTGGACGAGTACATGTGTATTCTTTCCTCATCCCTGAGCAAAAACAATATTGGCGAAATATACCTACAGACTCGCTCGTAGCATATGCCCGCCTTGAGCAGTTTGAAAAAGCAAATATCATGACAATAAATGATAGTTCAACGGTCAACATCTTGGAGAAAAATACCGATGAAATCGGCGATTTCTGCTTCATCATAAACGACTCCACCATTTATTATTCATTAGACGACTTCCAACAACAAACTGCTCGAGATAAATACAATGAATGGAGCAAGTTGGACAAACAAATCCATACCGAACAACAATCATTAGCCCAACTCCGCAAACAATATGCCGCAGCCGATGAGGCTACAAAAAAAGAATTGACTCCAGTTATTCTACAATTAGAAAACAACCAGAGTCAATTACGTATTCAAAGCGAACAACTATTACAATCTATTCGCAATATTGAAATAACAGCATTTCAAGAATAAAGCTTCCCTACAATCCAATTAACCAACCTCTTAGGCAGTAGCCTATTCAGCAGGCAAAACACCTTATAAATCATACCCCCAACATAAATTGGTTTGGGGTATTTGGCTGTAGCTATCCGATAAAAAGCACGTGCTATAAACGCTGTAGTCATACCACTACGTTCGTCTTTCTCCATAGCCTCTACTGCGGAATGCAATCCTTTGTAAATGTTCGCTCCTTCTATATTTTTCTCGCGCGCGTCCGTGAAACCTGTAGCCACATCGCCTGGCATCAACACACTTACACGTATTCCAAAACTACGAACTTCATTAGCCAAAGCTAACGCCAATGCATTTATTGCTGATTTGCTAGCACTATAAAAACTTTGATATGGAATACTTAAATCCGCTGCCACAGATGAGGTGAAGATAATGCGACCGTATCCTTGTTGACGCATGATGGGCAAAACGGATTGTGCCAAACGAAATGCACCAAAAAAATTTACATCAAACTGCTTTTTCGCTTCCTCTATAGAAGTAAATTCTATAGGACCCGATATTCCAAATCCTGCATTACTAATCACCACATCCAGATGATCAGTCAAATGCATCACTTGATCTACTGCATGCTGCACAGACATATCATCAGTTACATCACAATCAATATGAGTAATCGCTGCTGTAGTTTTTCCACTACGACTTAATTCAAAAACACGCCAACCCTTCTGTGCGAAGAGTTGGACGGTAGTCAAACCGATGCCCGAAGAGCCACCAGTAAGCAATAAAGTTTTCATTAATGTTGTGGTGTCTGTTTTAACACTCGTGCTATAATACCTACAGCCTCATCTATCACAGGTTCTGTATGAGTCGCCATGAGAGTTGTACGCAACAAACATTCTCCCTCCACACAAGCAGGTGCAATCACAGGATTAACATAAACTCCTGCATCAAATAGTGCTTTACCATACCATAGGGTATTGAGAGTATCATATGTAAAAATTGGTACAATCGGCGTAGGAGCCTCTATGATCTTCACACCAGCATCAATAAGCTTAGTACGGAAATATTGCGCTATATTCATCAAGCGAGTAGGACGTTCAGGGTCCTTCTCTAATTGTTGCAAGGCAGCCAAAGCAGTTGCAGCACCGCAAGGCGTGATGGATGCCGAGAAGATAAAAGGACGCGATGAGTGCGCCACATAGTCGTACACCTTTTTGCTTGACAACATACAGCCACCTATACTTGCTAATGATTTGGAGAATGTGAGCATAGTCAAATCCACCTTGTCTTGCAAACCAAAATGGGCAGCTGTACCACGTCCGCCAGGACCCAACACTCCAAAACCATGGGCATCATCTACCATCACACGTGCACCATATTTCTCGGCTAGTGCTACTATTTCAGGTAACTTACAAATATCGCCACGCATTGAGAATACGCCATCTGTGACAATGAGCTTGCCTGCTGAATCTGGAATTTGTTGGAGTTTCTTTTCCAAATCCTCCATATCCGAGTGTTTATAACGCAACACTTGAGCAGGAGACAAACGACATGCATCATAAATACTTGCGTGATTCTCACGGTCATTCAAAATATAATCATTCCGACCGCAAATAGTAGAGATAATTGCAAGATTAGTCTGAAAACCAGTGCTACAAGTCATGGCCGCCTCATAGCCTGTGAAGCGAGCTAATGCCTCTTCTAATTCAATGTGTAGGTCAAGTGTTCCATTCAAGAAACGACTTCCTGACACACCTGTGCCATACTTATCCAACGCCTTATGACCCGCCTCAATCACAATAGGATCTTCAGTGAAACCGAGGTAATTATTGCTTCCCAGCATGATACGACGCTTACCCTCCATTTCCACCACTGGAGCCTGACGTGACTCCAGTGTATGGAAATAAGGATAGATATTGCGGCGTTTTACCTCTTCCAAAAGGTCGTGGTGGCACTTTTGAAATAAATCAGCTATATAGGATGATTAGAGTACGTTAATCTCTTTCAAGATAGCGGTAGTCTTAGCTACTGCCTCTTCGCTTGCAGCGAACAATGCTTTCTCAGCTTCGTTCAACTCAATTTCAACGATCTTCTCGATACCATTCTTACCGATGATACATGGTACACCAATGGTGATATCGTTGTAGCCATACTCACCCTCAAGGTAAGCTGAGCAAGGAATCATCTTCTTTTGGTCGTTGATTACGCTATCAGCTACTGCAGCAGCTGCTGCACCTGGAGCCATCCATGCGCTAGTACCGAGCAAACCAGTCAAGGTTGCACCACCTACCATAGTAGCTTTTGCCACCTCTTCCAACTCCTCTGCACTCAACATACTGCTCACTGGCATACCCTTGTAGGTAGCGTAGCGAGTCATAGGAATCATAGTGGTATCACCGTGACCACCAATTACAAAGCCCTCTACCTCGTTAGCGTTGCAACCCAACTTTTGGCTCAAGAAATATTTGAATCGACTGCTATCCAAAGCACCACCCATACCAATCACGCGATTGCGTGGCAAGCCAAGTGCTTTATAGGTCAAATAAGCCATGGTATCCATAGGGTTAGATACCACTACGAGAATTGCGTTTGGAGAGTAAGTAAGGATTTGGTTAGCAACGCTTTTCACGATACCTGCGTTCACACCTATCAACTCCTCACGGGTCATACCTGGTTTACGTGGAAGACCTGATGTGATTACCACTACATCACTACCTGCGGTTGCGCTATAGTCGTTGGTTACACCTTTTACTACGGTGTCAAAGCCCAACAATTGAGCAGTTTGCATGATGTCCATTGCCTTGCCTTCTGCAACGCCTTCCTTAATGTCGATCAATACGACTTCGCTGGCTACTTTCTTTACTGCCAACACATTTGCGCATGTAGCACCTACATTACCTGCGCCTACAACGGTTACTTTTGACATAATTTTGATAAATTAGTATTATTTTTAATTACACAATTTTGCAAACAACGCACAAAGGTAGTATAATTTTTGTAAATACGCAAATTTTAGTCGCATTTTGTATAGTTAAAGTGGCAAATATAGGATATATTTGGTTTTTTCAAAAAAAAGCAGTACCTTTGCAAGTTGATTGATATGCTGTCGCATTTTGCGGCAAAACGTAAGAAAATAACTATAAAAATATACAACTATGTCAAAAGCATTACTTATGATTCTCGACGGCTGGGGAATCGGAAACAAATCACAAGCCGACGCTATCTCTTGCACTCCAACCCCACACTGGGACGCATTGTTGGAGAAGTACCCACACAGCCAACTCCAAGCTAGTGGCGAAAACGTAGGTTTGCCTGATGGACAAATGGGTAACTCTGAAGTAGGTCACCTGAACATCGGCGCAGGTCGCGTCGTTTACCAAGACCTCGTGAAGATCAACCGCGCTTGCAAAGACGGTAGCATCCTCGAAAACCCAGAAATCAAATCTGCTTTCGGTTATGCCAAAGAGACAGGCAAGAAACTTCACCTCATGGGATTGACCTCTAATGGTGGTGTACACTCTTCTTTCGACCACTTGTTCTACCTCTGCGATATTGCTAAAAAATACGGATTAGACGGCAACACCTTCATCCACTGCTTTATGGATGGTCGCGATACCGACCCTAAGTCTGGTCTTGGTTTCATCGACCAACTCCAACAACACTTGGCTACCAGCTGCGGCGAGATCGCTTCTATCCAAGGTCGTTTCTACGCCATGGATCGCGACAAACGTTGGGAGCGCGTGAAAGTGGCTTACGACTGTATCGTTAAGGGCGAAGGCAAAGCAGCAGAAGACATGCTCAAAGCCGTAGAGGAGAGCTATGCAGAAGGCGTAACCGATGAGTTTATCAAACCAATCGTGCACGTACGTGACGGCAAGCCAGTGGCTACCATTGAGGAGGGCGATGTAGTGATCTTCTTCAACTACCGCAACGACCGCGCGAAAGAGCTCACCATCGTGCTCACCCAACAAGACATGCCAGAGAATGGTATGACCACCATTCCTAACCTCCAATACTACTGCATGACTCCATACGATTCTTCTTTCCAAGGCTTGCACATCCTCTTCCCAAAAGAGAACGTACAAAATACCATGGGTGAGATCGTTAGCAACGCAGGCCTCAAGCAACTCCGTATCGCTGAGACCGAGAAGTTCGCACACGTGACCTTCTTCTTCAACGGCGGCCGCGAGGCTGAGTACGCAGGCGAGGAGCGTATCTTGATTCCTTCACCAAAGGTAGCCACCTACGACCTCCAACCTGAGATGTCTGCTCCTGAGGTGACCGAGGCGCTCTGCGAGGCACTTGACACACAAAAGTACGACTATATCACCCTCAACTTCGCCAACGGCGACATGGTGGGTCACACAGGCGTGTATGCGGCTATTGAGAAGGCGGTTAAAACGATCGATGAATGCGTGGATAAAGTGGTGAATACCGCTCTCAAGAACGACTATGAGATCATCATCATCGCGGATCACGGCAACTGCGACAATGCTATCAATGCCGATGGTTCACCTAACACTGCGCACTCACTAAATCCAGTGCCATTCGTGTATGTGAGCAAAGAGCACACCAATGCGCAATTGGAAGATGGTATCCTCGCTGACGTGGCTCCATCCCTCTGCCACATCCTCGGAATCGAGCAACCAGCAGAAATGACAGGACATAACCTAATCAAGTAGTAATAAAGAGTTCCCACGGATAACACGGATTTATCACAGATAATTAGTGGCAATCAGTGAAATCTGTGGGCAAAAAAAGTAATATATGGCTTTACAATGTGGAATCGTGGGTCTGCCTAACGTAGGCAAATCGACCCTCTTCAATTGCCTTAGCAACGCCAAGGCACAATCGGCGAACTTCCCTTTCTGTACGATTGAACCTAACGTAGGCGTGATCACCGTACCCGACGATCGTCTGATCAAGCTCGGCGAACTCTGCAAACCAGAGCGCGGTGTCATCCCTACCACCGTTGAAATCGTAGATATTGCAGGATTGGTCAAGGGCGCAAGCAAGGGCGAAGGACTTGGAAATAAATTCCTCGCGAATATCCGCGAGACGGACGCCATCATCCACGTACTCCGTTGCTTCGACGACGATAACGTGGTACACGTGGACGGCTCTGTGGACCCAATCCGCGACAAAGATATCATTGATGCGGAACTCCAACTCAAAGACCTTGAGACCGTAGAATCTCGCATCCAAAAGATCGAGAAACAAGTGCGCGTAGGTGGCGACAAACAAGCGAAAGTGGCACTCGACGTACTCCTTAAGTACCGCGACGCACTCTCACAAGGCAAGTCTGCTCGTACCGTAGAACTCATCAATAAGGACGAAGAACTTGTGGCTAAAGAGACCATGCTGCTGACCAGCAAACCAGTCCTCTATGTCTGCAATGTGGACGAGAACTCCGCAGTCAACGGCAACAAATATGTAGAGCAAGTGCGCGAGGCTGTCAAGGATGAAAATGCACAAGTGCTTATCGTAGCAGCGAAGATCGAGAGCGAGATTGCTGAACTCGAGACCTACGAAGAGCGCGAGATGTTCCTCGCTGAAATCGGACTTTCTGAATCAGGTGTTAGCCGTCTTATCAAGGCAGCATACGCATTGCTCGAGCTCCGCACCTTCCTCACTGCAGGTAGCGACGAGGTTCGTGCTTGGACTTTCAAGGCAGGTAGCAAGGCTCCTCAATGTGCAGGTGTTATCCACTCAGATTTTGAGCGCGGTTTCATCCGTGCTGAGGTCATTAAGTATGAAGATTATATCGCACTCGGTGGCGAGTCCGCTTGCCGTCAAGCAGGTAAACTCGGCATCGAAGGAAAAGAATACATCGTGCAAGATGGTGACATCATGCACTTCCTTTTCAACGTGTAATTAAAAAGGCGATAAGGCGAGAGGCGATGAGGCGAGAAATAGCGGCGTAGCCACATATTACCAGCCTTTAACCTTTAGTCTCTAACCTTTAACCTAAAATATAACAATGTTTGAATTCTTAAATACTTGGCTTGCCAACGGCGGCTTTTGGGTCGCTATTCCGCTGATTATAGTGGGCTGTGCTGCACTCATCAAGGGTGCTGACTTCCTTGTAGAAGGCGCTTCCGGATTGGCTAAGAAATATGGTGTGAGTGACATTGTGATCGGTCTTACCGTTGTGGCTTTTGGTACTAGTATGCCTGAGTTTGTGGTGAACATGGTAGCCGTAGGGCAAGGTAGCACCGAGATTGCTATCACCAACGTCCTTGGCAGTAATATCATCAACACCTTCGTCATCTTAGGTTGTACAGCATTGATATTCCCGATTTCATCGCAAAAATCCACTCGCCGCTTTGACATACCATTCTCCATGTTAGCAGCATTATTGGTATTGCTTTTTGTGGTGTATAATAGTCCATCGTGGCTGCAGATTGAGAATATCTTCAATATCAACGTAAGCGACCCTAGCTTGCGTAACCTCGGTTCTTTCGATTGGGGTGCTGGCAGTGTAAGTTTCATCTCTGGCGTAGGTGGTAGTATCTTGTTGATATTTTTTATCATCTTTCTATGGCATAGTTTCAAGTATGCTACGGATAGTGAAAGCGACGAGACTTATGTACCTATGCCTGCATGGAAAGCTCTTGCACTGATTATTGGTGGGTTAGTGGGCTTAGTAGTCGGTGGCGAGGTGATTGTCAAAAGTGCGACCTCTATCGCCCAATCGCTTGGCGTAAGCGATGCGATTATCGGTTTGACTGTAGTGGCTTTGGGAACCTCTCTACCCGAATTGGCAACTTCATGCATGGCGGCATTTAAGAAGAATTGCGATATTGCTCTTGGCAATGTCATTGGTAGTAATATCTTCAATATCTTCTTTATTCTGGGTACGAGCGCATGCGTCAAGGCATTGCCAGGTTACCACGGATTGGAGATAGATGCCATGATGGCAGCATTGGCTAGTTTGCTGGTGATACTCTTTGTATATACCAACAACAAACGTGAGATCAAGCGTTGGCACGGAGCCATCCTCCTTCTCACCTACGCAGCCTACCTCGCTTATCGAATCATAACATTATAGCCAACCCCTATCCCCTCCCAAAAGGGAAGGGGAAAATGATACGAGTATAATTAATATGGTAGAAATAAGTCCAATACTGATTCTCCCTTTTATGGGTACCGCTCTGGGCGCAGCCATGGTCTTTTTGCTACGAGGCAAGATGAGCGACTTGCTGCGTAAGTTGCTCTTGGGCTTTGCATCGGGAGTGATGGTGGCGGCATCAGTATGGTCGCTGCTTATCCCTAGTCTAGAGATGAGTGCCGATGCAAGGGGGATAACTTGGCTACCCGCAGCTGTAGGATTCGTGTTAGGCATACTCTTTCTATTATTGCTTGATACACTTATTCCTCACTTGCATATCGGAGCAGATCAGCCCGAAGGATTAACCCGCAACTGCCAATGGAAGCGCACCACCATGCTTTCGGTAGCAGTCACCCTGCACAATATCCCTGAAGGTATGGCTGTGGGGGTAATACTCGCCAGTGCCATGGCAGAAGGAAGTATGATACCTATGTCCGCAGCATGGGCATTAGCGATAGGTATTGCTATACAAAACTTCCCCGAAGGTGCCATCCTCTCCATGCCTCTTCACTCAGAAGGTATGGGCAAGGGCAAAGCATTTACAATAGGTGCATTATCTGGAATAGTCGAACCGATAGCGAGCATATTGACTATGCTACTTATCGGATTCATATCTCCCGCCCTACCTTACCTATTGGCTTTCGCTGCGGGAGCGATGATGTATGTAGTGATTGAGGAACTTATCCCTGAAGCGCAAGCCGAACCGCACAGCAATATCCCTACGCTGGGATTCACCGCAGGGTTTGTACTGATGATGATCCTTGACTCTGCTCTATAAAAATAGCAGTTGTTTTAAAATACTATGTCATATTCTCAGTAATACTCTGAGCTCTCTTCTTATTGGCTTATTTCTCGAGTATTTCTCAAGTATCGTCTCCTAAAGTGCAAAAAAAGCGATTTCTATTTGTACAATTCAAAAAAATGTTGTATCTTTGCACCTGAATCCTGCGCTGGAGGGAAATATGTCCTGCGAAAAGTGTTTCGCAATGGTTTCTTTTGAGGGTAGGTTTCTGACATATTGAAATAGCGTTTATTGATGCGTTGTATTTGACAAACCGAAACTTAGCAACTTTCAAATTAATAGTCAAAATCAAAGTAACAATGAATGCCTATGGGTATGATTGTATCCATACTACACTTATATGGGTGTAGTGTGTTTTCATACCAGCGTAGGTTTCCTGTTGTTTATTTGACTATTAAGGTAATGCTAAGACCTCGGTTTGTGAATGAGCAACACGAGGTCTGCGCTTTTTGTATATCTATGTGTGAACTAAAAATAATAAACAACTAATTAAAATTACATGCTTATGCAAAAAATCACAACTTTTTTAGCCATGTTGCTATTTTGCATGTCGATGGGAGTGTCGGCACAGCAACCAGAAGCGATGAATGTGCACCAAACAAGCGGACAAGTCCAATCTACCTTGTTAGTAAGTATTGAGCACATTACGTTTGAGGGAGATGTATTGGTATTGACCACCTCTGAAGGTACGTTTAATCTACCATTGAGCGATGTAGATTATATCACCTTTGGAGAAAAGAAAATCACTACAAGTGTTGAAGATGTAGATGCGAACAGCCTTCGTATCTCATTATTGGGTAATACGCTTTCGATAGAGAGTGAAAATGTTATCACTGCCCTTTACTTAGTAGATATGACAGGCAAAATGCTGGCGAGTGAAAAACTATCTTCCGTTAATGAAGCAAGCGTAGTGTTGCCTCATTCAGGAGCATTTGTGCTGTTCTTAGAAACCAATGCAGGTTATATTGCACGAAAAGTGATTATGAATTAAACATTATGAATATTAATAATACTGATTTTATGAAAAAGATTTTACTTTCAATGTTGTCGTTGTTGGTATCAATGACAATGTTTGCTCAAAGCGAAGCGGTTCGCAAGATGAATTTGGTCTATGATGGTCAAGTTGTTTATTCTCGTAGTGTGAGTTTGATAGATAGTATCAAATTTGTATGGGAAGAAACTGGCGATGATGTGATTGGTGGTGGCGAAGTAGATGGCACCAAACAATTGTATGTGGGTGTAGTAGCTTTTAATCAGAATGTTCGCCAAATGCCTATTACAAGTGATGTGGAAGCTGTAAAGGCATTCATTAACGAGCAAACGAATGATAAAGACTTTACTTCTTTTGCTTATTCTGTATCTAAAGGTAATCAAATGTTCGATGCAGAAGCCTTGCCTGCCTTTGATAAAATATTTATGTTGAATTTCTCGGACGGAACCGATAACTATTCAAATATGAAATGGGGCGAAGAAGGACGCATGGTATCTCAACGAAATGTATATGATACCGCTCGCTATGATTTGCAACAACGTGATGGTTTGAACTCTTATGCATTAGGTTTTGGTAATGATGTTGGCTTTGGCGCTAACATGAAAAAAGTGGTGATGGGATCGGGTAGTTATTTTAATGTGACTTCTGCAAACGAGTTACAATCCACTTTCAACGAAATAGCGAAATCTATGCTTGCTTCTGCAAAAAATGTGTTGCTTAAAACCAATCCTGGTTACTACGTTGGTGGTGATTGTAAGTATTTTCGTTTTACATTTACTGCCGAAGGTGGCTATACCGATACTATTTATGCTCAAATGGAAGGTTATCCAGCTGTTGGTTATACATTGACAATCAGCAAGGTATCAAATAATTATGCTTATTTTGATGCTCCTGCTAAAGGTGTCGTGGATAATGAAACAGGCAAAGTACATATTCCATTGAATAATTTGAAATTCACAAAAGATGGCGAAGAATTGCAGTATAAGTTTGTAATAGAGGTGTCTTTTGATGGTGAGTTGTATTATGAAGATGTAGAGGAAGCTTCTACAGCCGAGGAAATTGATAAGCGCATTGCAGTAGTGCTGGTATTGGACTGCTCAACCTCAATGGGGGATGCTTTTGCACCAATGAAGGCAGCAGCAGTTAACTTCATTGAGACAATGGAAAAGATGGAAGTAGATGATTCAGAGCCAAATATACCAGATGTGCCTAATACGGAAAGTATTGTAGTAACATTTGATGCAGATGTAGATCAAGGTAATGCGCCTACAGATTATAATAATGCTAGTGCATTTAAAATTATCAAAGATGGTATAACTTTGGATGTGTCATCTGGTGTTCTTGGGACTTACAATGATGAAATGCACTATCGTATTTATAAGAATCAAAGTCTCACAATTACTTCTACTGTAGGTGATATATCCAAAATAGAATTTACTTGCACAGCAAATGATGCTGAAAAACATGGTCCAGGTTGTTTTATCGTTGATAAAGGAGCATATTCTTATTCAGGTGCAACAGGAATTTGGAATGGTAGTGCTAATGCTATTACCTTTACAGCATCTTCAAATCAAGTTCGTGCTACACAAATCGTGGTAACTATCGGAAAACCTTAAAATATTGGTTTATGTATATTTGCAAGCGCAGGTATTTGATGCCCGCGCTTGTTTGTGTATTATATTACTTAAGTTTAGCATATTTATTAGGCAATTGCTATAATTTGTAATAAAAGAATAATATGCGTTTTCACAATCTATTAGAAAATTTAGCAAGAAGAAAATAGAAAAGATTAGAAAATTAACCTAGTGAATACGAACAGGCAAGACTCCTAAAAGCCATAGAAAGCCAATAGATGTCCCACAGATGTCTTATGGTGGTCGCCTAACTTACAATTCACTTATTCTATGTAAATTGTCTGCGCAAATGTATGCACGCAACAATTTTTTCTAAAAAACACACAAGCGGAAAGTGATTGATTTACAATACTTCCCGCTTGCTTTACTATGCTTTAGATAGGCTCTGTTAAATACGATCAGGGTACGATGAGATTACGCTTTGTGAATTCCCTCCTCTACCTTGGTACGAAGATGTGCCATAGCTTCGTTGATATCAGCAAATTGAGAAATATCAATTGGTGCACCTATATGTAAGTGCACGCGCGCGCGAGGATTAACAAATGCTTGTCCACTTGGCATAGCATCGTAAAATCCTGTTAATGAAAGTGGAACTACTGGAAGGTTCAAATCCATTGCAATCTTAAACGCTCCCTGCTTAAAGCGCCCCATTTCACCTGTCTTTGTACGAGTTCCCTCTGGGAAGATTACAGTAGATATACCATCTACTAATTCTTTTTTTACAAGTTCCACACTTTGCAATGCAGCACGTGGATTGCTGCGATCAACAAAGATATGTCCGGCAACTGCGCAAGCTGTTCCTACAAATGGAACCTTGCGCAATTCTTTTTTCATCAACCACTTAAAGTTATTTGGCAACCAACCATATACGGCAAACACATCTAAAAAAGATTGGTGATTAGCTACAAACACATACGATTGCTTGGGATTGACGTGCTCCTTACCTGTCACTGTGATAGGCACAAGCAAAAACCAAAGTACGCTACGCGACCACAATACCTGTACCATACGAGGCGCTTTACCATTCTTCCAAGGAAAGCAAATAATAGTAAAGATGGCAGTAAATAATGTAGCAATTATTACCAATGGAAAACCAATTAGATATTGGTAAAGGATGTAAAGGAATTTCATATAAAGTTGTATTATAAATTATAAAACTGTATTTAGAATTTTAGTTTATGCATAAATCCACGATAAAGGGCACATATGCGACGAATTTCATCCCATGTCTCATCGGGAAGTTTCGTACCCACGATCTCAACCACACGTCCTGCTGCAATTGTACCTATTTCACCGCAGCGACGCAAGTCAAAGCCATCGGATAAAGCGTGCAGAAAACCACCTGCATAAAGATCACCAGCACCTGTAGAATCAAGGCAATTAGATGTGATGGCACCAATATGATAGAGTTGCCCTCCCTGGCGTACATACGAACCACGTTTACCCACCTTTACAATCGCTATATCGCATTGCCCGGCAATATTTTCAACCGATTCTTCTGGGTTGAGATGCGTATAAGCGAACGATTCATCTTCGTTGGCAAAGACAATATCCACATATTTATATATAAGGTCTTTCAGAAATTGGTGGTTATCGTTTACTACATTGTAACTCGCAAGATCAAGCGAAACAGTGCAACCTTGCTCTTTAGCAGTTCGTAAAGCGGTTTCTATCAGTTCGTGATCCTGAACAAGATATCCCTCTACATGACAGATATCATATCCTACAAATGCTTCTTTTCGGATATCCTCTGCGTGGAGATCCGCAGCAGCTCCAAGGTAGGTGCAGAAAGTTCGTTCACCATCAGGAGTGATCAATACGATACAACACCCTGACATAAGAGAAGAAGTAAGAAGCAGCGGTTTGACATTGTTCTTAATCAAATCTTCGCGATAAAAACTACCAACTTCATCACAACCTATTTTGCCAATAAAAGCAGCTTTTCCTCCCAATTGAGCGATAGTAGCTACCGTATTAGAAGCACTACCTCCTGCTACAAGGTGCTTACGCACAGAAATAAATCGTTTTTGAATTTGTTCTAGTTGCTCAGCATTGATAAGATTCATGCTCCCTTTTGGGAAACCAATTTCGCGAAGATCTCCTTCTGATACTTGTAGAAGAATATCTGTCAAAGCATTTCCTAAACCTAAAACTCGTTTCATTTTGTATTTTTGGGTTAAAATTTGCTATTTTTAAGCCTAAACATGGCTATTTTTGAGTCAAAATCAAAATTTTCTGCAAAGATAGTAATTTTTTTTGAAAAAAACTTGCTCATATAAAAAAAAAGTAGTACTTTTGCACCCGATTTCGGAAATGAAACGATTTGCGAGGTCAAAAATACTGCTTCCTTAGCTCAGTCGGTTAGAGCATCTGACTGTTAATCAGGGGGTCCAAGGTTCAAGTCCTTGAGGGAGCGCGAGTGTGATAGTTCAAAAGACTATCACACTTTTTTTGTATCGTAAGATTTCAACCATTCACTCATAACAGGTAAATAGAACGTATTTTTCTTAATCGCAAAAAAAATGGCATATTTTTTGCAGTACCTATCATTGCAATGATAAAAACATACAACTCATTTATTATATTTTTAGGAGCTTGGTTTGGACTTAGCCCCCTACATTTGTATGCAAAACCTAAAAACAACATTCCTGACTCACTGCAAGTTCTTCGTATTAAAGTAGGTGAAGTGGCCTTTGACATGCAAAGAGTAGAGGGTGGTTTATTTATTATGGGTGGCACCCCTGAGCAACATAACGAAGTGATTTCTACCGATTTACCTACTCATACTGTTTCCTTGCACACATACTATATTGGCACTACAGAAGTAACACAAGACCTATGGCAAGCTATCATGCCAGAGTGGTACATAAGCGATGAGTGGAATATCCCTAATCAACCTATTACAGATGTCAATTGGTATGATTGCCAAGAGTTTATACGTCGATTGAATAATATCACGGGCTTGCCTTTCCGTTTGCCGACAGAAGCAGAATGGGAGTTTGCAGCACGCGGGGGAAATGTTAGTAGGGGCTATCGTTTTGCGGGTGGAAACAAAATAGAAGATGTAAGTTGGGGATTGAGCAATGCTGGTTTTAGGAAACATAATGTGGGTGAAAGAAAGCCAAATGAACTAGGATTGTACGATATGACCGGCAATGTAAGTGAATGGTGTTCAGACTGGTATGGGATGTACCATCTCGGTACAGAGCCCAATCCACAAGGAGCAAAGGAAGGCGAACTGAAAGTAGTTCGGGGCGGAAGTTTTGATAATTGCAAAGATAATAGCTACCTCTCTCGCAGAGAATATTACAATCCAAACGAAGCCATGAACTATTGTGGTTTTCGATTGGCATTAACGTTACCAAATGAGCAATCTAAACAAGTAGCCAAAGAGCCAACAATTACGAAAAAACTGAAAATCAACAATTTGCGTATTCGTTTTCGTCTTGTTGCAGGAGAAATACCTTTTTATATTTCGGAAGAACCAATCAATCAGCGTGTTTGGCAAAAAGTTAACGGCTTGCCATTAGATGAAGCATGGTCGAAAGTTGTGGTAGATAAGACGAATAACGAATGGAATGAGTTTTTAGAACGATGCCGTAGAATGAGTGGCAATGAAGTTTGTTTTGCAAAAGAAGTAGAAGTGAATCAAGCAATAATGATGGGTGTGACACAGGAACCTAAATTGAACGCGAAAAGACAAAAGCGTTGGGAAAAAGACACTCGAAGCATTCAGCGTCACCGCCGAAGAGGAGAAAAAGCACAAAAATGGGCAGACTTGGTTGGAGTTAAGATAAAAACTATAGATGATCCAACACTACAAA
The DNA here is from genome assembly GCA_017546705.1 of Paludibacteraceae bacterium. Taxonomy (GTDB): domain Bacteria; phylum Bacteroidota; class Bacteroidia; order Bacteroidales; family Paludibacteraceae; genus Colicola. The sequence continues at coordinate 62,941 of JAFYSB010000005.1, forward strand.
TCTATACCAATCAAGACAAAGATCCAAATCCTAGATGGCTAGTGATAAGGTAAGAAAATAAGACTATTCAAGTATTTTGTGAAAAATGGTAAAGAAAAACAAGTTTTTCTTGCATTTTCACATTTTTTTTTGTACCTTTGCACGATTTTGGAGATTTTGAGCAAAAAGTTCGAAAATTATAACACCTAAATATATTAATAAAGAAACATGGGACTATTTTCGTTTACGCAAGAGATTGCTATCGATCTCGGAACAGCTAACACCATCATCATTTGTGATGACAAAGTGGTGGTAGATGAGCCATCTGTAGTAGCTATCAGCGCTGCTGATCGTAAGATGGTGGCAGTAGGTCGTAAGGCACAACAAATGATTGGTAAGGGTGGTACGCTGATTAATACCGTTCGCCCACTCCGTGATGGTGTGATTGCAGACTTCTATGCCTGCGAGATGATGATTCGCGGAATGATTAAGATGATTCCAAAGCAAAACAAGTTATTTACTCCTAACATTCGCATGGTAGTATGCATCCCTTCGGGTAGTACTGAAGTTGAGATTCGTGCGGTACGCGATAGTAGTGAACACGCAGGCGGACGCGATGTTTATATGATCTATGAGCCAATGGCAGCAGCAATAGGTATGGGTATTGATGTGGAAAGTCCAGAGGGTTGCATGGTCGTAGATATAGGTGGTGGTACCACTGAGATTGCTGTGATTTCACTCGGCGGAATCGTAGCAAACAAATCTATTAAGGTGGCTGGTGATGACTTAAATGCGGATATTGTGGAGTATATGGGGCGTATGCACAACTTGCGTATTGACGAGCCTACTGCAGAGCGCATCAAGATGAAAGTAGGTAGTGCTCTGCCAGAATTAGAGGACGCTCCAGAGGATTATATGGTAATTGGTCCAAACAAAGTGACTGCATTACCGATGCAAGTGCCTGTAAGTTATCAGGAGATTGCACACTGCTTAGAGAAGAGCATTGCGAAGATAGAAAACGCTATTCTTCAAGCATTAGAAGCTACTCCGCCAGAGTTGTACGCCGATATTGTGAAGCGCGGAATCTACTTGACTGGTGGTGGTGCACAGTTGCACGGACTGAGCAAGCGCTTGACAGATAAGATTACTATTCCTTTCCACGTTGCAGAGGATCCATTGCACGCTGTGGCTCGTGGAACAGGAGTGGCACTGAAGAATGTGAACAATTTTGGCTTCTTGATTCGATAAATGCGAAACTTGATACAGTTTTTACTACGCTATAGCAACTTCCTAATATTCTTGATATTGGAAGTTGTTGCGTTTATACTGATATGCACCTGTAATGAATATCAGCAGAGTGCTGCATGGTCAGGCGCAAATCGAATGGTGGCAGGAATAAACAATATCAAGACTAATGTAGCGGAGTATTTTGGTCTACGTGCTATTAATACAGAATTAGCAGAAGAGAATGCTCGTCTAAAAGCCGAGTTAATGTTGCTAGCTAATAATGTAGAGGTTGCAACCGAACGTGATAGTGGGTATGTGTATAGTCATCTAGACTGGGAATATATACCCGCCAAAGTAATTGGGACAAGCATAAACAAACAGCATAACTATTTGACAATCAACAAAGGATTGCGCGATAGCATAAAGGTAGATATGGGTGTAATAGGCGCTAATGGTGTAGTAGGAATAGTGAGTGCTGTAGGTGAAAAATATGCATTGGTAGTACCAGTTATCCACACAAAAATCAGCATTAGTAGTCGTTTGAAAAGCAATGGTCAAATAGGCGGAACAGCATGGAATGGTCGAAATTATAGGTTTGTTAACTTGACCGAGATGGCACGGCATGTGGTAGTGAATCAAGGAGATACAGTAGTAACAAGTGGCTTAACAAACGTCTTTCCAGAAGGCGTAATGGTGGGCGTTGTTACTGAAACGAAATTAGGATTAGGCGATAATTACCATCAAACTACAGTAGAATTGAGTACCGATTACAAGGCTCTAAAATACGTACAAGTACTACGCAATAAAAACGATAATATGACCGATAAAATCGGAAAAAAGAATGGAATGGATTAAGCAAATAGTACAAGCGTTGGTGATAGTGCTGCTGCAAGTACTATTGTTTGATCACCTACAGATTGCTGGCTGGGGATTTCCAATGGTATATGTATTGATACTGATGAATCTGCCCGTACAAATACCACGCTGGTTAGAAATGTTCATAGGTGCAGCCGTGGGCTTGATATTTGATATATGGAGCAGCTCATTAGGCGTGAATATGGCTGCATGTATAGCATTTAGCTTCTTACGCCCAATATTACTGGGATATGTGTTGCAGGATGTGGAACGGGTAAAAGGTGAAGTTTGCAGCTTAAGTATCGGCAGAATTGACTATGTAAAATGCTTGGTATTCCTAGTAGTGATACATCACCTAATGGTGTTTGCTTTAGAGGCATGGAGCTGGCATAACTGGTGGATAGTTCTACTACAAACATTGCTTAGCAGCGTGCTGACTATTTTGATTATCATGGGATATGATATCTTTAAGCAATGATTAATGACCCTAATTATAATCGGCGGTATGTGATAGCGGGCATTGCAGTATTGGTAGTGCTCACATATATTATACGATTGTTCATCTTGCAGGTCATTGACCAATCTACTCAAGGAAAGGCCGAAACCAACGCGCAGTTGCGACAGACTATTTATCCTTCACGCGGACTTATCTACGACAGAAATGGCGAGTTGCTGGTGGCAAATCAGCCTATCTACGAGGTGACCATGATTGTCAGAGAGATGCAAAATAGCGCTTTTGATACGCTGAGTTTTTGCGAGAAGTTGAGAATTACCACTATTGAGTTTGAAGAGCGCATGCAGAACATGATGAATTCTCGTAAGAATCGCGGATTCTCACGTTATTCTCCACAAGTCTTTATGGATCAGCTACGTCAAGAGGAAGTGGCTGCATTGCAACAAGAGTTGTATAAGTACGCAGGTGTAGATATACGTTGTAGGACTTTGCGCGATTATATGTATCCGATTGCTTCTCATGTACTGGGAAGTGTGGGAGAAGTGAACCAGCGGGATTTGGAAAGGAATTCCTATTATAGCGCAGGAGACTATTCAGGACGGGATGGAATCGAGCGAACGTATGAACAAGAACTTCGCGGAGAAAAAGGAGTGAAAATATTAATGCGTGACTCGCGCGGACGTATTCAGGGCCCCTATCAGGAGGGGAAATTAGATAGAGATGCTGTGACTGGTAATGATTTGCATTTGGGTCTAGATATCCAAACGCAGTTGTTGGCAGAACGATTGATGCAGGGCAAAGTAGGTAGCGTAGTGGCTATAGAACCACAAACGGGCGAAGTGTTGGCGCTAGTGAGTGCTCCAAACTGGGATCCTCGTACATTGGTAGGTCAAGAACGTTCGAAGAACTACCAAGCGCTACTGAGAGACGCACACAAACCGCTAATAAATAGAGCTACCCAAGCGCAATATGCACCTGGTTCGACCTTTAAGATATTGCAAGCATTGGTGGGATTACAGGAAGGAGTAATCACTACCAAAACGCAATATGCATGCAATGGGCAAACTTCATATCCAATCAAATGTACGCACGATCATGGGAGTCCTGTGGATTTGGAGGAAGGTATAGAGCAGAGTTGCAATCCCTATTTTTGGGCCATGTATAAAGACTTGCTCCAGCAAGATGGGTATAGCGATGATAACGCCGAATTTAAGGGACATTATCAAACATGGCGTGATCATGTGATGAGTTTTGGACTGGGTAAGAAGTTTGAAGATACCGATATTAGCGAACAGGCGAAGGGAGCTGTTCCATCAGTTGTATTGTACGATAAATTGTATGGAAAGAGGGGGTGGAAAGCAATCACCATTCGCTCACTTTCGATTGGACAAGGAGAGATATTGGTGACACCGCTTCAATTAGCCAATCAGACGGCTGCTATAGCAAATAAGGGATACTATATTACTCCTCACTTGAACAGAAATGACTCGATGAAATTGAGGATTCATCACACTTCGATAGATGCGAAACATTTTGACGTAGTACATCGAGGTATGGCGCGTGTGATGACCGAAGGTACGGGTAAGTGGTATAACGTGCCAGAATTGCAGATTTGTGGAAAGACTGGTACGGTGCAGAACCCTCATGGAGAAGATCATGCATTGTTTATCGGTTTTGCGCCACAGGATAATCCGCAGATAGCGATAGCGGTTGCTGTAGAGAATGCAGGTTTTGGTTCCACGTGGGCATGCCCAATAGCTACACTGTTGATGGAACAGTATTTGACCGGTGAAATCAAGCGAAATTGGCTATATGACCGCATGGTAAATGCGAATTTGATAGATAAAGCAGATGAGGAATAACAGAAGTATCATATCGGGTATTGACTGGTGGACAATAGGATTGTTCCTCGTGATTGCACTGTTTGGTTGGCTGAATATTTATGGTTCGAGTTATTCGTTTGATCAAACGAATATCTGGGACTTCTCCAACCGTGCAGGAAAGCAGTTGGTTTGGCTGGCGACTGCCGTTGTGATGGGAGGAATCATAATGATGATAGAGGAGAAGGCTTATGATGTGTTGGGATATATCTTCTATGGAGTGATGATTTTGCTATTGATCGCTACACCTATTTTTGCAAGGGATATCAAGGGTTCATTGTCCTGGTTGACGATAGGTCCGATTAGTTTGCAACCCGCTGAGTTCGCCAAATGTTTCACAGCGATAGCAATAGCCAAATATATGAGTAGATATGGATATAAAGTGCGAGATTTGCGCGATTTGACCGTACCTTTTTTACTGATGGGAGTACCGATGTTGATCATTATGGTAGCACAGCGTGAGACCGGTTCGGCACTAGTATTTATCTCTTTTTTGTTGGCTTTTTATCGCCAAGGTATGACGGGATATGTATTAAGTTGGGGAGTTGCGAGTATATTACTCTTTATATTAGTGATTCGTTTTGGCGAGATGGCATTACTTTTTGGAACGGGTAATCTGGGAATATTGATAAGCACAACAGTAATCCATATGATAGTGCTGGGATTGCTGATTGCTAAGGAAAAAGAGTTGCATTCTGGCATTATTATGGCTCTAGGCGTAGTGGCTTGCTATGGAATAGGATTGCTGGTAAATATATGGATAGCGGTTAACTTTAATTATATAGCGATCGCTAGTTTGGCATTTGTAGCTATTTATTTATTGCTACAAGCACTGAAACAACGCAAGAGCAGTATGGGATGGATAGTGGGTTTTGTGTTGGTTTCTACCCTACTATGCCAAGGTTGTGACTTTGCGTTCCACAAGATATTGCAGCCACACCAGCGTATCCGTATTGAGGTTTTGCTAGGAATGAAAGATGACCCTCACGGAGCGGGATATAATGTGAATCAATCGTTGATTGCGATAGGTTCGGGTCAAACTACGGGTAAAGGATTTTTGCAAGGAACACAAACCAAACTTAAGTTCGTACCAGAGCAAGATACCGACTTTATCTTCTGTACGGTGGGAGAAGAATGGGGATTTCTGGGGTCGGCAGGCTTGTTATTATTGTATTTAGCATTGATATTACGAATCATATATATTGCAGAAAGACAGCGTGATAAGTTCAGTATGATATATGCATATTGCGTGGCGGGTATATTATTGTTCCACGTGACTATTAATATAGGTATGGTGTTAGGACTGCTGCCTGTGATTGGTATTCCGTTGCCATTCTTTAGTTATGGTGGTTCGTCGTTGTGGGGATTTACGATATTGCTGGCGATTATGCTAAGACTGGATGCAGCGCGTGTGAATAAGATGCAAGGATAGAGATGGCAGAGCATAATATCATAGGGCAGAAGGGTGAGGAGATCGCTTGCGAAACGATGCGCAAGAAGGGATTTCGTGTGGTGGATACCAACTGGAAGTTCGGGCATTTGGAGATGGATGTGATAGCTGTGAGCAAGAAGGAGATTGTTTTTGTGGAAGTAAAGACACGTACAAGTTCTTTTGGAAGTAAACGACCAGAGGAGTTTGTAGATGAATTGAAGCGGAGAAGGATGGCTGCAGCAGCGAATGCGTATATCAAGTTTCATAAGATAGAGTTGGTTCCGAGATTTGATATTATCGGTATTACGATGGAACCTAATACATATGAAGTGAAAGAATTGACGCATTTAGAGGATGCTTTTTTGCCTCCACTACGAACGATTGGGAAGAGTAGTTTTAGCGGACAAGGCAGATGGAAGCATAGAAATAGAGTAATTGGCAGATAAGTGATTGATTATATGGAATTTAAGTACGATATTATTGTAGTAGGTGCGGGACACGCAGGCTGCGAGGCAGCCAGCGCTGCTGCTCGTATGGGTAGTAAGACGTTGCTCATCACGATGGATATGAATAAGATCGGTCAGATGAGTTGTAATCCTGCCGTAGGTGGAATAGCTAAAGGTCAGATAGTCAGAGAGATAGACGCAATGGGTGGACAAATGGGTGTTGTGACCGATAGAAGCGCTATACAATTTCGTATGCTCAATCGCAGCAAAGGTCCTGCCATGTGGAGTCCGCGCAGTCAAAGCGATAGAAAATGCTTTATTGAAGAGTGGGTGAAGATATTGACTACGACTCCAAACTTAGATATTTGGCAAGATACCGTCATGGAGTTAATTATTAAGGACGGTGCAGTTTGTGGAGTGAAGACATTGTTGGGTGTAGAAATGCAGGCGAAGGCGGTGATATTGACCAATGGTACATTCTTGAATGGTCTATTGCACTTTGGTAAGACACAGATTGAAGGTGGGCGTATATCCGAGCCAAGTAGTTTTGGTATTACTGAGCAGTTGCGCCAATTAGGCTTTGCTACGGATAGAATGAAGACAGGTACGCCAGCACGAGTGGATAAGAGAAGTATTGACTTTTCGCAATTGACGGAGCAGTTGGGAGATGAGGATAATCATCAATTCTCGTATTTGGATACGGTACAGCGACAACTGAAGCAGATGAGTTGTTGGATTACCTATACCAACCAAGAGACGCATGAGGTATTGCGTAGTGGATTAGCTGACTCGCCATTGTATAACGGACAGATACAGAGTATAGGTCCACGATACTGCCCAAGTATAGAGACCAAGATTGTGACTTTTGCCGATAAGGACATGCACCAATTGTTCTTAGAGCCAGAGGGTGTGGATTCGAACGAGTATTATATCAACGGTTTCTCCTCTAGCCTACCCTGGCAAATTCAGTGGCAAGCACTGAAGACTGTGAAGGGTTTAGAGAACATAGTTCTCTATCGACCAGGATATGCCATAGAATATGATTTCTTTGACCCCACTCAACTGCTTCACACATTGGAAACAAAGAAGATCAAAAACCTCTTCTTTGCAGGTCAGATTAATGGTACTACTGGCTATGAAGAGGCTGCAGGACAAGGATTGGTGGCAGGTATTAATGCACATCAAAATATCACAGGTGGAGCACCATTCACCCTGGCAAGAGATGAGAGTTATATCGGCGTGCTGATTGATGATTTGGTAAATAAGGGAGTGGATGAGCCATACCGAATGTTTACTTCAAGAGCGGAGTATCGTATTCTGCTTCGCCAAGATAATGCCGATGCTCGACTGACAGAACGCAGCTATGAGTTTGGATTGGCAGATGATTATCGATTGGGGTTGCTCAAGAGTAAACAGGAAGGGGAACTGGCATTAACAGAAATGCTGCGTACAACATCTGTAAAAGCCAAAGATATCAATGCTTATTTGAACCAAATGGGCTATGGCGACTTGCAGCAGACTTGTAAATTGATAGATATAGTAGCTCGTCCTAATGTAACGATTATGGGATTGGCAGATGTTTTGCCTGAATTGAAAGAGAAGATAGAAACATTGGGCGCAAGACAAGAGGAGATTGTAGAGAGTACGGAAATCAATATCAAATACAAAGGATATATTGAGCGTGAGAAGTTGGCGGCAGATAAACTGAGAAGATTGGACAATATCCGCTTGCCAAAGGATTTTGATTACAATAGCGTGCAATCGCTCAGTACAGAAGCCAGACAAAAATTGATCCGTATTCAGCCCAACACGATTGGAGAAGCAAGCCGAATACCTGGTGTTAGCCCAAATGATGTGAGTGTGTTGCTGGTGCTGATGGGAAGATAATGGTTTAGTGTTTAGAGTTTAGTGTTTAGTGAATTGTTTCACGTGGAACATAAGACATTTTTGCTAAATATAGTAAGATAATTAATAATAAATAAAAGATATGAAACACGAAGAAGTGCTCGCGGCTATTCGCGATGTAAAGGATTTTCCTGTACCAGGAATTATTTTTAAAGACATTACTACCGTATTGAGTAATCCAGAGTATTTGAAATGGATGAAAGATGAGATTGTGAATTTGTATCGTGCTTATGGCATCACAAAAGTAGTTGGTATTGAATCAAGGGGATTTATATTAGGTCCCGCTGTGGCGATGGATTTGGGTGCTGGTTTTGTGCCTGTTCGTAAACCAGGTAAATTGCCAGCTGAGACTATTGAGGTGAGTTATGCCAAGGAGTATGGCGTAGATACTATTCAGATACACGCAGATGCGTTGTGTGAGGATGATGTTGTGCTTTTGCATGACGACTTGCTGGCTACAGGTGGCTCGATGGCTGCGGCGTTGGAGTTGGTGAGAAAATTCAATGTAAAGAAGGTGTATATCAACTTTATTATTGAGTTGGACTTCTTGAATGGTCGCAAGGCTATTGGAGATGATGTAGAGATTAGTAGCTTGCTTAGTTGCTAATTTTCTCCGATTTGATCGGAAAAGATGTCTAAAAATCCACATATACAAGAGATACTTCGGCGGTTGCCTGAAGAGCCGGGGGTGTACCAATACTTCAATGAGGTAGGGGAAGTGATATATGTGGGTAAGGCAAAGAACCTAAAGCGCAGAGTAAGTAGTTATTTTCATAAAGAGCAGGATAGATACAAGACCAAACTGCTGGTTCAGAGCGTGGCTGATATTAAATATGTGGTGGTAAATAGCGAGCAAGATGCGTTTTTACTCGAAAATAACCTGATTAAGCAGTATCAGCCACACTATAACATATTGCTGAAGGACGGAAAGAGTTATCCAAGTATTTGTATTACGAGGGAGGAATATCCTAGGATATTTAAGACAAGGAAGATTATCAAGGGGGTTGGCGAGTATTTTGGTCCGTATAGTTTTGGTTATACTTTGGACTTGGTTTTGGAGCTAATACATAAGCTCTACCCTATTCGTACATGCGCTATGCAAATGAATAAAAGTAGCGTTGAAATGGGGAAATATCGTGTGTGCTTGAAGTATCATTTGGGTAATTGCTGCGGTGTATGTGAGGGGAAAGTTAGTCGGGAGAAGTATTTAGAATATATAGATGCAGCAAGGAAGATTATCCGAGGCGATGCACAAGAGATTGCTAAGCAGATAGAGGCAGAGATGCTGCAAGCTGCTATGGAAATGCGCTACGAGGAGGCAGGAAGATTGAAAGAAAAGCTCGAATTCATCGAACAATTTACCAGTAAGACTATTATCACGAACTCCCACGCAGGCGATGTGGATGTATTCGGATACGATGAAATGGGGCAAAATGTGTATATCAGCATGCTGCATGTGCACAGGGGAAGTATTGTACAGGGACAGACAATTGAGTACAAGAAGCAGTTGGATGAGAGCCGAGAGGAGGTCTTGGCGATGGGTATTTACGAATTAAGGGAGCAATTGGGAAGTACTACGAAGGAAGTGATTGTTCCGTTTATTCCGGAGATAATTGATGAAAATCTGCATGTGAATATCGCTTTGGGAGGCGACAAAAAGAAACTGCTGGATCTGGCGATGCAGAATGTGCAGCAGTATAAGAAAGACCGAATTAAACAAGATGATAAACTGAATCCTGACCAACGAGCAGCGCGAATATTGGGAGGGTTGCAGAATCTGTTAGGCTTACCTACCCTACCCATGTGGATTGATAGTTTTGACAACTCGAATACGCAAGGTAGCAATGCGGTCGCAGGTTGTGTGGTGTTTAAGAAGGGAAAAGCATGCAAGAGTGAGTATAAGAAGTTTGAGATCAAGACTGTGGAAGGTCCCGATGACTACGCGAGTATGAGGGAGGTTGTGAGGAGAAGATATACAAGATTGATGGAAGAAGGTAGTCCCCTACCCGACTTGATTATTGCCGATGGCGGACTAGGACAGATGGGGGCTATTCGTGAGGTAGTGGAAGGTGAGTTGGGTTTGCAGATTCCGATAGCTGGATTGAAGAAAGACAACAAGCATAGAACGAATACCCTACTCTATGGCGACCCAGTTCAGGAGTTTGGCATGAAAGTGACGGACGAGATCTTCCGTCTGATGGTGGAGATACAAGATGAGGTGCATAGATTTGCTATCAGTTACCATAAAAAGAAGCGAAGTAAGGCTCAAACAAAGAGCGAACTCGATGATATTCAGGGAGTTGGAGCAGTTACGAAGCAAAAGATACTGCAACGCTTTGGCTCCGTGGCGCGTGCTAGAAGCGCCAAATTGAAAGAATGGATAGATTTGCTCGGAACTCGCTCAGGGACAAAGCTTTACGAGCATTTTAATGGCAAAATAACGCTCTGAGAATTGAATATTTTTGAGGAACGTGGAACAAGACACAGGCAAAATGATGTGTTTTGGAAGAAAAAATAACAGTCGTTTGTAATATTTTCTTTTTCTCATTTGTCTAATGGGTGTAGTCGCAAAGAAGCGACAGAAAACGATTTGTTAAACTTATTAAATTTTTAGTATTATGTACGCAGCTATTATTGATGAATTAGTGCCCCTATTTGGAATGTTGTTACTTTTTGGTGGAATACCTGCCATTATTTTGACGGGTGTGATTATGTATCTCAAAAACCGCCGTCACAAAGTGGAGGAGCATAGTAAACTTATCTCTCAGATGATTGAGAAGAGCGAAAGCGCAAACATTGACTTCAAAGCAATGGCTGAGATGTTGAATGAGACGGACAGCAAAAAGAAGACCACCAAGATGGCAGTGTTGAAACACTTGGAGTATGGTGCACTTTGCTCGTTGGTAGGATTGTTTGTACTCCTTTATGGCTTGTTCATCAACCCAATTAACAAGGCTGTAATCATCGGAGGTTTGCTCCTGACTATTGGTGTGGCATTCTTGGTGATGTTCTTTGTGTCAAAGAATTATCTCAAGAAAGAAATTGAGAGAGAAGAAAAAGCACTTGCTGAAAAAGAGTAAACTGCGTTTATCTGTCTGACTTATTTTTCAAAATCACTTGTTTTTCATCAATTTATGGATAAGCAGCAGTTTATTTCCGCCATTGGCGGCTTGCAGGAATCCCTTCGGCGGTTCCTGCTTGTGCTGACTCATGGCGATGAAGAACTGGCAAATGATCTTGCACAAGAAGCCATACTGAAGGCATATTTGCATTGTGCTACCTTTGAGCACAAATCGGCTTTGCAGACATGGGTATTTCGGATTGCCTACAATGAATACCTTAACGAACAGAATAAATACTGGAATACCCATCGCGTGGCAGTAGAGAACTATGAGAGTGTTGATACGGAAGTAGCGAGTGAGCAGACTGATTTAGCTTTTCGCTATGAGCCACTGTATCAAGCGATTGACCAATTGCCGAAACAAGAGAAGGTTGTGGTGATACTGTATTATTTGGAGGAAAAGAGTATTCGAGAGATTAGCAGGATAACCGAAATATCAGAAGGCAATATAGCGGTGATATTGTTTCGAGCCAGAAAGAAGCTGAAGGCAATTTTGAGTCAAGAATAAGGAACAAGGAACTAAGACGAATATGATAACCAATACTAAAATAAAAAAGCGTTTGCGGGCGAATGCTCCGCAAGTAAAAGATAATGAGGCGTTTATGGCGGATACGATTCGTCAGATTAATCTCATGCCATCGCCCAGTAGCGAGTTGCAAAAGAGTTTGCGTAGATATACGATGTTAGAGCGGTTGGCCATGCGGATGGATGCAGTTCGTTGGTTGCTGGTTGGTGGAACAGGAAGTGTGGCTGTTGGATATACGGTTTTTAGCCATTTAGAGGCGATTCTAACGGCTATTTCGGCTTGGATAGTGGTGTAAAGTACTATATATAAATTTATTGTGATATTTTTGAGGAGTGCGGAAGAAGCCAATAAAAAATAGGGGATAAAACCCCTATTTTATTAACAATAAAGCAATCTAATATAAAAATACTTTCTTGTTAAGAATATGTTGTTTTGTTATTCGCTGAGACGTTTGAAAGTTAAAATCACCGTAATATCAATATCACCAACCTTGGTTTCTTCAACATAACTTGCAGAAAGTATCAAATTCTCCGATGTAAGAGTATCAACCTTGAAGTGATCTGTTTCGTACAATGCAGCATAAGAGGTAGTTAACGTGTTATTAAATATTGTATAGTCATAGGTTTTATCACCTATTGTCAGTATATTTAACTCGTCAAATTTCCATGTTTGTCCTTTGTACGAATCAAGGTCTTCACCACCTCCATCATACTTCAAAATTGCTTCCATACACTCCCATGTGCCAGCAATTGTTGGCTCTGGAGTTTGTTCAGGATTTTCCTCACAAGAAGTAAACAACATTGGCACAATAGCTATTAGCATCATTGCAACTAAAAATTTGATTTTTTTCATAACTTTATATTTTAAATACTTTTAATTAGAACTTCATTATTCTCCAATTATCTTTGCAAAGATACAATATTTGTTTTATTTGACCAAATTTTTCGCTTCATTTTTTACAATTTTACGAAAAATGTATTTTTTTTGTTTGTCTCAAAAAAAAGTAGTATCTTTGCAAACAATTTTGTTTTAATTACAAATCATGCTGAACGTATCATTTGTTCTATATCAACCTAATTGGAAGCAAGTCGCTGATTTAACAGAAGTTATATTGCAACTTGATAAGGTAAACCATGTATATTGGATAGACAATTCTCCGCTAGAACAATACCAATTACCGCTTCAATCCTCCAAAATCACATACCACCATAATGCTGATAACCTGGGTTATGGTACAGCTCACAATATTGCAATACGAGAATCAATTTATGATGATGTCCCATATCATTTGGTTGTTAATTCGGATATAGTTTTGACTGCTGAAGCATTAGAAACAATGTTAACCTTCATGATTCAACATTCTGAAGTAGGCAGTTTAATGCCTAAAGTTGTTTATCCAAATGGCCAATTACAATATCTATGCAAGTTATTACCCACTCCTATTGATGTGTTTGGAAGACGTTTTCTGCCGAAAAGGTTGATCAATCGTCGCAATCAAACATACGAAATGCGTGCTTCTGGCTATGACAAACTAATGAATGTTCCGTATCTCAGCGGTTGTTTTATGCTATTACGCACAAAGGCCGTGCAACAAGCAAAACTTTTTGATGAGCGTTTCTTCATGTACCCAGAGGATATGGATCTTACTCGTCGCATACACAGAAATTATCTTACCATCTATTTCCCGCACGCAACAATCATTCACAACCATGAGAAAGCTTCTTATAAGTCGCTGAAGATGTTATGGATACACGCAGTGAACATGTGTAAATATTTCAACAAATGGGGCTGGTTCTGCGATAAAGAGCGCGATTTGTTTAACGAAACTGCCATCAAGGAATATTTATAACTCCTAAATTAGACCAATAGAAAATATACTATTAGTTAATCGTCGTTTGGTAATAATATACTACGCACAAAAGGGGCTACCACTTGGTAGCCCCACTATATTGTGGTTAATCAAATGCGCTTAAAGAGCGTTAGTGTGCAAAGCCAAGCTTGATTTCAAGTTTGCAGCTTTGTTGCGGTGGATGATGTTGCGTTTAGCCAACTTATCCAACATTGAGCTTACCTTTGGAAGGAGAGCCTCTGCTGCAGCCTTGTCAGTTGTAGCACGCAAAACGCGAACTGCGTTGCGAGTTGTCTTTGCATAATAATGGTTGTGAGCCTTACGGGTAGCCGTTTGGCGAATGCGCTTCAAAGATGATTTATGATTTGCCATCTCTTAAATGTAATGTAATTTAGTTTGTTATACTTGTCGTTATCTGTAGTGCCACGGGGAATCGAACCCCGCTTTAGAGAATGAAAATCTCTTGTCCTAACCGATAGACGATGGCACCATTTTCTCCTTTATGGGCGAAAATCGGCTGCAAAGGTACTACCTTTTTTTGAATTGTGCAAATATTTTGCAAGAAAAAGCATATTTTTTCAAAAAAAATTGCATATTTCCGCAGAAAGCAGTACCTTTGTAGCCGAAAAAGATAACAAAGAATATGAAAAAACGCATTTTTTACATATTTTTACTATTTGCAATAATACCCACTATTGCTATAGCTCAAGAGGACAGAAATTCTTTACCTGATTTGCAGACTGCAAATGCAGATTTTTTTGATCCAACTCGCAAAGACAAACCAGAACAAGTGTACAAGTTCTCTGCTCCATGGCGATTTGAAGTCGGCTATGCCCAGTTGAATCATCGCACGCAGGATACCTCTGCTATCTATTTACATGGTTTGCGTATTGGTGCGACGGTAGATTTTGTTCTTCCATACAATTTTAGTTTGCAAACAGGTGCATTGGCCACATTCACTTACGGCAGAAACAACCAACATTGGCCTTCAATGACTGAAGAGAGTGCGCAATATAACATCATGCAGCACGATGTGCTTCAACTCCAACTTTCCATCCCCGTGCGCGCGTACTACAATATTACATTATGGAAACAACTACGCATGTTTTTCTACGCAGGTCCGCAGTTGCAAATAGGCTTGACCAACTACGATGCGATTACCAACAAGACCTCTGAGCAGACTTCACAATGGCTTGAACAACAGGGATTTCCTGTAAAATCATACGAGCGTTATATGGCCCATGAGCTCTACCGTACCAATATCCAGTTTGGATTAGGTGGTGGTATTGAATGGGATAGATATCGTTTGCAAGCTGGTTATGATTTCGGATTAAACAATATTCTTCGCACACCTATTCTCCCTAAACAAAAAATGCATGAATGGGGATGGATGTGCACGTTCTCATACCAATTATAACGGTATAAAGACAACTTAAATATTACAGTACATGCGCATGCCCAAATCAAAGGCATGCGTTATTTTTGTTCATAGCGGGCGATTTGAGCTGTAGCCACGCGTTGCATTTGTTCCAAACGATTGATATCTTTCATCAGCCAGCCCAATTGGTAGGTATCCGAAAGCGCCTCTTTTTCTTGTTCGTTGAGATAGTACACCCAATTATGCGTAGGTTTATCGCCTTTACCTTCCACTCGGATACGAGCATCATGATGAGCGCTAATAAAATTGAGCAAAGAGAGTGCGCTTTCATCTTCTAAAGTCATAACTTCGTGATGAGCGCCGTCTTGAAAATGGTGATTATGTCCTTGATATACAGATTCTTCGCCACCAGCACTAAGAACAACAGATTGCTGATTCATTTGCGTATTGCCGTAGTAATAACTCTTCACGAACGTTTGACGATCATCTTGGACGTAAGCTTGGAGAAAATTACGGGAGGTATTGCTGCCTGTGCTGAGTAGGCGATGGACATACTTGCCGTGATCTTCATATTTGGCATTCTTCTCATATTTAAAGCGTTTGATAAGTCCATCCACTTGTTCTAATAATGGAGGCAAGAGGGTGTCGGTGTATGCCAATGTGCGTTGTGCTTCGAGATATGTAATACTATCTTCCAATGCCTTAGCAAGACGGCGTTGTCCAACTTGTTTGGGATAAGTAACATGCAAAGAATCCAGCACAATACGTGCTTGTCGCCATTGCCCACTATCTACGAGTGTTTGTGCATCAGAAACTAGGATTGCTGCACGTTGTTCTTCCGAAGGTTGGCAAGCGATGAGGGTAGTTGCGCAGAGCACGCAAATAAAAATGTGTTGCTTTTTCATATGTGTTTACCTATTTATTAGCGTGCAAAAGTACAAAAAAAAACGCACTTCTGCAAGAGAAATGCGTTTTTTCTATTGTTTTCACCTTTCCGTTTTCAGTTTTCACTTTTCTGTTTCCTCTTTTTCCTCGTCTAATTCGGACATTTCTTCAATTTGTTCCAGTTCCTTCTCCCATCTATTTCTATAAAAACTCTTACCCCGTGACCTACGAACTATACCGATAATAAATATAGTTAACAAACATACAATAGACATACAAACTCCTACCCAATCCACTTTTCCGCCATGGAACGTTGAAGGTGTAAAATCAAAAACAAGTCCCAATATCATTAATAAAATCCATAGCTTATGCCCTTGACCATTTATATATGCATGTGATCGCTTCATTTGTTTTGCTACGTCCAATAATTGACCAGAACGAATATCTTTCATCTTAATCATAAAAACGGGTGTTATTACGCATACAAGCGCTAAGACAGACGCGATAGTCAGATAACCTATTTGCCACCAATCCGCATCTATCTCTGGCACACAAAGTTTCAGCGTCCATATAAGAACAATCGTACTACCCAAGAAGATCAGCAAAACCCATGAGCCTATTACATCTTTTCTTTGTTTTGTCGTCAACACATCTCGCATAAGTCTTTCATTGACAATCTCCTGCTTATTCAATTTCTCTTTCAGCGCAGCCATTTGCTCGCGCATTTCTTGCAATTCATCCATAATATTTATTCGTTAAAGGTTAATGGTTACTGTTTCTTCAATTGTTCACGGATACGCACCAATCGCACCGACACATTTTTTGCGCTGATACCCACAATTTCTCCGATTTCATCGTAACTTAGGTTCTCCAACCAAAGCATGATTATCGCTCTGTCGAACAGCCCCAGCTTCTGAATCCGCTTGTAGAGCATCTGCACTTGCTCCATGTCTTTGTCGTTTTCATCGAATAAGTCAATATCCACTGCCAACGGAATACGCTCGCCGCGGCGTTTCTCTTTTCTGTCCATCGAGATACAGGTGTTCATTGTCACGCGATACACCCATGTCTCAATCTTACTCTCGTTGCGAAATTTCTCAAAGCCCTGCCACAGATGAATCAATGTCTCTTGAAAGAGATCATCTATCTCATCCTTGTCTTTGGAGAACATATAGCAGATACTATATATCGTGCTTTTCTGCTCCTTGACCAGGGCCGCAAATTCTTTTTCGGTTTGTTTCATATCTCTCGTTTGTTTTTACGCTGTCTTTCCCTTATAAATCTTTAGTGATTCATTAGTTATTCTTTAGTTATTCTTAGGTGATTCATAGGTTATTTATAGGTGATTCAGCAGCTCTGACCGTAGGATCAACATACCTTGCCGCGAACTTTTTACTAATGTTTACCCATTAGACGCACCACCTATTCGGTTTACTACAGCAATGTTAAAAATTTTTGCATTTTTTTGGTATAATGTTATATAATTTTTGTTTTCAACCCTAATATGCTGCAAAGATACACCAAAATTTGCACATCTACAAAAAAATATGTAACTTTGCACTCGATATTCCACCAACTCGGATAATTTGACTAATTCGACCAATAATTAAAACTCCCTCAACATGAAAAATCATTTAATTTTAATCTTAACACCATTGCTGATGTTTTCTTGTGAGCAAAGCCCAAGTAACAATCCAGAAGAAATCACTAAAATGAGCACAAAATACGAAATTGAAAGTGCTAATTGGTGTACTTATTCACATCCAGATTATCTATCAGCACCGTTGAATATGGTATATAAGACGGTTATAGAGCGAGGAGAGGATGTTAAATATATCAAATCTGAATCTCAATACAGCGGAGATAAATTGGTACATAAATATACCCGTGAAAATATAAATAATATGGATATAAGATGGCAAGAATATCCAGCAGGTGACGAGGTACGTACTCGTGACACTATCATTTGGTATGATCTTGAAAGGACTAAAGTACTGGAGGAAAGATCTAAGCAATCAGTAAGGTATAATCAGTATGATAACAACCATCGAGAAATTTCATCTAAGATTTATTGGTGGGGAAAATTAACACACGAATACACCTATACATATTCCCACCTTACACGATATGGAGAATACAAAAACTATGCGCAACACAACGATGAATTAATGAGTGTTCAATATGATACTACCGTGTTCGTTGATAATTCATTCTCTCAACCACTATCATGGAAATCGAAACAGATTAACTATTTTGATGACACGTACACCTATTATTTCACTTCCGAAAAAAATGAATATGTAGCAGAGGGATTTTCGAGGAAGGACGGCACAGTTATATACCTAAATACAAAAGGTGAAGTGGTAACTAATCGTAGTTATACTATAGAATATACATGGCAAGATGCACTGAACAACACCTATCATTCAGAAGACTACCTGGATGGCATATTGGTCAATAAAAGTGAGGGCTATACCAAGTATGTACGATAAAAAATGCATAAAAAACAAACTTTTTTAGAAAATACTTGTGTGTTTGTAAATATTTTTGTACCTTTGCAGCCGATATAGTGTGCTTATTGCACAGTTTTTGTAGGATAAATGACAGAAACAACTAAATCACACCCAAGAAACTAATTAAAACAAATAAAAATAAACAAGTATGAAAAAATCTTTGAAAGTTTTTGCGTCAGTAATGGTGTTTGCTATTCTGACATCTTGCGGAACTGCTATTCAACCAGAGCAAGTTACCGTAAACCCAAGTCCATTAACTGTAGTTGGCAACTTGGTTGAGGCTGACATTACAGGTACTTTCCCTGTAAAGAAATTTGGTGCTAAAGCTGTATTGACTATCACTCCTGTATTGAAATATGAGGGTGGTGAAGTTGTAGGCGAGCCTGTGACCTTTGTAGGTGAGAAAGCTAAAGAGAACGGTACAACTATCCCTTATAAGGCAGGTGGTCGCTTTGCAATGAAGGCTTCATTTGAGTATGTTCCTGCAATGGCAAAATCTGAGTTGTATTTCCGCTTTACTGCTAAGAATGGCAACAAGGTAGTTGAGATTCCTGAAATGAAATTGGCAGACGGTGTAGTTTCTACCGCTAAGTTAGTGCAAGCACAAGACGTGAAGCCACAAGTAACTGCTGACAAGTTCCAACGTATCATCCAAGAGGTTCAAGAGGCTGACATCAAATTCTTGATCCAACAATCTACTTTGCGCAACTCTGAGTTGAAATCTCAAGAGTTGAAGGATCTCTATGCAGCTATCAAATCTGCAGATACAACAGCAAACAAGGCTATCAACAAATTGGAAGTTGCTGGTTATGCTTCTCCAGATGGTGAGGAAGGCTTGAATGCTAAGTTGGCAGACGCTCGTCAAGCTAAATCACAAAAGCACTTGCAAAAGCAATTGAAGAAAGCGAAAGTGAATGCGACTATCGAGTCAAACATCACAGCAGAGGACTGGGCTGGTTTCCAAGCTGCAATGGAAGCTAGCAATATCCAAGATAAGGAGTTGGTATTGCGCGTGTTGAGCATGTACTCTGACCCAGAGGAGCGCGAGGCACAAATCAAGAACTTGAGCGCAGTGTTCAAGACTATCGCAGAGGAAGTTCTTCCTGCATTGCGTCGTAGCCGCCTCATCTTGACTACCGACTTGATTGGCAAGTCTGATGATGAAATCGCTGCTTTGGCTAAGAATGATGCTGCTGCATTGAACGTTGAGGAGTTGCTTTATGCGGCTACTTTGACTTGCAACTTGGATGAGAAAGCTGCTATCTACAAGAAAGCAGTTGCTCAATTTGGTAATGACTATCGTTCACACAACAACCTTGGTATGGTTTACTTTGCTCAAGGCAATGTAGCTGAGGCACGCCGTTGCTACGCTAAAGCTTTGCAAATTGCTCCTAACAACGCTGATGTAAACTACAACGCTGGTTTGGCTGCTATGGCTGAGAACGACTTGGCTAAAGCTGAGGAGCATCTTGGTAAGGCTGCTGGCACACAAGGTGACTTGAAAGCTGCTATGGGTACACTCTACACCATGAAGGGTGACTATGCTGCTGCTAAGAATGCTTATGGCAACTCTGCAAGCAACAACGCTGCTGTTCAACAAATCTTGAACGAGGATTATGCTGCTGCTCGCCAAACATTGGCTAAGGTAGAGAAACCTAACGCTACAACCGCTTACTTGGCTGCTGTAGTAGGTGCTCGCACCAACGATCGCGAAGCTGTATATGCAAACTTGGCTGTGGCTGTTGAGCGTGATGCTAACCTCAAGGCTAAAGCTGCTCAAGATATCGAGTTTGCAAAATACACAGCAGACGAGAAGTTCCAAGCAATCGTTAAATAATGTCGGTATTATTCCCAAAAGTACCCAAACCACGTAAGTGGGATTATCGCCCCATTTACTATGATAAAGAAAAGGAGGCGCGCAAGGATAAACTTGCGCGTCTTCATCGTGGTTCGTTCCGTGAAGCTCACGAGACGAATACCTATAATCGCAAAGACCATACCAAACGCGCATCCAAATTATTGTTGTGGATAGCGTTGCTTGGATTGTTGTTGTTTGCGTTTTACTATTTGCTATGAGTGATATCATTCATCTTCTACCCGATAGCGTTGCCAACCAGATTGCGGCTGGCGAAGTGATTCAGCGTCCCGCCTCTTGTCTAAAAGAGCTGGTGGAGAATTCATTGGATGCTGGTGCTCGGCATATTCGCGTGATTGTCCGCGATGCAGGACGCACGCTGTTGCAGGTGGTGGATGATGGCAAGGGCATGAGCCCTACCGATGCACGCATGGCATTTGAGCGTCATGCTACCTCAAAGATAAGCCAAGCCAGCGACCTGTTCCAATTGCGCACAATGGGTTTTCGTGGTGAAGCGCTGGCAAGTATCTGTGCAGTAGCACATGTAGAGGTACAAACACGTCGCACGGAAGATGAAGTCGGTACGCGCATTGAGATTGCAGGCTCCGAGGTGATTTCTCAGGAGATGGTGCAATGTCCTGTGGGCACGAATATGCGCGTGAAAAACTTATTCTACAATGTGCCTGCGCGACGCAAGTTCCTCAAAACAGACCAAACAGAATTGCGCAATCTTATCACTGAGTACCAGCGTATTGTATTGGTCAATCCGCACGTACAGTTTACCTTTGTAAGCAATGATGAGATTATCTCCGAACTGTCTCCTTGCACTCAAAAACAACGCATTGAAGCGGTTTTTGGACATTCCTCTAAACCTTATACAGGGCAACTGGTAGATATTGCTACCGAAACCGAATTGGTACATATCTCAGGTTTTATTGGTAAGCCCGAAACAGCAGGCAAAAATAGCCAGCAGTACATGTTTGTGAATGGTCGCTATATGCGTCATCCATATTTCCACAAAGCATTGATGACCGCTTATTCTGGAATGTTATTGCCCGACCATTCGCCTTCATATTTCTTGTATTTTGATATTCATCCAGATGCAATAGATGTGAATATCCACCCTACCAAAACAGAGATTAAGTTTGCTGATGAGCAGGCGATATTCCAAATTCTATTGGCAGCTGCTAAAGAGGCATTGGGCAAATTCAATGTAGCTCCTTCACTTGACTTCACTACAGAATCGCATTTAGATATACCGCAGCGTACTTTGGATACCCCAGTGGCAGCTCCGCGCATGCAATTAGATCCGCATTACAACCCGTTCAAGGCACAAAATACACGTACAGCACCTACAGGCTGGGACCAACTCTATGAGCGTCCTAAGAATATAGAAACTGCTGTTACAGAACCATTATTCGAGCCTTCTCTTGTTATAGACAATACGCCATTGATCCAATGGGACAACCGCTATATCTTGGCGACGACTGCTGCTGGATTGCTTCTGATACACCAACATCGCGCACACACGTGCGTGTTGTATAAGGTATTGCTTGAGCAACTTAAAAATAAGCAGGCTGCTACTCAACCACTTCTCTTCCCTGAAGTGTTAGAGCTTTCCGCAGATGATTTGAGCACCTTAGAGCAACTCTTACCTGAGTTACAAAGTGTTGGATTTGAGTTAGAACAATTTTCTCCTATGGCATATGCTATCAATGCTGTGCCTGCGCTACTAGGGCAAAAGAATGCTTCAGATGCAATCTTGCAAGTGATTCATAGCGTGCAAGACACCGAAGCTTCAGTTACACAACAATGGCAAGAGATGATTGCACTTGGATTAGCAGAACAGATGGCTATTCCACAGGGAAAATCGTTAACAGAATTGGAGATGCGCGACTTGGTTGATCGACTTCAGCAGTCGTCTTCCGTACGCCATCTTCCTAATGGTCAAACTATTAGCATCGTATTAACCCATGAAGATATACAAAAGCGTTTCTAAATTTATTGTAGTATTACTAACTTGCTGTTGTGCAGCATGCACACAGCCCAAGTTGCATACTTTGACCATCTTACACACCAATGATACACACTCTCAGGTGGAAGCGTTGGAAGAAGGCAAACGTGATGAGTTCTGCGGCGGCTATACTCGCCGTATGGGGTTGATTGCACAAGAACGCAAAGCAGATCCTAATCTATTGGTGTTTGATGCAGGTGATTTTTGCCAGGGCACACCTTATTTCAACTTCTATCATGGTCGTATAGAAATCGACGCAATGAATAGAATGGGGTATGATGCCGTGATGTTAGGTAATCATGAATTTGATAACGGCGTTGATACTTTGGCAGCAATTTTGCAAGGAGCACAATTTCCTGTGGTATGTGCCAACTACGATGTCATAGGCTCTGTATTGGAGGGATTAGTATTGCCATACACGGTTATTCGTCGTCAAAACGTGCGAATCGGTGTGTTTGGTATTGGTATTGATCCCGCTGGTTTGATAGCAGAACGCAATTTCGCACCATTGCAGTACTTAGATCCTATTGCTACAGCTCAAGATGTAGCAAATACCTTAAAAAATAAGGAGAAATGCGATGTAATAGTGTGTTTAAGTCATCAGGGAACACACCCAAGTACCGAAGGCAAACTATCGGATGTGGAATTGGCACAAGCAACTCGAAATATAGATATTATCATTGGCGCACATACGCACAAAACACTCACAAATGTCTATATTCCTAACTTAGATGGGGATAGCGTATTTTTGGCACAAATGGGCAAATCTGGTGCAAGAATTGGTAAAATTCAGGTCGAAATATTAGAATAAATGCACATTTCTTTCGAAAAATTTGCATATTCCAAAAAAAAGTAGTTACTTTGCACTCGATTTCGCAAGAATAAATAAGAAAATAATAAAAATTAATATAATTAACAACTAAAAAAATTGTAATTATGTCAGCAATTGAATCAAAAGTAAAAGCAATTATCGTTGATAAATTGGGTGTAGAAGAGTCACAAGTTACTCCAGATGCAAGCTTCACAGCAGATCTCAACGCAGATTCTCTTGACACTGTAGAGTTGATCATGGAGTTTGAGAAAGAGTTTGGTATTTCTATTCCAGACGAGGATACTCAAAACATCAACACTGTTAACGACGTTATTGAATATATTGAGAAACTTCAAGCGTAAGTTCTCAAGTATTTTGACTTTTACCATGGACGAGTTTGTGGAATAATCCGCAAACTCGTTGGATGTATATAAGGATATGCAGCAAAAGCGAGTAGTAATCACAGGATTAGGATTGGTCACACCATTGGGAAATGATGTGGCAAGCACTTGGCAAAACCTCATCCAAGGAAAGAGTGGGGCAGATAATATAACTCATTTTGATGCGTCAAAGTTTAAGACGCAATTTGCATGCGAAGTCAAAGGATTAGACATGTCCTCACTTCTTGATGCCAAAGAGTTGCGACGTTATGATCGCTATATTCATTATGCACTCAAGTCGGCAGAAGAAGCCTTGCTTGATGCTAAAGTCAGCATCGAACAAGAAGATGCGCTACGTTGTGGTGTGATTTTCGGTAGTGGTATGGGAGGTATTTATACCCTTGATTGTAATGCTGGTGGCTTTGGCGCTGGTGATGGCACACCTCGATATAGTCCTTTTTATATTCCAATGACTATCACCAATATGGCTGCTGGTATGTTGGCTATCCGCCATGGTTTCAAAGGTGTGAATTTTTCTACCACTTCTGCCTGCGCTTCTTCTTCTCATGCCATTGCTAGTGCTTGTTACCAAATTCGTATGGGCTTAGCAGATATTATCCTAACTGGAGGCAGCGAAGCTGCGGTTGAGTGTTCTGGTGTTGGTGGCTTCAATGCCTTGCACGCTCTCTCTACTCGCAATGATTCACCTCAAACGGCTTGCCGTCCTTTCTCCGCTTCGCGCGATGGATTCGTGTTGGGAGAGGGAGCAGGTGCTTTGATTCTGGAGGAATACGAACATGCCAAAGCACGCGGGGCACATATCTATGCCGAGCTGGTTGGTATTGGACTCACAGCCGATGCATACCATCTTACGGCTTCAGACCCAGAAGGTACAGGAGCAAAAAATGCCATGCAGTTGGCTATCAACGAAGCTGGTATAGCGCTCGAACAAGTGGATTATATCAATACCCACGGCACATCCACGCCAATTGGTGATGTGGCAGAAGTGAAAGCCATCCAAGATGTGTTTGGCGAACATGCTTATCATATCAGCCTCACATCTTCCAAATCCATGACGGGACATATCCTTGGTGGTACAGGTGCAGTAGAGGCAATCATATCGATTCTCTCTATGCAACACGGAGTAGTAACTCCAACCATCAACCATGAGGAAGGGGATGAAGATCCAAATATTGATTACAAACTCAATTTCACATTCAACCAGGCGCAGCAGCGAGATATCCACTATGCCATGAGCAATAATTTCGGCTTCGGCGGACACAACGCATGCTTGCTCTTCAAACGAATTTAAACAACACTGAACAATATTGAACATATTAAACGCGGCTTTGCCGCCTATATATTTACTGTTTTATTTTTTAAGGTATTATGATTACAACTAAGATTGGTGAGAACGCAGGTTTGATCTGGAATGCATTACAAGGTGGTGCTCTCACACTCAAAGCTTTGAAGAAAGCTACAAAATTGAAAAACGACGACTTGAACCTCGCTTTGGGCTGGTTAGCTCGCGAAGGTAAAGTTGCTTTCGAGGAGGCAGAGGAATTGAC
Source organism: Paludibacteraceae bacterium (assembly GCA_017546705.1). Lineage (GTDB taxonomy): Bacteria > Bacteroidota > Bacteroidia > Bacteroidales > Paludibacteraceae > Colicola. The sequence continues at coordinate 88,019 of JAFYSB010000005.1, forward strand.
AATTACTCTCCTTTAATTTTACTACGATAAGGCTGTTTGACTTCGGGCAGACAGCCTTATTTTACCTGTCAATTACGCACTATTCACGCACAATAGACGGACAATAAACGCACAATAACCACACAATTCGACTACTATGAATATAGCTATCGTGGGCGCATCAGGCGCCGTAGGACAAGAACTACTCCGCATTTTGGCTGAACGCCAATTCCCTATCACTTCCCTTCGACTTTTCGGCTCCGCACGTTCTGCGGGCACAACATATACTTTCTGCGGTAAGGAATACACCGTAGAACTACTCCAACATGGCGACCTATTCAAGGGTATTGATATTGCTTTCGTTTCTGCAGGCGGCTCTGTATCCAAGGAATATGCAGAGGATATCACCCGCCACGGAGCAATCATGATTGATAACTCGTCTGCTTTCCGCATGGATGAGAACGTGCCTTTGGTTGTACCTGAACTCAATGCTGGCGATATCAAGCAAGCACTTCAAGAGGGTGGCAAACGTATCATCGCTAATCCAAACTGTACCACTATCATCATGGCAGTATGCTTGAAGGCAATTGAGGAACTATCCCATATCCGCCGCGTACATGTATCTTCTTACCAATCGGCTTCGGGCGCAGGTGCTAGTGCCATGGCAGAGCTCGAAGAGCAATACCGCCAAGCCCTCAATGGAGAGGAGGTAAAGCACCAAAAGTTTGCTTACCAACTCGCATACAACCTCATTCCTCAGATTGACGTCTTTGGTGATGATGACTACACCAAAGAAGAGCTCAAAATGTACCACGAGACCCGCAAGATTATGCATTCCGATATCGCAGTATCGGCTACCTGTGTCCGCGTACCTTCGTTACGTGCACACTCAGAGGCTATTTGGGTGGAGACAGCCGAGCCACTTACTCCTACACAAGTACGCGAAGCCCTCTCTCACGCCGAAGGTGTACAAGTGATGGATGATCCTACGAAATCCAATGGCACCTTCCCTTATCCCATGCCGCTATACCTCAGCGGCACGGATGATGTCTATGTAGGCCGCATTCGCCGCGACTTGGCAAATGAGAATGGTATCACATTCTGGTGTGTAGGCGACCAAATCCGTAAAGGTGCTGCCCTCAATGCCGTACAAATAGCAGAGAAGATTATTAATAAATAACATATATAACCAATGAATTACCTTAACGAACTTAACCCTTCGCAGCGTGCTGCTGTGGAATACAATGATGGTCCTCAACTAGTCATTGCTGGTGCAGGATCAGGAAAAACACGTGTATTGACCTACAAGATCGCTTATCTGCTGGAACATGGTGTAAATGCGGGCAATATCTTAGCACTCACCTTTACCAACAAAGCTGCTCGTGAAATGAAATCGCGTATTGCTAACTTGGTAGGAGAAAGTGTGGCGCGCTATTTATGGATGGGTACCTTCCATAGTATTTGTTCAAAGATTCTTCGCCAAGAAGCCGAAGCAATAGGTTATACCAAGGACTTTACTATTTATGACACTACAGACTCCAAGTCTGTCATCAAGCATATCGTTAAGGATATGCAGTTGGATGAGAAGCAATACAAGCCCAATGTGGTATTATCACGTATCTCATTGGCTAAAAACCGCTTGCAAAGTCCTACAGCATATAGCTCCAATCGTGAGTTTACCATGCAAGATCGCTTTGAGCGTATCCCTGAGGTGTCACGTATTTATATGGAATACAACCGCCGCTTGAAAGCATGCAATGCGATGGACTTTGACGATTTGTTGTTCCATACGAACACGCTATTCAAGAAAAACGAAGCGATCTTACGCAAGTATCAAGATATTTTCCAATACCTTTTGGTAGATGAGTATCAAGACACCAACTATTCGCAGTACTTGATTGTTAAGCGCTTGGCTGAGCCACACAATCGAATTTGTGTGGTAGGAGATGATGCGCAATCCATCTATTCCTTCCGTGGAGCCAATATCGAGAATATCCTCACTTTCCAAAAGGGATATGCTGATGCACAGTTGTTTAAATTAGAGCGCAACTATCGCTCTACTCAAACAATCGTAAATGCTGCCAACTCACTCATTCGTCATAATCGCGGACAAATACCTAAGTCGGTGTATTCAGAATTAGCTTTGGGCGACAAACTGGTTTTGAGTACCTATATGTCGGATCGTGACGAAGCAACTGCGGTAGCCGGACAAATCAAACTGATTGCTCGTCAGGGAACGGATTACAACGACATTGCAGTGCTATATCGCACGAATGCGCAATCGCGTGTGATAGAAGACGAATTGCGCCGCTTGAGCATTCCTTATCGCATATATGGTGGCATGAGTTTCTACCAACGCAAAGAAATCAAGGATGCTATTGCTTATTTCCGTTTGGCAATTAACCCACATGATAACGAAGCTTTTGCGCGTGTGATTAATTATCCTTTGCGCGGTATAGGTGAGACCACCGTAATGAAGATTCGTGAGGCATCTCGCCATGCGGCATGTTCGATGATGGAGGTGGTAAACGATCCTGTGGCTACAAAGTTGGACGTATCTGCTGCTACACAAAAGAAATTGACCACCTTTGCAGAGATGATTGCTGGTTTTGCTGCGGTGGCAGACAACTTGGATGCTTATGAATTTGCAGACCGAGTATTGCGCGAATCGGGTGTGATGCGCGATGCTAAAGCAGATACATCACAAGAGGGTGTTGCTCGTTTGGAGAACTTGCAAGAGATGCTGTCGGGTATCCATGAGTTTGTGGAGCAACGTATGCGCGAGGATATCGCCTTTACGC
>JAFYSB010000048.1 GCA_017546705.1 Paludibacteraceae bacterium
AATGGCTAAACACGATTTAAAATTAAACAGAAATATCGGTATCATGGCTCACATTGATGCCGGTAAGACTACTACCTCAGAGCGTATTTTGTTCTACACTGGTTTGACACACAAAATCGGTGAGGTGCACGATGGTGCAGCTACCATGGACTGGATGGAGCAAGAGCAAGAGCGTGGTATTACTATTACTTCTGCTGCTACAACTACTTATTGGCAATATGCTGGCAATAAGTATAAAATCAACTTGATTGACACTCCGGGACACGTTGACTTTACCGTTGAGGTAGAGCGTTCATTGCGTATCTTGGATGGTGCTGTGGCTGCGTTCTGCGCTGTAGGTGGTGTGCAACCACAGTCAGAGACTGTGTGGCGTCAAGCTGATAAATACAACGTACCACGTTTGTGCTACGTAAACAAAATGGACCGTTCTGGTGCTAACTTCTTCGACGTAGTTACCCAAATTAAGGAGGTGCTTGGTGCTAATCCTTGTCCAATCCAAATTCCAATCGGTGCTGAGGAGACTTTCAAGGGCGTAATTGACCTTGTGACTATGAAGGCATGCGTATGGAATGATGAGACTATGGGTTCTGCATACTCTGTTGAGGAGATTCCTGCAAACCTTGCAGATGAGGCAGCAGAGTGGCGTGATAAAATGCTCGAGACCATCGCTGAGTTTGATGATGCTTTGATGGAGAAGTACTTCTCTGATCCTGAGACTATTACCGAGGATGAGATCCGTGCTGCTATCCGCAAGGGTTGCTTGAGCATGCAAATCTTCCCAATGGTTTGTGGTTCTTCATTCAAGAATAAAGGTGTGCAAACTATGCTTGACGCAGTGTGCGCATACTTGCCAAGCCCAATGGATACCCCAATCATCGACGGTACAGACCCTGCAACTGGCGAGGCTGTAACTCGTACTCCAGATGATGAGGATCCTTTGTGCGCTCTTGCCTTCAAGATTGCTACTGACCCATACGTAGGTCGCTTGTGCTTCTTCCGTGTGTATAGTGGTAAACTTGATGCGGGTTCTTATGTTTACAACCCACGTTCTGGCAAACGCGAGCGTATCTCTCGTATCTTCCAAATGCACTCAAACCGTCAAAACCCAGTTGAGACTATTCTCGCAGGTGATATCGGTGCAGGTGTAGGTTTCAAGGATATCCGTACTGGTGACACATTGTGCGCTGAGGATAAACCAATCGTACTCGAGTCTATCGAGTTCCCAGCACCAGTGATCGGTATCTCTGTAGAGCCAAAGAGTCAAGCTGACCTCGATAAGCTTGGTGTAGGTTTGGCTAAATTGGCTGAGGAGGATCCAACATTTACCGTTAAGACTGACGAGCAAACAGGTCAAACTGTGATCTCTGGTATGGGTGAGCTTCACTTGGAGATTATTATCGATCGTTTGAAACGTGAGTTTAAGGTAGAGTGTAACCAAGGTCGTCCACAAGTAGCATATCGCGAGGCAATCTCTGCTCCAGTAGAGTTGCGCGAGACATACAAGAAGCAATCAGGTGGTCGTGGTAAATTCGCGGATATCATCGTTCGCGTTGAGCCAGCTGACGAGACCTTCGAGGGTGGCTTGCAATTCGTGGATATCGTTAAGGGTGGTAACGTACCTAAAGAGTATATCCCTGCAGTTGAGAAAGGTTTCACTGCTGCTATGAAGACTGGTGTGTTGGCTGGTTATCCAGTAGACAAACTCAAAGTTACTTTGATGGACGGTAGCTTCCACCCAGTTGACTCTGACCAACTTTCATTCGATATTTGCGCACAAATGGCGTTCAAGAGCGCTTGCGCTAAGGCTAAACCAGTATTGATGGAGCCTATCATGAAGGTTGAAGTAGTAACTCCAGAGGAGAGCATGGGTGATGTTATCGGTGACTTGAACAAACGTCGTGGCCAAGTAGAGGGTATGGATACCGCTCGTACAGGTGCTCGCGTGATCAAGGCTAAGGTACCATTGAGCGAAATGTTTGGTTATGTAACCGCATTGCGTACCATTACTTCTGGTCGTGCTACCAGCAGCATGGAGTTCTCTCACTACGACGCAGTATCTTCAACCATCGCTAAGACTGTTTTGACAGAGGTTGGTGGTCGTGTAGATCTCGTGTAAGGAACCAAATAACCGGTTGGTCGGGTGACCGACCTCCCGGTACTAAAAAAAGAAAACAAACTGTCGAGCTGAAAGTTCGAAAGGGTCAGGCAGAAAGGGCCGCTTGATACCTCAAACCTCTTCGCTCACGCGTGCATGTGCGCACGCACCCGCATACCTTATATAATTATGGCTTCGCCAATAAAGGTGGAAGAAGTTCTAAAAGTTTAAACGTTTAGAACAGCGGTGAAACCGCGATTAGAACTCTTGAAACTCTTTTAACAAGCGCAGCTCGTGTGAGGTAGGCGGCTAAATAAAGATAACACCCAAGCGCGAGTCATCTGAGCAAATGACTCTTTGGATGTGCGAGCGCCCAGGGTAAAGTAAAACAACATTAAATTAATTAAAACAATGAGTCAAAAAATTCGTATTAAGCTCAAATCTTACGACCACAATTTGGTTGACAAGTCAGCTGAGAAAATTGTGAAGACCGTAAAAGCAACAGGTGCAGTAGTAAGTGGTCCAATTCCATTGCCAACTCACAAACGCATCTTCACAGTAAACCGCTCAACCTTCGTAAACAAGAAGAGCCGCGAGCAATTTGAATTGTCAAGCTACAAGCGTTTGATCGACATCTACCAATCTAACCAAAAGACTGTAGAGGCGTTGATGAAACTTGAGCTCGCAAGTGGTGTGGAAGTAGAAATCAAGGTTTAATAACTAAGAACAAAAACATGAACCTAGAATTAAGACAAGTGACGCTCGGGTCCAATGACGAGGGTAGGGAGTCAAGAGGAGAGGTTCAACAAAAACAAAATCGCCACTTCCCGCGGATAGACAAGGTCGTAAGACACGGAAGCCCGGGGGCGAGAGTGGAAAATAATTATTAACAATTTTAATCACAGCTAAAATGCCAGGATTATTAGGTAAAAAAATCGGAATGACATCCGTGTTCGGTGCTGATGGCAAAAATATCCCATGCACCGTTATTGAGGCTGGTCCTTGCGTTGTTACCCAACTCAAGACAGTTGAGAAGGATGGCTACTCTGCTGTACAAGTAGGTTTCATGCCAAAGAGCGAGAA
>JAFYSB010000049.1 GCA_017546705.1 Paludibacteraceae bacterium
ATCCTATATTTAATGACGAAATTTTCTGCAATGATGTGCAGAATAAGGCCTTTGTTGAGAATCTTGAAGAAGCCGACGGGTGCTTTGAATTATTTTCATGGCACTTTAGTAAGATTGATGGTGTACTTCATGAAGAAGGTCCAAGAGAAAATTATGAGGAAGATTATGAGTATCTGTCCGCTCAATTGAAAAAAGCAACACAACATCTGGATCAAATTTTAACCTAAGTCTAATGACCAATTTGGGTTTCAAGTCCCACTTTTAATTAGCGAACATTATAGACTATTTCCTCCCAACAGTACCCTCTCGGTGCTGTTTTTCTATCCTTACTACCCACTTAAATACAAAAAAACGAAAAAATCATCCATAAACTACACTTTTTATTTCTAAACATTTGTCCATATCGCAAAAAAACACTACCTTTGCAGCAACTTTACACAATATAAGTACAAAAAATGTGTGCATTTACACAAAAACAATAGTTAATTTGTGAATTATGGCATTCAAAAGAGATTTATTAGAGAAGTTAATGCTTTGGAAAAAAAGCACTAATCGCAAGCCTTTGGTGATTGAAGGGGCGCGGCAAGTAGGCAAGACTTGGCTGATGAAAGAGTTTGGTCGCACATGCTTTGAGCAATTCACTTACATAAATTTTGAGGAACTAAATTTACAAGATGTTTTTGCTGAGAAAAATCCTCATGCCATCATCCAGCAATTAGCATTGATAAGTGGAAATAAGATTGATCCACAAAATACCTTATTGATATTCGATGAAATACAAGAGTGCAAGCCAGCCCTCAATGCGTTAAAGTACTTCTACGAACAGATGCCTGAATTGGCAATCGTAGCAGCAGGCTCGTTGTTGGGCGTCAGTATGGCTGCTGGTGACTCTTTCCCTGTAGGAAAAGTGGACCACATAACGCTATATCCATTGACCTTCAAAGAATATCTATCAATGGTGGATGAGGCAATGTGTGAGCATCTTTCTAATCGTCAAGTAGGTGATGCTATTGCCACTACACTTGAAGAACGCATTAAACGCCATTTTGATGATTATCGTGTATGCGGTGGTATGCCTGAAGCTGCTATGTGCATGGCTAGTGGCGAAGGAGTAGAAGCGGTGGAGAAAGTACAAACCAATATTCTCAAAGACTATCAGCTCGACTTTTCAAAGCATGCGTCTAAAACAATCATTCCTCGCATTGGACATATTTACCGCTCTATCCCTTCGCAACTCTCCAAAGAGAATCGCAAATTTATCTATCAGCTGGTGAAACAAGGTGCGCGAGCTCGCGAGTACGAGGATGCACTGCAATGGCTACGACAAGCGGGATTGATTCACCAAGTATATCTCAACAAAACACCCAATATCCCTCTATCTGCATACGATGATTTAAGTGCTTTCAAGATTTACTTGTCTGATATTGGATTATTGCGTAAGTTGGCTGAAGTTCCAGTGGCAGCATTGGTAACTAAAGATGATGTGATTGGATATCGAGAGTTCAAAGGAGCATTTGCAGAAAACTATGTATTACAAAGTTTATCTACACAATCTATTGTAAACCTCCGATATTGGACTTCTAACAATTCCGCAGAGGTGGATTTCCTACTGCAATATGATACATATATATTACCTGTAGAGGTTAAGTCGGGCAAAAGCACATCATCTCGTAGTCTCACTTTGTACAATGCAGACAAACATCCGATATTGCGAATTCGATATAGCGACAAAGACCTCAAATTAGATGATAATCTGCTAAATATTCCATTGTATATGGCAGATTGGACATTCGCTTTGTTGAATGGTGTTATCACCTCATTGTAGAAAAAGATAGATTTACTATAATATTTCATTTCTCAGCAGCACCCTAACACGGTGCTGCTTTCTTTTTATACCAATCCCTACAAAATAAGCAATAACCAACCATAACTTTCAAGAGTAACCCAAAATCAGTATTATTGGCGTTTTGTGTGGGTTCAAAACCTAGTACAAAAAATTAACTTAAGTTTAACTTTAATACCTGATTTTGCTATGGCACACTCAACAACCGCCCAACTTGGCAAACTCCTTGCCTCTTATCTCTCTACAAGTAACGATGCGCTTGCTATCAATTTCCGTAAGCACTATGCGCCAACAATCTCTGCTACTTTGCTTCAAAAAACCAAAACGAAGCGAATAAATGCTGCGGTTACCGAAGCAACTTTCATATACCGACATGCACCTAAACATCCCTCTCGCATCGTTACGCTCTACCAACACCTACTTAAAGCTAAATGGATCGCATCTGACACCAAACCAGATGATTTCTGTGCTATCTTCGAAGGCCAACCATCTACTGCACGTGTCAAATGGATTGACAAACAGGCATATCTCTACTATCTAATCCGTCAATTGGTAGATTTACAACTCATTTCGATACCGCAGAATGCATCTGTTTGGCAAATAGTAGAAAGCCATTTCCTCAATAAAAGCAGCCGTCCGTTCCAACATTTCAACAAACAAAAGGAACCTATTAAGGCTAAAGCTGCTATAGATAAACTCATTGAAATATTACAACCTTCGGCATAATCTTCGGCACAAGGCAAAATTTTTCAAAAAAAATCACTTAGGCGGGAGTGGTTGATTTTCAGTAACTTCCGCCCTTGTTATATACCATTCTAACGGCTAAATTCTCAAATCTTCGGCACAAAACCCATTCCGTGCCGAAGATTTTTGTAGCATTATTATAGAAACGCGTCAACAGAAAGGACAGCACAGAATAATATTCATTATCGTATTTTTTGTTTTGGCCACCAATGCAGTGTGCTGCATTCATTTGGACAAAAACAAAAGATAGTTCTAGATTTTTATTTATTTTTGTAGCGAACAAAGTGAAGCGTATTGTTGTTACAAAAAAATCATCCTCGAATTGACATTAATTGACGTACAGACGAATGAGCGATGCGAATGAGGCAGATCGTTCGAGCCGTATGGCGAGATAAGAACCCAATTGACCTGAATTGTCTTTACAACAAGTTCCCTTGAGCGCCCCAGGGAGTTGATTGGGGCGCAAGTTGTTGATATTGTCGTCAAAGTTGAATAAATTACTCCCCCGCCGCTGGGGTGTGTTGTTCCACAGCGGAAAAAGTTGTTGTTAAATATCTAAACATTGTATTATCATGAAACCAAAACATTTCGTTTTCATCTCCATCCCCTGCCAAAGCGTAGAAGAAATAGCACAAGCCAAAGAGGCAGTCCTCTTCCACCTTGAAACCCTCAATCCTGAGTTCACCACCGAGGGCACCACCATCACAGTCAAGGTCATCCCCCTCGACCCTCAACTCTTCCTTCCCGACGAGGCATGCGACATCATTCGCCAAACCCTCGCCCAATCTCTCACCTTCAACCACTGCTGGACCTGCACTCTCCATACTATTAATTAATCCTAATCACTAACTATTAAATTACAACCACATGAGTAAAATTAAATTAGAAGCCCCATTTCGCCAATTCCGTGGCAAAATCTGCAAACACTCCGACATCATCTTCAAAGAGATGTACGGCGAAACCTTCACCTCACAAATCTGCAACCCTTACACAGGCGAACCATCTACTGCACAAAAAGCGCAACAAACCAAGATGGCTACAGCCTCTGCCAATGTTAAGGCGCTCACTCCTGAACAACGAGCAGCATACAAGGAGGAGTTCAAAAAGCAGACCAAATACAAGTCTCTCCACGGCTACATGATGGCACAAGAACTCGCCAAACTCTAATCCCTGCCTTTAACCTCTAAACTTTAATCTTTAAACAAAATCAACTATGGCTATAGTAACCTACGAAGACCCAATCCATCACCTCTCGGGCAAAATCTCCAAAAAGTACCGCACCACCTACAACTACCGCAAGCTTTCCGAACGCAAATACACTTCGGTACGTGGCCAACGTACTACACCTGTTACCGAGAAAGAAAGAACATGGCGCACTCAGTTCGCGCAAATCGCACAGATGACTCGCGAACGATTGGAAGATCCTGCTTTCATGGCAAGTGACATGACTGCCTTTGCTAAGCAATCCAAGTTCAAAACACTCAATGCCTTTGTCTTCGACATCTGCAAAGAGGAACTCCTCAACGGCAAGTAAAACTGCTGATGCTCCCTGCTGGCGAGGTACATACCTCGCCGCAGGCAACACCACCAGCACTAAGCGCACATAACCTCACAAACTGATATCACCTGCCCGAATGGCACAAAACTACAGAAACATGAAACCACTAACTAACACACAAAAACAACGCCTTCTGAAGGCTATTAAATACCTTGCATTGGCCATTGCTACTGCCATTGCGATGGCTCTAGGTCTTACCTCATGTAATGTAACCCGCACTATCACCACCGAGAGTAAATCCCTCAATCAGGGTGATACAGCAATCATCATCCAGACAAAGACCATCGAATCCTACAATGCCAAAAAGAATTAATCAAGGATTTTTCTTACAAGGAATTTCTCCCCAATTTTCAAGGGACATAATCTTTGATATACTGACATGTTTTAGCAGTTTGACGCAGTACCTTTGCAACGGAATTCAGAAATGAATATATGTTTAACCCCTTAAAAATTAATCATTATGGATGATGTTATTATGATTTTGATTGTTATTGCAGAAATTGCATTGGCACTATGGTATATAATTAGTTCTGCCATGTATATGCTATCGTAATTATGGAATAGTATAACCAAGTGGTATGCGAATAGATAGCCAGCCACATTTGCCCATAGAATGCAAATCATTCCTGTCTGGTAGGTTCACCAAACAGGAATGATACGTTGTATAATAAGAAGGAAATAATGGATTACTCCCACTCGATTGTTGCGGGTGGTTTTGCAGAGATATCGTAGCAAACGCGGTTAACGCCTTGTACCTTGTTGATGATCTCGTTAGAAACCTTAGCCATAAACTCGTATGGAAGACGTGCCCAGTCGGCAGTCATAGCGTCTACAGACAACACAGCGCGGAGAGCTACTGGATGCTCGTAGGTACGTACATCGCCCTTCATACCAGTACTGCGTACGGTAGAGAGGAGGATAGCACCTGCTTGCCATACCTTGTCGTAGAGAGCAACGCCGTTCTCATCTTTCCACTCGCGAAGCATGTTCACGTAGATGGCGTCAGCCTCTTGGAGGATGCGTACTTTCTCAGGAGTGATATCGCCGAGGATACGAACGCCAAGACCTGGACCTGGGAAAGGATGACGACCGATAAGGTGCTCAGGTACGCCCATATAGCGACCAATGCGGCGAACTTCGTCCTTGAAGAGGAGCTTGAGTGGCTCGCAGAGCTTGAGGTTCATCTCTTTAGGTAGACCACCTACGTTGTGGTGAGACTTGATGACCTTACCAGAGTGGTTGATAGACTCGATGATATCTGGGTAGATAGTACCTTGACCAAGCCATTTAGCGTCGGTGATCTTCTTAGCCTCTTCATCGAAGACTTGGATGAAGTCGCGGCCGATGATCTTACGTTTTTGCTCAGGGTCGGTAACACCAGCGAGGTCACCATAGAAACGAGCTTTAGCATCCACACCGATCACGTTGAGACCGAGGCACTCGTAGTCGCGGAGTACGTTCTCAAACTCATCTTTGCGGAGCAATCCGTGATCCACGAAGATACAGGTGAGTTGGCTGCCGATAGCACGGTTGAGGAGCACGGCTGTGATAGAGCTGTCTACACCACCAGAGAGCGCGAGTATAACACGGTCGGTACCGATTTGCTCTTTGAGTTCTGCTACGGTAGTCTCTACGAAGTTAGCAGGAGTCCAGTCTTGTGCACTTTTGCAAGTGTCAAGCACGAATGGACGGAGCTCCTCTACAGTAGGTTGCTCGCCTTTAGCGATGTTAAGCACTGGGATGCAAGAGCAGAATTGGCTGAGGGTGTTTTGGAGTACCTCAGGTTGTTCTACGGCATCCTTATCACCAGAGAGGATAAGACCAATGATGTCTTTGTCATCCTCTGGATACTTGTTGTATGGAAGGACCTCGCAGAAAGTGTCCAACTTACGAACGCGACGTCCGATGACTTGGGTGGTTTCTGATCCGAGATCGAGAATGATAATTTTTTGCATAAAAGCTATGTTTTTGTTTTTTTATTATTCTAGTTGAGCTAGTGGGACTAGTTTGGCTAGCTTATTGTCCGCGTGTGTAGTTAGGAGTCTCAGAGGTGATGGTGATGTCGTGTGGGTGACTCTCGGTCATACCAGCAGCGGTAACACGCACGAACTTAGCCTCTTTGAGCTCGGTGAGGTTGTGGGCACCCACGTAGCCCATGCCTGAGCGAAGACCACCCATGAGTTGGAAGATAGTCTCAGCTACATGTCCTTTGTAAGGTACACGACCTACGATACCTTCTGGTACGAGTTTGTTGACATTGGTCTCTTTGCCTTGGAAATAGCGGTCTGCTGAACCTGCTTTCATGGCGTCGATGGAGCCCATACCACGGTATGCCTTGAACTTACGACCATTATAGATGATGGTATCGCCAGGAGCCTCTTCTGTACCCGCAAACATAGAGCCACACATTACGCAGTTGCCACCAGCAGCTAGGGCTTTCACTACGTCGCCTGAGTAGCGGAGTCCACCGTCAGCAATCATTGGAACTCCTGTACCTTGGAGCGCAGAAGCAACTTCGAAGATAGCAGTCAATTGTGGTACACCTACACCTGCAATGATACGAGTAGTACAGATAGAACCAGGACCGATACCCACTTTCACGCCGTCAGCGCCGTTCTCTACGAGGTACTTAGCTGCCTCAGCAGTTGCGATATTACCTACTACTACGTCAAGGTTAGGGTAGGTGGCTTTGATGGTGCGGAGTGCGTTGACAATGTTCTTAGAATGGCCGTGTGCCGAGTCGAGCACAACAGCATCTACACCTTCTTTATAGAGAGCCGCTACGCGGTCCATGAAGTCAGGGGTGATACCTACACCCGCAGCACAGCGAAGACGACCTTTAGCATCTTTGCAAGCGTTAGGGAAGTCTTTGAGTTTGGTGATGTCCTTATAGGTCACGAGGCCCACGAGTTTGCCATTGGCATCCACGACAGGTAGTTTTTCTACTTTGTGCGCTTGGAGTGCAGCCATCACTACCTCGTTGTCGGTAGAAGAGATGGTGATGAGGTTCTCGCTGGTCATGACTTCAGCGATAGGGCGGCTCATGTCGGTTTGGAAGCGCAGGTCGCGGTTGGTAACGATACCTACGAGGTTATTTTCCTCGTCCACCACAGGGATACCACCAATGTGGTTGTCGTGCATGATTTGCTCTGCATCGCCAACGGTTTGGTTAGGAGAGATGGTAATAGGATCTGAGATGAGTCCGTTCTCTGCACGTTTTACACGGCGTACTTCAGCCGCTTGTGCAGCGATGGACATGTTCTTGTGAATCACACCAATACCACCTTCGCGTGCGATAGCGATAGCCATTTTAGACTCGGTGACAGTGTCCATAGCAGCCGATACCACAGGGATATTGAGGCTGATGTTACGGGTGAATTGGCATTTGAGGTCTACTTCGCGAGGAAGTACCTCAGAATAGGCTGGGACGAGTAATACATCATCGAATGTAAGTCCCTCATGTAAAATACGATCAGTCATGTTATGTAGTATTTTTTGTTATTTAGCTAGTTGGGCTAGTTATTTACAAAGCGTGGTCGCAGTAGTAGCAGCGAACTACGCCGTCGGCGTCGGTGTATGCCTTACGTTCTACAGGTTCGGTTGTGACAATACAACGATCATTGGAGCAGAGTTGGTCGGTGATATAGGTGTTGACCTTGTGTGACTCCTCTTTGTCTTGCCATGAGAGTAGGGTATAGATGAGTGCCATGCGCACGTACTTGCCGTTCTCCACTTGGCGGAAGTATGCTGCACGTGGGTCTTTGTCCACATCCACAGTGATCTCGTTGACACGAGGTAGTGGGTGGAGGACAATCATATTCTCTTTTGCGAGCGCCATCTTCTCGGTATCGAGAATGAAAGCATCCTTTAGACGCTCGTACTCAGCAGGGTCATCGAAACGCTCTTGTTGTACGCGGGTCATGTAGAGCACGTCGAGTAGTGGTATTGCCTCTTCGATGGTAGCGTATTCGCTGTAGTTATTGCCCAATTCATGTTTCATGTAGTCAGGCAAGCGAAGCTCAGCTGGAGAGATGAGCACGAAATGTACGCCTTCGTAACGCTTCATGGCTTTGATGAGCGAGTGTACAGTACGACCGTACTTGAGATCGCCGCAGAGACCCACGGTGAGGTGGTCAAAGCGACCAAGCTCACGACGGATAGTCAGCAAATCGGTTAGCGTTTGTGTTGGGTGCGCGTGTCCGCCATCACCTGCATTGATGATAGGAATACGGCTATATTCGCTAGCTACGCGAGGAGAGCCCTCTTTATAGTGACGCATTGCAATAATGTCAGCGAACGAGCTAACCACACGAATAGTGTCAGCTACTGTTTCACCCTTACTCACGCTACTGCTCTTGGCATCAGAGAAACCGAGGACGTTACCACCCAGTTCCATCATAGCCGCAGTGAAACTGAGGCGGGTACGGGTACTAGGCTCATAGAAAAGTGTAGCGAGTTTCTTGCCGTGGCACGCTTCAGCGTACATGGCTTTGTTATTGATGATATCCAATGCACGATTGATGATTACATCTACTTCGGCAGTGGTGAGATCTGGTGAGTCGATTAAATGACGCATTTTGTTATAGTAAAAAGTTCTAAAAGTTCTAACAGTTCTAAGCGCTCGCAGGGCGAGCTGTTCTAAAAGTTCTTATCTCGCCTATTGGCTCGAACGATTAATTTGCGAGCAAATTTTACTAAAGGTTCTAACAGTTCTAACAGTTCTAACGGTTCTAAAAGTTCTAAAGTTAGAACAGCAACTCTGCTGCAATTAGAACAGCCGAAGGCGATTAGAACTCTTTCAACAAGCTCCAAGCGCTTACTTCATCCAACTCTCGTCGGAAGGGTTGTTGCGGAATTGGATCAGACGATCTTTGTCTGCTGGCTCAATATAAGCTTTCTCTGCTGCTACCTCTACAAGAGTGTCAAGGTCGCAAAGGCTGACGTTCTTTACCTCAGCTGCAGCCAAACGCTCGAGACCTTTCTTCATTCCATAGGTAAAGATGCTGACGATACCAAGTACATCTGCACCTGCTTCACGAAGGACATTCACTACCTCGATGCAGCTACCGCCCGTAGAGATAAGATCCTCTACAACGACAACTTTTTGTCCAGGGAGAAGTTTTCCCTCAATTTGGTTGCCACGGCCGTGATCTTTGGCGCCGCTGCGCACATAACCCATAGGGAGGTCAAGGATGGTCGCAGTGATGGCAGCGTGAGCGATACCTGCGGTAGAAGTACCCATGAGTACCTCCGCTTGAGGATAATGCTCGCGAATAAGGGTTGCGAGGCCGTTCTCCACATCATTGCGCACTTGTGTGTCGCTGAGTGTAAGACGGTTGTCGCAATAGATAGGACTTTTAATACCACTAGCCCATGTGAATGGCTCGTTAGGACGAAGGAAGACAGCTTTGATCTTGAGCAAGTCTTCAGCGATTGTTTTTTTCATTTATTCAAAAAATATTTAATAGTTTCAATGTTTTAGGCGGCAGAGCCGTTTGTTTCAATGTTTCAAGGATTTTTTGAGAAATTGGAAGCGGCGAATAATGTGACCTGCTGATAAGGTAGTAACTGCTAAACCCAATGCCCAATGCCAAATACCAATTTTTGTATTAGCACCCTCTACGAATAGCAGAACTAATCCTGTAACTACCAATACAATAAATACTATTGATAGAATCATGGTCACATGGCTTTTGTTTTTGGTTTGCCCTTTAAATAAACCTTTGTACCAATTCCAATGTGTTTGTACATGCAAGATACCTGTAATAAGCATAAAGAGCGACGCCAATACGTGCGCGACAGCCCAATTATGCCAGACCTCGTGCGTAGCATTATGCCCAGCAAGATGCATACCAATGCCTGTAACCGCACATAAAATACCAGCTAAGAGCAATAGCCAATCTATTATAAATATCTTCTTCATATTATTCTTTGCAAAATTCTGCTACGCAGCGTTGGTAAGCGGATACAGGGTCTTCGGCAGCGGTGATAGGACGGCCGACTACGATATAGTCAGAGCCTATCTCGCGTGCTTTCTCAGGAGTGGTGATGCGCACTTGGTCGCCTACTACGCCATCCGCAAAGCGGATACCAGGGGTAACGGTATAGAAATCAGATCCGCATGCCTCTTTCACCATACCTGCTTCGAGTGGTGAGCAAACCACGCCATCTAGACCTGCTGCTTGTGCGTTCTTCGCATAATGTACTACGACATCGCCGATATTGCCTTGGATAAGAAGATCGTTGTGCATACGCTCCTCACTAGTAGAAGTAAGTTGGGTAACCGCCAAAAGCACAGGACGAGTACCATCTTCGCGAGTAAGACCCTCAACTGCTGCTTTCATCATCTCGATGGTACCAGCAGCGTGGAGGTTACACATGTCTACATCCAGGCGCGAGAGCACAGACATGGCTTTCTTAACGGTGTTTGGAATATCGTGGAGCTTGAGGTCGAGGAAAATCTTGTGGCCACGGCGTTTGAGCTCGTGCACAATAGCAGGACCTTCTGCGTAGTAGAGTTCCATACCAATTTTTACATAAGGCTTCACATCGCCCATCTTGTCAAGGAAGCGATAGGTCTCTTCTGCTGAAGCGAAATCGCATGCAATGATTACATCTTTATTCATGATTCACTATTCCTATTATATCGGTTAATTTTTCTATTTTCAATTCTTCCATAAGGGCAGGTAGGCGATCCACAATCTCTTTTGCCACCATTGGGTTGGTGAGGTTGGCTGCGCCAATCTCTACGGCCGTAGCGCCTGCCATCATCATCTCGATTACGTCCTCTGCGCTGCTCACGCCACCACAACCGATAATAGGTAGACTTGTAGCGCGTGCTACTTGGTTGACCATACGGAGAGCAAGAGGGAAGATACCCGAGCCTGAGTAACCACCATAGCGGTTGGCAATAACAGGTTTACGACGACGTATATCGATGCGCATACCGAGTACAGTGTTGATGAGGCAAAGGCCGTCTGCACCAGCTGCTTCGCAAGCTTTGGCGATAGCCACGATATCGGTCACATTTGGTGAAAGCTTCATATATACAGGCTTGGTAGTCACGGCCTTAACGGCTGCGGTCACTTCGGCTGCCGCTTCAGGACTCGTGCCAAAAGCCATACCGCCATTGTGGACATTAGGGCAAGAGATATTCACCTCAAGGATGTCGATAGGCTCTTTATCCAACATGGCGCAGGTCTCTACATACTCCTCGATAGAAAAACCGCTAACATTAGCGATGATCGCACCGTTGTAGTGGCTCTTGAGGCGAGGTAGTTCGTGGGCAATCACATGCTCAACACCAGGGTTCTGCAGACCTACGGCATTGATCATACCGTAGTTGCCACACTCAGCAATACGTGGCAATGGGTTACCGTAACGTGCCTCGCGGGTAGTGCCTTTGAAGGAGATACCACCAAGGCAGTTGATATCGTATAACTCAGCAAACTCGTCGCCAAAACCATAGGTGCCCGATGCTGGGATGATAGGGTTACTTAACGCTTTGCCTGATAATATAATTTCCAATCTATTCATATATTCTTGCCTCTAAACTCTAAACTGTAGCCCGTAGGGCGTTCTCTAAACTAGAGCAGCAACTCGCTTGCTGCGAACACCGGTCCTTCTTTGCAGACGCGTTTTGGTCCTTTAGTCGTTTGTATCGTGCAACCCATACATGCGCCAAAGCCACAACCCATGCGTTCTTCCATGCTCACTTCGCCGTGGGTGCCAGCAGCTTGAATGAGGGCTTTGATCATTGGCAATGGTCCGCAAGTGTAATAGTAGGATTGTTGTCCGTCTAAGGCGTTGGTTACAAAGCCCTTCACGCCATGGCTGCCGTCCACGGTGGTGACGGTAACATCGCAACCGAGAGCACGAAACTCCTCTTCGTAGAAGACTTCGTCTTTGGTATTGAAACCAAGGATTACTCGCACCTTTTTGCCTGCTTCGCGAAGTTGGCGGGCAAGCATGTACATTGGAGGCACACCTACGCCACCGCCGACAAGCAGAGGTGCATCGCCTGCTTTGCTGAGGTCATAGCCATTGCCAAGAACGGTGAGTACATCGAGTTGGGTGCCGATTGGCAAGTGGCTCATTGCTTCGGTGCCTACGCCTACTACCTTATATATAATGGTGAGTATGCCATCAGTGATATTGCATACCGATATTGGGCGGCGGAGGAATTGACCTTGCACGCGGATGTTTACGAACTGCCCAGGGAGAATGCCCGTAGTGTCGCCACCAAGCTGCATGCGATAGACACTCTTAGCTATTTGTTCGTTGGATTGTATTTCAAATAATTGTTGCTTCATAATTCTTGCCTTTAACCTTTCGCCTTTTAACCTTGCACACTATACACTGTCACCCCATTCACCACCGTCTTCACGCACTTGCCATATACTTCCCATCCTTCGAAAGGCATGGCTTGTCCCATGGAAAGGAAGTTGGCAGGGGCAATCTTGTAGCACGCATCTAGATCGAAGTAGGCGAACGATTCCGCATTGTCCAAACCAATGATACGGGCAGGATTGGTGGACATAAGTTCGATAAGACGTTCAAAAGTGATGATTCCCGTTTTAACAAAGTGGGTGTACATGAGTGGGAAAGCCGTTTCTAAGCCGACGATACCGAAGGCGCTTTTCTCTAATCCCCTACTTTTTTCCTCTGCGCTATGGGGTGCGTGGTCGGTGGCGATACAGTCGATAGTACCATCTTTGATGCCCTCGATGAGCGCGAGGCGGTCTTCCTCGGTGCGGAGAGGTGGGTTCATTTTCCACTTGCCGTCCTCTTGTAAGTCGTTATCTGTGAGGAGGAGATAGTGAGGTGCCGTTTCGCAAGTTACGGGCAAGCCTTTCGCTTTTGCTTCGCGAATAAGCACCACAGACTCTTTAGTAGAGATATGGCATATATGAAAACGACACCCTGTCTCTTCTACCAGACGGATGTCGCGTTCTATCTCTTGCCACTCGCTCTCAGACACGATGCCACGGTGACCATTCTTTTTGGCATACACGCCAGCGTGGATATAGCCGCCATTGAGGAGTGCTTCTACTTCGCAGTGAGCCACCATGAGGCGATCTACCGCACGAATGCGCTTCATGGCCTCACGCATGAGTGCTTCGTCTTGAATGCCACGGCCGTCATCAGAAAAGCCCTTTACGTATGGCGCAAGTGCCTTAAAGTCAACGAGTTCTCCTGCTCCTTTTTGCCCCATCGTGATGGACGCAAAAGGATAGACACCGGTGTAAGTATCGCGACGGATAATATCGAGCTGCTCTTGGAGGTGCTCTACGGTATCGGGCACGGGGTTGAGGTTGGGCATGGTGAAGACTGCGCTGTAGCCAGATGCAGCAGCTGCCATGCTACCTGTTTGGATAGTCTCCTTATACGAAAAACCCGGCTCACGGAAGTGGACATGAAGATCCACAAGAGCCGGAATTTGTATTATGTTGCGTAGAATCGCCATCTTTAGTGCAAATTTTAAATTTGCATGCAAAGATACAGTTTTTTTCTTAAATACGCAAGAAATATTTCTATTTTTTTTGCAAAAATAGTGATTTGTATTTTTGACTTTACAGAATAGAGGGGGTGGGGGAGGATACATTAGTACTAGTAAATGTTAAGCGATTTTATTGTTTAAATGTGGCTAATGTTACAAAAACAAGTTTTTCTTGCATACGAATTTGCGTATGTGAAAAAAAAATATTAATTTTGCAGCGCAAATTTAATTAAATAGCAAGATTAAAGAGATGGAAAATCGTAGATTTGAAGGAAAAACTGAGCCAGAAATCGTGTATTCTCGTTCGGTGAAAGCGGGTAAGCGTATCTATTATTTAGATGTTAAGAAGGCTCGCAATGAAGATTTGTACCTCTGCATCACAGAGAGCAAACGCAAACAAACAGGCGAATCTGAGCCACCACAATTTGAGAAACACAAAGTGTTCCTCTACAAGGAAGATTTCGCTCATTTCACCGAAGGATTGAATGACGTAATTGCCTTCGTGCAAAGTCAGTTAGGAGCAATTGAGGAGCGTCAAGAGTGGATCCCAGAAGCAGAGGAAACACCTGCTGCTGTAGAAACTGTAGAGGAGAAGCCTGAAGATAAATCACTATTAGGTAGTCTCCTGAATAAATTGAAGAATTAAGTTTAGATAGAATCGATAATTGTATCTGCGACCTCCTGTTTGAGAAGAAGTGGGAGGTCTTTTTTTGTGCCATTGGCGTAGAGTAGGGTCACTTTGTTGGTATCTACTCCAAATCCAGCCCCCTTGTCTTGCAGCGAGTTAAGCACAATCATATCAAGGTTCTTGGTCTGCAATTTACGCTCAGCATTGGCGTGCTCATCGTGCGTTTCCAATGCGAAACCAATCAGTCGCTGGTGTGCTTGTTTAGAAGCTCCCAATGTGGCTGCAATGTCGGTAGTTGTTTTTAACTCAATTGATAGTTGAGAGTTGCCAATGGATAATTCCTGTTTTTTGATTTTCTTGTTGGCGGTATGGCAGGGCGTGAAATCTGCTACAGCGGCACACAAAATGGCAATGTCGGCTTGTGTGAATGCCTTTATGGTAGCGTTGCACATGTCGGCACTCGATACTACATCTACTACATTTAATGGGCAAAACGCTTGCCATGCTTTTAGCGATAAATGTGTTGGACCGCTTACCAGAGTGACTTCTGCACCTCTATTTAAACACGCGCGCACGAGCGCGTAGCCCATCTTTCCAGTAGATGCATTGCTGATATAGCGTACAGGATCGATTGCCTCTTGCGTTGGTCCCGCAGTGATAAGTACGTGTTTGCCTTCCAATGTCTTAGGAGTTAGAGCATATTCTACCGCCGCAGCAAGTACGTCAATCTCTTGCATGCGTCCTTTGCCCGTCGTGCCACATGCCAATGGACCATCTGCGCAATCCAGCATGGTGATGTTGTCCCATTCGGATAGGGTGTTTATGGCTTGTTGGGTTGCGGGCGATAGATACATCTTGTCATTCATTGCAGGGGCAATCACCACGGGCTTTCGCATTGCTGCGAAAGTGGTCGTCAAGGCATCATCAGCTATGCCATGTGCCATCTTGCCCAATACATTGGCTGTTGCGGGAGCGATGATCATCAAGTCAGCCCAATCGGGTAGGGAGATATGTTCTGTGCTATGTTCGTTAATGGCGGCAAAGACATCCGAATATACCTTATGACCGCTGACGGTTTGCAGAGTAAGAGAGGTGACAAACTCCAAGGCATTCTTGGTAGTTGTCACCTGCACATCTGCACCTGCTTTCTTGAGTAGGCGGATTAGTTCTGGAATCTTGTAAGCAGCAATACCGCCACTGATTCCAACTAAAATATGTTTACCCGCTAAATTCATTTTAGATCGCTTCGATGAAGGACAGTTGCTGTCTCCCAGCGCCTTAGTGCGGTCTTATTTCAACAAATCATCGCGGTTGCTACCACGATAGATAAGTTGGTCATCAATAAACTCTTGAGTTGCAATCAATGTAGCTTTTGGTAATTGCTCATAGTTTTTAGAGATCTCAATTTGCTCTTGATTCTCGAAAGTCTCATCTGCAGAGTCTTGTGGAATAGAGAAGTCTTGCAGTTTAGAGTCGAGTTCTTTCTTCATAGCAATACTGATTTGGTTGCTACGTTTGCCGAGAATTGCTACGGTTTCGTACACATTGCCTACTTTCTCAGTAAGCTCGTTCATGTCCCTTGTGATGGTTGTTTTGGGAGCAGTTGTTTTCTTGTAATCAATCATATTATTGTAGTATTTTTTTTATTTCTTTGTTGATTCGTTCCGCTGCTGCGATATGCTTTGAGTTAGGATATTCGGTGGTAAAACTATAGTATTCATCCTCCGTCTCGCGCGCACGATCCTCTTTTTTACTATCTATGGAGTTCACCATCTGTTGGTATTTAGCTTGCAGAATCAACCAACTGAGTTCCTCTTGATACTTGTTGGTAGGGTAGTTCTTGAGTGCATTTTTAGCTACAATCTCAGCACTTAAGTAGTTGTTACCTAAATAAGTGCCAAGATTGTAATATAACTTTGCGCTCAGATACTCTTTGTATGCCAACTTATCATACAATTCGTTCATCTCTTTGTATGCTTGTTCGGCATACGGACTCTCTGGGTATAATTCTATAAACTGGGTATAAAACTCAATCGCTTTTTTTGTGTCAGCTTGATCCAATCGTGCATCGGGTGCATCCAAATAGTAGCAATGGCCCACTTGAAAGCGTGCCTCTATGATATAGCGCCCTTTGGGATAATTGCGGATATATGCCTGATAGTATTCAGCAGCAGAGATATAGTCCTTTTGCCCTATGTAGCAGCGCGATAGGTATGCCAATACATCTTGTGAACGGTCGGTACCTTTGTAGTAAGGAGTGACCTCATCAAGTAGTGTTTGCGCTTTTACATATTGCTTGTCGTTGAAATATGTCAATGCTTTCTGGTATTTCAATTCAGGGTCTTTGGATTTGAGCAAAGCCTGATATTCGCCGCAACCATGTAAGCATAGTGCGCATACCAGCACACATATCCCACGTCCTATTTTACTACATACACTCTGCATTTCTTTGATGGGGAGATTTTAATAACCCACTTTAAGTCAAAATACTAATCAGCCTGCAAAATTACAACATTTTCATGAAATATGCAAGAAAAAGCTATAAAAAACGATTATTTTTTATTTCTCACAACTGTTTTCCGTCTATTGTGTAAGTTTTACCACCATTAACAACGTGTATTTGTCCGTTGTGGAGGTATTTGCCTTCTTGTTGGATGGTAGTGATGTTTTGTACACCCGTTGGTGTGGTAACTGTCACTTCACAAGTAGCTGTTCTCTCTCCCAAAGTAGCAGTGACGGTATAGGTGCCCTCTTTGGTGGAGGTGAATGTGGCTGTTAAATCTTTGCTGCTGAGTTTGGAAGAACGGTTGGTAGGAGAATAGCGCCATGTGACATCTTGGTCATCAGCATTAGCAGGAGTGATGATGGCTTGAATGTAAGCTGTGTCGCCCTTGGCTAGAGTAATTGTGCTTTCGCTGAGTGTAAAGTCTTTTACGCGAATTTTGTGTGGCTCCGTACTAATTTCCCAACCTGCTACACCATGACCAAGACAGTATTCATATAGGTTTACAGTCACAGAATCTACTTTTTCCCAGTGGAAGAAAGAACCTGTAGAAGCGTTGGCATAATAACCGCCATCGCCCAATGGAGCTTGTGTGTACATTGGAGTCAATTCTGCAGATGTCATATCGCGGATTGTCCAACCACCTTTGTAGTGGCTACCAGATGTATAGACAAACATATCATGACCATTGAGTTGGAAGAGTGCACCACCTACAGAGTTGTTTCGCGATGGAGCTGTGGTGCCGTTAGGACTTGTCAGGTAAGAACCTTTGTCGCCATTCTTGTAAAGATGATAACCATTTGCTCGCACTTGATAGAGGAAGTGGTTAGGATCATTGTCAATAGGAATCACATAGCCCGCAGTCGTTCCTGTTAGACTAACCGCACAAGATGTGGTGGATACATATTGGCCATTGGCAATCTTGACAACCTCTACGAAATTCTGTTTGTTTGGAAAGAAATATACATATCCGCCTGCCTCTGAAAAAATATCGCCACTGGCTGTAGGGAAGTTGGTTTGACCATTGTTGTTGAGCTTGATATCAATCACGTATGGAGTGGCCTCGTCTGGCTTATATACGGTTAGTTGCTTTGGCTCAGAAGCACCATCTGGGGAAGTGTGCAAAATGAGGTTGGCTGCATCGTCGCGGCAGATACCATGGCGGAGAGTAGGAATGTTAGGATCGGTCACCACACCTGCTGTATCCACGCAAATAACTTTCTTTGCATTATAATCAGCTACATAAAAGAGGCCGTCGATATATGCAGCTTGTTGTGCTTGAGTGTACTTTCCTTCTAAGGTAGTAGGAAAGCCCGCTGGCAAGGTGCCAGCAGCCTCTGTATGGTTGAATAGTTCGGTTACGTATATTGCTTCTACTGGTTGAGTAGGAGAGAGTGCTTCCCAATCTACTTCTTCCAATTCTGGCATCTCTGCTGGAACTAAATAGTCGCAGGTCATTGTGGTGCAACCCAGTTCGCCATGTTGTTGGTAGTTCGCCAGGCTATTTACAGTCCAGCAAGCTACTTCCATGCCTGCGTCGTGGCACTTGCGAGCCATGTATTTAGATAGTCCACCCGTTTGTACACTAGGGTTGATTCCCCATGTCTTGCACCACTCATAGCGTGCTTCTGTCACTTCATAGCAAAGGAATTGGCACTTCAATGCAGGGTAGTTGGTGCGAACATATTCCAATGATTTTTGCATGGAGGTTAGAATATATACCTTGTCCTCCATTCCGTGCTTCTTAATCAAGTTGTAGAGCACATAGAAGTTGCTCATGTCATTGCTGTTGATACCGCTTGCCCATTTGAGCTCAATGATAGCGAACGCGTTGTTTTCTTTGCAAATCTCCAAGTAGCGGTCTGCTGTACAGATCTTAGCGGTATAGGTGTTGCCGCTACGTGTTTGTGTTAAAGTCAATTCTTGTAATGCCGCTAAGGTGGTGTTAGCAATAGTCACGCTGTGACCTACACGACTCAAATCATCATCGTGCCAGCATACACATTGTTTGTCGCTTGTTACTTTGATGTCGCACTCCAGACCAGTATAACCATAGTGGTTGAGACCGTTGAGGAAGGCATCTTCGGTGTTTTCTACTCCACGATAGCTACCGCGGTGACCTGCAAATTGAGGCTTCCAAGCATACGCTTGAGTCAGTGTGCAAACAAGGCACAAAAGGAATAATGATTTCTTCATGGTAGTAAATAATTTAGTTATATTTAATTTCTTCGAAATTCTGCTAATACTATTGCTGTCGCCACTCCCACATTCAGACTCTCGGATGTGATGGCTTCTGCTGGATAAGATGGGATGAGTAGCGGATGAGTAATCAATGAGCGTACTGCATCAGAGATTCCATTACCCTCATTTCCCATGATGATTACTCCCTTTTTCTTATCAACGATGGAGCCTTTGGTGTACATGTTGACTCCTTCTAACAACGTGCCATATAAGGGCAGTCCCTCTTTTTGGAGTTCAGTGAGCGTTGCAGGTAAATCCACATAGTGCAATCGCACGCGTGCTAACGCCCCCATAGTGGCTTGCACCACTTTAGGGTTGTAGCAGTCGGCTGTATCGTGTGAGCAAATGATGTCGTGAATACCAAACCAATCGCAAGTACGTATAATTGTACCTAAGTTGCCAGGGTCTTGTACACCATCTAGTGCAAGGAGCAGTGGGCAGTTAGGCGTGCTTATCTCAAATTCGCTCGAACGATTATTGGGCTTGCGGAAGACTCCGATAACACCCTGAGGCGTACGTAAATTGGACATCTGCTCAATTTCTAAGGGCGTGGCATTTTCGGTGGAAACAAGCAAAACCAAGTCGAAGGCACTTCGCAGTTCCTCTACGCATTTGGTGCCCTCCGCCACAAATACTCCCTCGGCATCGCGGTGCTTCTTTTGTTGCAGACTACGCACCCACTTGATTTGTGATTTGCTTAAGTGTTCCATAGTAACCTTGTTTATGCTGCAAAGTTACAAAAAAAAATATATATATGCAAACAAAATGTAATTTTTTTATATTCTGCTTTGTGATTTCGTGAAATTTTAGTACCTTTGCAGAGCAATATCTTATTTTTAGTGATTATGAAGAAGCAATTGACTTTAATTTTACTGCTACTTTTGGTGGGGGTTAGTACAGGGCAAGCTGCTGAACGCTGGTTAGAAGGCTACAAGAAAGTGTTGGTCATCGGTGCTCACCCTGATGATCCAGAGACGATGTGCGGTGGTACAATGATCAAACTGCGCGAGATGGGTGTTGAGGTTGTTTCAGTGTATTTTACGTCGGGCGAGGCAGGAATACCTGGCAAAAGCCATGAGGAATCGAGTAGTATTCGTACCGCAGAAGCTAAGAAAGCATGTGAAGTGATGGGGGTACGTCCCGTATTTATGACTCAGATTGATGGCAATACAGAAGTAAATAAAGTTCGCTATGCAGAGATGAAAACGTTGATTGAAGCAGAGAAACCAGATATGGTAATTACTCACTGGCCAATTGATTCGCATCGCGACCATCGTATCTGCTCTATCCTTGTATATGACGCATGGCGGCAAACGGGATATAACTTCGACCTATATTATGGAGAAGTGATGACAGGGTTGCAAACGCAAAATTTTACCCCTACGCTTTGGGTGAATATTACCAATCAACATGACCAAAAAGTAAAAGCATATTATTGTCATGAGAGCCAAGATATGCCCGTAGTACAAGAGTGGCATGATGCGATGGAGATTTTGCGCGGCATGGAGTGTCATAGCAAATATGGAGAGGCCTTTATAAAACAAAATTATTGATATGAAACAGATTATTTCTACTACCGAAGCACCTGCAGCTATTGGTGCTTACAGTCAAGCCGTTGTGGCTAATGGTATGCTTTTTGCAAGTGGCCAATTGGGTATTGATCCTACTACAGGCGATTTCGCTGGTGCAGATTTCCGTTCGCAAGCCGAACAAGCAGTTAAGAATGTGGCAGCTATCCTTAAGGCGGCTGGCACCGATGCTAGTCATGTGGTGAAAACTACCGTATTCCTTACCGATATGGCAAATTTTGCCGTATTGAATGAGGTTTACTCTACCTTGTTCTCGGCTCCATTCCCAGCGCGTTCTGCTGTTGCTGTGGCAGCTTTGCCTAAGGGCGGATTAGTTGAAATTGAAGTGTTGGCGGTATTAGATTAACCACCATTTTGTCAGTCTCAAAAAAGTGGCACGATATTTGTCGTGCTTTTGGTGTATGAAACGAATTAAACTATTTTTTCTATTCTTATTGCTTGGCTTCGGGGCACAAGCGGCGGTATATACGCCAACTTCTTTGCCCAATCCCAAGGCACACGACATTAATAATTATGTCTGCAATCCCGATGAAATCGTGGATAGCAGCGAGGTCCGATTTCTCAATCGCCTAGCGCAGCAACTCGAGGATTCTACTCTGGTGGAGCTATGCGTAGTAGCAGTGAATAGTATTGGTGAAATGGACGCTTTTGACTTCTGCTACGAAGTTTTCCAGCGTTGGGGAATTGGTAAGAAAGGGAAGAATACCGGAGTATTGTTGTTCTTGGCTGTGGAATCGCGTGACGTACGCATTATGACAGGCGGTGGCATTGAGGGTGTTCTCACCGATGCAGTGTGCAACGAGATCATTCAAACCGCAATGATGGTGCCACTTCGTAATGCCGATTATTCGGATGCCATGGCGTTAGGTGCGTTGCGCATATATGAGGTATGTATTGATGGTGCTGCGTCTGAAGAACTACGCCAAATGACATCGGCCACCAATCGCTATCATTATGCCGATGAATCCGAGGAAAACGAACTTTTTGAGTTGTTATTAGCAGGGGGCATAGTGTTGGCATTGCTTGTGTTTGCATTCGCGATAGTGGCTGTACCCAAGAAATGTCCTAAATGCGGCAAACGCGGCATGCACAAGACTAATGAACAAATAATCACTCGTGCAACTACTAAGAAAGAAGGATTGGGCGTGCGTACCTACGTATGTAAGTACTGTGGGCATCGTGAAGATAAATCCTATGTCATTCCAAGAGAAGTACCTACAGTCATTATTACTGGCGGAGGTTCTCGTGGAGGCTTTGGTGGGGGGAGTTTTGGCGGTGGATTCGGCGGAGGCAGCACCTTTGGAGGTGGTGCAGGAGGAAAGTTTTAAATAACAAGATTATACAACTCTACACAATATTAAACAAAACTTTACAAGATAATTATGAATAAGAAAACCGTAACATGGATTGTAGTACTGGGAGTACTGGCAATCGTAGTCATTTGGGGCGTAAGTCGCTACAATGCTATTATTACCGCAGAAGAGAATGTAAATACTGCTTGGTCGCAAGTAGAAAATCAATACCAGCGTCGTGCGGATTTGATTCCCAATCTCGTTGAAACCGTCAAAGGTTATGCGGCACATGAGAGCGAAACGTTCGAAAGCGTGATTGCTGCTCGCGCTAAAGCGACACAAGTGGTGGTTGATCCTACCCATGCAACCGCAGAGCAGATTGCAGCTTTTCAGGCTGCACAAGGCGAACTCACCCAAGCGTTGGGCAAACTGATGGCTATCTCGGAGAGTTATCCTGATTTGAAAGCTAGCCAAAACTTCTCTGCATTGCAATCGCAGCTCGAAGGTACAGAAAACCGTATCACAGTCGCTCGCAACAACTTCAACGAAGTTGCTCGTCAGTTTAATACTCTTATTCGCCGTTTCCCAACTAATCTTATTGCCAATGCGATGAATGCGGAGAAACGTGCTTATTTTGAAGCTACTGATGGCGCTGAACAAGCTCCTAAAGTGCAGTTTTAGTCACTCAACACTCAACTCTAAACATGGATATTTTCCTCATTATCATAGGTGCTATATGCCTCTTGTTGGGGCTTATTGGTTGTGTGGCTCCTGTACTGCCAGGTGTGCCATTATCATACCTCGGACTATTGCTATTGCATTGGACCGATCGCGTACAGTTCTCCTGGCAGTTTCTTGTTGTATGGGGAGTGGTCGTGGTAGTCATTCAAATACTTGACTATTTTATTCCTGCATGGGGAACGAAGAAATTTGGTGGCACTAAATATGGTGTGTGGGGCAGTACAATCGGTCTATTTGTAGGACTTTTTATGGGACCGTTAGGTATTGTGATAGGCCCCTTTATAGGTGCAGTTTTGGGCGAATTGATCTATTTCAATCGTCATCCGCAAACAACTTTGAGTGAGACCGAACAAAATAAGAATAGCAATTTCAATCGGGCTCTTCGTGCGGGTTTTGGATCGTTTATAGGTCTGCTAACGGGCACACTAATCAAGGTTATCTGCTGCGGTGTGATGATTGCCTATTTTGTGAAAGAATTGATATAATCGGCATTAGATTAAATAGATAACAAGAGGCGGGATATCCCGCCTCTTGTGTGTTATTTATTGGTTTAATGCTTCTCTTACTGCTGTTAGTATAGGTTCCACGCTCATTGGCTTACCTACTGCACCGCGCATCCATGCATCAGGTGTAAGGCAACCTTGTTGATAGATACGCGTATATTCTTTTGCCCATTCTGCTTGGGTGGTGCATTGTGCTAAATGCTCTTCTAGCTGATATTGTACTAAGTTGCCTATCGGATAGGCTGGTAAATATAATGCATATCCCACCATGTGCGAATAGATGGCTAGTAATGGACTATCCTTTTCGCCCAAGACAGGAGCGTAATACTCATTCCATACTTCGCTAGCAATCGCAATTACCGCTTCGCGCAAATCTGCGGCATTAGCTTTCGGGTGATCATATAGCCACTTCCACATCTGTATATCCACTAAACTAACTCCCATAATCTCGTACATACCCCAAATAAGGTCAAAGAGTTGTTCTGTATTGTGTGATAATTGTGTCGTATTGCGTAATAGCTGTAAGTCTCGCTCTTGAAAAAGGAAAGCACTCGCCTCGGTGAAACCTGTATTGGGAATACCTGCCAGGGTGTAATAGTCCATGTCGTAGAGCGAAATAACTTCTTCTACATTATGTCCAAATTCATGTACAGCGATGTTGTATCCCTTATAATCCATACCTTTAGCACCTACGCGCGTGCGCAAACGTGCAGGCTGCTCTCTACCCACACAGGGACGGGCATGTCCCGAACCACGAGCCGCTTCTACTACGATATGCGATGCCAATTCTTTAGCTTTCTCGGGTGCAAACCCTAATTCCATGAGCATGCGTGGCATGTCTTTCTCGAAGGCTTTGGCATCGGGGTAACGCTTTTGTGTTTCAGCGGTTAGCACATCTTCGGAGATATTGCTACGGCTCTTGAATCCGTCGTACCATATATCATATGGACGAAGATCACGACCTAAACGTTCGCGGATAATTCTTGCTACTTGCTTCACCTCGTCCGATTGGATAAGTTGGGTAAATAGCGCCTCTATCTCTTCAAAAGGTATCTGCAAGTCCTCGTTGAAGGTGCGCAGTACATGTGATGGGGCATCCGGACGATGCTTATCTATCGCTTGCAAAGCATGGAAAATATTGATAATTTGCTGATAACGTGTGTCTGGCTCACGGCTGATATCCACTTTGAGCTTGATGTCTGAATCGGGATTGCCACTTACATCGTTGGTCGTAGGGCACCAGAGTAGTTTATCATTGCTTACTACGCAATTAGGTATTTCTTGGCGGATAATACGCAGCATCACTTGGTAAATCATCTCTTGTTTTTCGTGAGCGTGAGGCACGGTAGCATAGTTGGATTTGAGTTCATCGCGTAGGTTCCAATGCGAGAGCAATGCCATTGGCTCCTGCCAAAACTGCTCATCTTGCTCGTTGCGCAGGCAATGCATCATAATATTGTATCCAGCAATATAATTTTCAGCTTCACTGAGTGCTTGCGAATAGGTGGCCATCACTTTGCCTGGCACGCGGTCGGTGAATACATCGCCTAAACGCGCATATGCCCATTCTTGGCGTGACCAGTCTTTACCCAACGTGTTTTTCTCTTCTAGTGAGTAGTGTGGGAAGTTTAGCACGCAGATATGAGCAATTTTATTGGCAAACATATCCTCAGCGAAGTGTGCCATCGGACTATATCCGCTGATAATCCAATCCACTTGTGTCGGCTCACCTTTTCCAAGAAGGGTGGTAGGTTCTTGTAGCGTATTATTTAGCATGTCGGCACTCTGATTGCATTGCTCAATGATATACGCCAAACGTTTGTAAAGCATTTGTTTTTCTTCGCAAGTGCCTGCATACGAACGACTTACTAAATCTTGAAAATCAACTTCAGAACCATCATTCTCTTGCCATAGGGTAGCCACTTGCTCTACGCCGCGTGTGACAAGAGCTACGTCGGCTTCGGGATGCGCTGTGGTGATAGCCGTAATACTTGCTTGGATAGTTGTGTCACTAATCATAATTTGTTTGTGATTGGGTTGGCAAGCTGTTAGTAGTGCTGCTATGCCCAGAAAAATAATAGGATATTTCATTGTTTTAGTTATATTTGCGCACAAAATTACAACAATTTTTGCAAATACGAAAATTTATTTACAACTTTTGCACGGTTTTTGTATCTCTTTAAACAAACCAACCATTAAACCTATTAACCTTAACCAATTTTTTACGACAATGAAACACAAGTCTACTTTTTTTATCTTCACGTTTGCTTTCTGTGCTACGATAGCATTGCAGGCAAATGATTATGTGATGCTGACTCCGCTGGACACGGCAGCATTACCTGCTATTCCAAGTAAAGATTGTGGCGGTAATATTGTGCGTTCTGCTCTTGACGGTAATGCCATGTGGCAACACACACTCAAACAATTACAACGCGAACAATTCTCCGATGAGAGCGTGTACAAACTTATGGTAAAGCTATATCGCAATACCCACAAGCATTATGTCACCTTCCCAGTGGCATACTGGAGTACGGATCCACAAGGAGACTCGTTGTTGGTTTCTGGACGCGTGTACTTACCCAAACGCCGTTACCTAAATGGTATCGTAATTGCTAATCACTACACCATGACTACGGACTCAGAAGTACCGAGCAATATGCTTTCGATGGAAAGTGTTTACGCTATGAAGGGGTATGCGGTCATTATGCCAGACTATGTAGGTTATGGACTATCGCGCGATGAAGTACACCCTTATCTGCATTGGCGTAGTGCTGCACAAACGGCAGTGGATTTGTTGAATTGTATGCCTGAACTCTTGGAGTATTATGGCTACTCATATCCGATAGATGTGGTTGTAACGGGCTATTCACAGGGTGGGGCAGTGGCATTGGGTGTGACACGGATGTTGGAAGAGTTGGATAGCACTTGGATAGTACGCAAACTCTATGCGGGGGCAGGACCGTATGACCCTGCAGGCACATATCTATATAGTATGGAACGTGATGAGATGGGTATTCCTGCTGCTATTCCGATGATTGTCATGGGGTTGAGCGATGCGTATGATATGGAGGTTGATTTAGAAGACTTTTTTCTAGAACCGCTATTATCTAATTATGAGGATTGGATATTGTCAAAAGAATACACGGTCAGTGAGATTAATCGCCTAATGGGCTCTACAATCATGAGCGAATTGATGACGGAAGATGCGCTAAGACTAGATAGTCCGCAAGCAGATATGCTCTATAAGCTATTGCTACGGAATAGCAATGTGGGGTATGATTTGCAATCACCTGCCTATTTCCTCCATAGTTTGGATGATGAGGTTGTTCCTATGCTGAATACAATCAACCTACAAGAGCAGATGCCTGATGAAAGCGGGAAAACCTACGATTATAACCACTATGGCTCACATATGGCTGCTAGTGTTCCATTCATGCAGTATGTCTATCAAGACCTATAACCCAATCCCTGCGAGGATTGTCTATAATATATCACTTTAACTTAAAAACTAAACAACTATGAAAAGATTTTTCCTAATGGCTTGTGTTGTCGGCCTGTTTTCAGCATGCGACGCATCTGATGTTGACAACAGTACTGTAAAATCAGTAGATTTGAATCGCTACCTAGGTAGTTGGTATGAGATCGCTAAATTCGATCACAGTTTTGAACGAGGTTTGGACTATGCGATGGCGCGCTATACCTTGCGCGATGATGGCAAAATTGATGTCTTGAACACGGGCATTAAAGATGGACGCGCAAAAGATGCTAAGGGTATCGCTAAAACGACAGATGTTCCGGGCTTGCTACGTGTTTCCTTCTTCGGTCCATTTTTCAGTGATTACCGCATTATGATGTTAGATGAAGACTACCAATATGTGTTGGTGGGCGGTAGTACGGACAAATATCTGTGGATTCTATCACGTACACCCGTATTGGATGATGCCACCAAATCGCTCATTCTAGCCGAAGCCGATCGTCGTGGCTATGATACTAGCAAACTTATTTGGGTGAAGCAAAGCGCTCAATGATACATTTAAGCGATGTCATCGTTTGAGGATTCGTCTATATACGATTCGGGTAGCGCTTTCTTGGTCTTAACGCCCATATCACGTAAGCGATAGCCTGTATCGAGTACACTACGGGAGCCAATCATCAACTGATGGTTGGCTTCTTCGTATGCTTTGGTGGCTTGTTGCAGACTCTTCTCTACTTTGCCAAATTTCTCGATGAAACCGTTTAATCTATCGAGTAGCAACCCTACGGTCTGGAATACTTTGGCGTAACTCTTGTTTTGCTCTATCTGACGCCAAGTCACATTCACAATGCGTAGCGCTGCATACAGATTCATCTCGCTGACAATGAAGATACGATCTTTGAGGAAGGTGTCGCGCCAGAGATTCTTTTCATGTGCCATAGCCACTTGCATAGCACCCTCGTTAGGGATAAACATAAACACGAAATCGGCTGATTTTCTGCCATTTTCGATATACGCAGCATAGTTAGTACGGCGTAGTTCGTTGATATGATTATGAATGCTAGTCAAGATCTCCTTGGCATATAGTTCGCGCTCATCATCAGTCTTAGCATGGACATAATTGTCATAAGAGGTGATAGTCATCTTAGAGTCGATGATCACATCTTCCTTATCATCTAAGTGCAGGATAAAATCAGGGCGCATGATCTTATTCGTCTCTTCGTTGCGCAAGGTTTGCCCCTTTTCATCGCGCAAAGTGGGTTGATAGACATAGTGAATACCCTCTTTGAGTCCTTGACTCTCTAACATCTCTTTTACTACCAATTCGCCCCAATCGCCTTGTGATTTAGGTTGATAGAGTAGGGTTTCTACCAATCGATCTGCGCGATTGCCGATGGATTCGGTCTTTTCTACCAGATTTTTGATACTTTGCTCAAGACGAGTAGTGGTATTTCCATGTTGAGTTTGGGTATCCTTCATCTCTTTCTCTAATTTAGAGATGGTCTCTTTGAGAGGATCAATGATGGAGGACATCTGGGTGCGGTTGGTTTGTTCCAACTTCTCGCTGCGTATGTCTAGGAGTTTTTGGGTAGTGTTGGTAAGTTCCGCTTGAAGAAACTTGATTTGTTCCGCCAATTTCTCATCAGCTTGTTGGCGAGTAGCCTCGTTCTTTTCTTTCTCGTACTTGAGTTCGAGTTCTTTTTGCGAGAGAAGAAGTTTGGCTTCTTGTACTTTTGTTTGTTCTTCGTTCAGCGTTTGCTCGGCAGTAGTCAGTTGTTGACGAACATGAATAAGTTGTTGGCGCATAAGCCAATATACCAACGCTCCCACTGCTACTGCCAGGAGGATTCCGCTAATAGATGCAATAATGATTTCCATAGTCTAATTATTAAAAATGGAGCGAAGACTCGCTCCATTTTTATCTGTTTGATG
The DNA here is from genome assembly GCA_017546705.1 of Paludibacteraceae bacterium. GTDB lineage: Bacteria > Bacteroidota > Bacteroidia > Bacteroidales > Paludibacteraceae > Colicola. The sequence goes on from JAFYSB010000049.1 coordinate 28,549, forward strand.
AATTACTTACGTGGAGCAGACACATATGTTGGATAGAATACTTGCTTAAGGCTATCCGCTATATTGTGGTGATTCTTTAGTATTACATTCGCTGGGAAATAGCATTCGCCTGTAATACCAGGAATGCTACGATTCAGACGCAACTGACGGCAAATTTCGTTGCCCTCGTTCCAAGCCGCAGCCATCTTAGGATTACCCATATGGTAAGGTGCCATACCAATATATACGCGGCATTTGTCAGAAGCGTATTGTGCCCACCAATATGCAAGAGTCTTATAATCAGCCACTTTCTTACCAATCTCCCAATAGAGTTGAGGTACTACATAGTCAATCCAACCTTTCTCCATCCACAGCAGGATATCAGCATAGAGTTGGTCGTAGTTTTGGAGTCCATTGGTCTCACTACCGCGTGGGTCGTTCACTTTGTTACGCCAAATACCGAATGGAGAGATACCAAACTGTACATGAGGCTTGATACCCATGATGGTATTATGTACTTGCTCGATGGCCTTGTTTACATTGTCGCGACGCCAGTCACCACGATCGGTAAAACCGCGTGGGTCTGCTGCAAATGCCTCTGCATCAGGGAACTCCTCACCAGAGATAGGATAAGGATAGAAGTAGTCATCCATGTGAATGGCTTGGATATCATAACGAGTTACAAGGTCAGCTACCACTTTACACAAGAAGTCGCGTGTCTCTTGCAAGTGTGGTGCATAGTACCATTGTTTGCCATATTTCACAAACCACTCAGGGTGCTTGTGATACATGTGATTTGGTGCTAAATCTTCAATATTCATCGCAGGGAGAGTCACACGATAAGGATTAATCCATACATGCACATCAATACCGCGCTTATGCGCCTCTGTGCATACAAACTCCAATGGGTCGTAAGTGGCTGCCTCTCCTTGTTTGCCAGTCAACCAATGGCTCCATGGCTCCAATTCAGAAGGATAAAGGGCATCAGCTGTAGGACGAACTTGATACACGATAGCATTCAGGTTCATTTTTTGAAACTCATCCAACATAGCTATCATGTCCGCTTTTTGTTGCTCATAGTTGCCGATAGCTGCTTTGGTAGGGAAGTCAATGTTAGCTACAGTGCTCACCCATGTGGCACGAAAATAAGGCTCTGCAGCAAACACGATGCACGCACAAGCCATAAAAAGGGATGTTAATAGGGTCTTTTTCATTATTGTATAATTTATATTGTTTTTTATCTTGTCTATCCTAACAGCGAAGGCGCTCTAACTTCTAACAGCGAAGCGATCTAACTTCTAACAGCCAAAGGCGGTCTTTAAAATATCCGCTGTGCGAATATTTTCAGGTAGTCCATCCAGTTCTGCCATGAGTGTCCGCCAGCTGATTCATGGTACTCATATGGATATTGCTTCTCATCCAAGTACTGACGATATACCACATTATCTTGATAGAGGAAATCCTCTGCACCACATGCAATCCAATAGAGTTGTGGAGGGCAGGCAAACTGTTGCGCAAGTAGTGCCTCTGTTTGGCTGTATGTGGGCTTGTCGGATAGTGCTAAGTCACTGATAGCCAAAGTGCGCTCTGCGCGATGCTTGCTCATATAAGGTACATATAGCGCAGAGAAGATACCTACATAGTCAAACGATTGATTGAGCAATGCTGCGGTGTGCATGGTATGGAATCCACCCATCGACAAGCCTGCTATAGCTCTGTGCTCTTTGTCTGCTATAGTGCGGTAGTGTGATTCTGTCCACGCAATCAATTGGCTGAAGTTCTCCTCGAATGTGCTTTCCATCCACAGGCGCTTTTCCAACTGTTTGCCCGTTTGTTCTAGATATCCATTAGGCATCACCACTATCATTGGTTGGCATAGCTCGTTGGTAATCAAGGAGTCTAGTATCGCTTTCGCTCTACCTTTTGTAAGCCAACCTGTCTCGTCATCGCCACTACCATGTAGCAAGTACAATACTGGGTAATCTTTCTCGGAAGTGGCATATCCTTCTGGCAGATAGACTGCTACACCCGCCTCTCCGATGCTGGAGGGATAGGATGTTACGATTACTTGACTTGGTTCAATGGTTTGTTTTGCCTTTGGGCAGCATCCTGCACACGCGATTAGCAGTACGAATAATAAACTATTTTTCATGGTCAGCAAAAATGTAAAATTACTTAATTCATAATTCAAAATTCTAAATTCTAAATTATTTCGCTGCAAAGGTACAAAAAATAAACGAAATAACCAAATGCTTACATATTTTTGCGTGTAAGCACAATGTACAAGAAGTTCTCTGCGGACTTCGCGACCACTTCGCGACCACGATTGCCTATTTATGTCATAGATTTGGGCTATTGGTGGGCTTTAAGAGAAAAAAGTTTATCCGTGCCGAAGATTAGCAACGATATGTCTTATTCTTCTAATTTCTTTCGTGTTTTATTTTGCAAGATTGTTATCTGCTCAATCAACTCATCCCATGTAGGAGCAGAGCCGTGAATCATAGAACTGCGCATCGTTTCGTAGTCACTTTGCCATGTAGCAACGATATCTTCGCGAGGCAACAGACATATCCGTTGGCGCACATCGCCTGAATAATCTACTCCTTGCACCGAAGTAAACACCTCGCGATGATGGCGAATACTTTCCCACAAGGCATCGTTGGTTATTGCTTCTTGAGCAAAATCCTGGTGCATCATTTGGTACAAGTCATATAGGTGTCGGCTCTTGCGTTCTGCTCGCGTGCCATGCCCTGGTACGCTAAAAAGTTCGTGCAAAAGGAACATTTTCTCTACCATTGTCTTGGCAGGAATTGCGGTGTGCACAACAGCATCACAGGCGGATTGTATAGGTATATAATCTGCTAACATACAACTCACATGCGTTGGCATGGCTGGTTCTATCAGGGAGCGTGCACTGACTTCTAACACCACGTCTGGACGCAGATAGGTCAATGGCTTTTCAAAAACAGACTGATAGCGTATGTATATTTGTCTTGGTTCGGGATATGTATTATCTCCTTCGCCATTAGGTTGCGCTTCGATGTTTAAGAAAGTAGACATTCCCATTTCGTTGATCTTAGCGCATAGCATAGGTGTTAGCTGCTCGCTAACGAATAGAGAAGATGCTTTGCGAAGTTTCTTTATCTGTTTCTTTGTCAAATCGCCTTCTGCTGCTCCTAATGCAATAGGATTGACCGCCAAGTCAATATCTTCAGAGAACCGACTAATCAGTCCCCATGCTTTGCTTAGCGATGTACCACCTTTGAATATCAAGTGTTGAGCCACTGGTAGTGAGAATACTGCTTGTAAAATAACTGTAACCCAAAAATCCTTCTCTACAGCTTGCATAGGCAAACCAACACTTGCTCCCACTCTCTCAAATACGGCAGCACGTTGTTCTTTGGTTAGTGTCAAAAACTTATTCATATAGACTCAGTATTAATTCTCTGGTGGCAGTAGGCATTAATTTCAAATCGGATACAGGAATACGAGTATTGCTGTTGAGCGTATTTTTAAGTACTTGAAGTTGCTCGGTTGATAATTTCTCAATCTTCCAATCCTTGAGTGCTGTGGTTATGAGTTGCGCCAATCTAGTCTGAAACGCAAAGTACCGTGGCGATGCATGATGAAAAGTAATGGTTCGCACATCATCTATGGTGATTGTACGCGAAGTGCCATTTGTGAGATAGTGATAGTTGAGAGGCATTTGTTGGGTTAGTCCCAATTGGTATTGTGCAAACGCTCCGGATGGTACGATTTGCGCTCCATCTCGTTTGGCTACAGCTAGTGCAATATCTTCACACGATGGCGCAATAACACCCAATCCATATACTTTTTCTAACTTTGGATAGCAATAGATGCCTCTAGCAGCACGAATAATACTTCCTTGTAGCACCATACGTTCCAAGGATTTGCTAACGGCGGAGCGTGTTCCGTAAGCAAGAAAGTCATTTATAAAAAATACAGAACCACGTCCGCATTTTTTCATTTTACTAATTATCTTATTCTCAACCGATTCCATATCTTATTATTATTGTATTTGTCGCATATTCATACATAAATTGCGACATTTCGACTGCAAAGGTAGTGAAAATATTTGATGTGTCCAAATGTTTTTGCAATAAATTGCATATTTGCTGCATTTTTGGTTGAGTGCTTGGCTTTACCAAGTATGAAGATAGAAAAGCGAGTAAAACATGTAAAAAAGATAGACAATCTATCTCATACGATATTTAACACCTCACTTAAGCTTGCTTGGGAATGAGGTGATGGATAGCGGATGAATCAGGTATCAACCGAGTAAGGAGAAAGTTATCTGTTTGTTAAGTCGCCTTCAAGTTACCTGCGGGTTTCGGGACCTGAAGGAGTGCGACGGAACGCACTCCGAGTGCAGCGCCCGAAAAGTCCCCACTTTGAGAAATCAGCGCAAGCATAGAACAAATTAGGCGACCACCATAGGAGATCTGTGGGACATCTCTTGGACTTCTATAGGATTTGGTGGCTCTTGTGATGCGCATCTATAATAATGCAGCAAAAAGTAGCGGCAATAGTGGATGAAATTGCCGCCGATTTGTGTTTTAAGGCTTCTAAGGTGCGATTGTTATTACTTGAAAAATATTTTGAGATTGCCGCTAATTGTGCCGCTGATTTTGTGTGTCTATATATAATATAGTATTGCCGTATCTTCGGCATTTAGGTGCTTTTGTGCCGAAGATTGGAGAATTTGAAGAGGAAAATGGTATGTACAACACGCGGGAAGTGTAGTGTTTACTAAGCTTCCCGCGTGAGTGTATTTTTTTGAAAAAAGTTTTCGTGTGCCGAAAGTTGTGCCGAAGGTCTTGGTTGGGATTGCGTATCGGAATTTATTGTTTTATTGGTTTTGTTTTAACAGATGTGTATTGTTGTTGGAATTTATCTAACAATACCATACAAGAATGGAAATTTTCACTCTTGGTTTTTGCAGGGTCGGTTCCTGTATATGCAATATACATCACATCATGTGACAACATGGCATCTACCATATCTTGCCCAAAGTACACTTTTTCGCTGATAGATTCTTCAGATTGAATCTCCACAGCATCTTCCCTTCCAAACGATGCACCATTTATATCGTCTATGCCTTTTGAAAAAGCAATAGCTACAAATACAACAGGATCATTAGGCAGTGTAAGTGTCAAAAAATCATTTTCGGGCGATAAGACTACATCAAGAATGCTAACATGGTTCGCATCGTCATACTCTTCATACTTTATTACGGCTTGATTCATGCATGAATAACCTAATGTTTCTAATGCTGTTGTATCGTAATACCAAGTCGTTATTACATTGGTTAATGGCATTAGTAGCGTGTCGATAGTAAAGGTCACTTCTTCTGGAGTATTGATAGTCTCATCCATCATCAATTGCAACAAGGTGCATGCCAAACTCTTTGCGCCAATGCGAATGTTTATATCTGGATGATGTTCCACATGGCATTGCATCGTATCAATCAGTTGTAGGATATCATCTTTCACTTCCATGATTGTGCGCGTACTATCTAATGTGGCATGGAAGATGTGACTTAGCGTGGAGTCGGTTATGTTTTCTTGCTCTGAAGAAGTCACAGGTTTGGTGCAAGAGGTAAATGTCAAAAGAAGAGCGATGGGGAGGATTAGTAGGGTTTTCATTGTTGTAGGGAATTAGTGTGGTGATTTTTGAGTAATTTTACACCCATAATAATGAGGCGCAAGATTTGTATTGAAGCAATTATTGCTAACAATGCCAATAACGACAGGAACAGATATACAGCTTCTAGTTCATCAATAGAATACTCCACTTTGGCGTGGTCATTGTATATTATGCAAACAATGTTATATAGCAAACCCTCTTTCGTATAACAGTAGTAGGTTTTATGAGTATTTACATACTCTTCTTGGGAGAGAGTTGTTTGCTTTTTCTCCCAATTATCGTTGTGCTGAGATAAATAATCCAATTCAGCAATAGTGCTGTCAGACAAGGTGTCTTTGAAAGTGATAATACAATCAAAACAATCAAAGCTACTTGCAGTGCGATCAAGGTTGTCATATTGTTCAGTACGGAGTGTGTCTGGCAGTTTAACATCAACTATTCGATAAAGAATGTCGGGGCGTTGTGCTAAGTTGTGGTGCGGAGTAAATAATCCTAATCGAAAGGATATAACTATTGTTATAGCCACCAAAATGGTTATCAATAGTTTGTACAATTGCTTCTTTAGTTTAGTTTTCATTGTTTCGTGGTTTTATAATTGTGATTTTTACATTTGCTAATTACAATATACTATCCTCATGATTTTCATCCAAGCACTCAATATGTTTTAAATTATCTTGCGTGACACTATCTATAACGACTTGATCTATTACATCGGTATAGTCAACGCCTAATTCCTCTTTGCAAAAGTTTTCAATCGCTTTGTTGGCACTGGTAGCAAAAGAGGGAAATGCTGCCAGAAAACAATTGAGAAAAAATGGTTCTGCATATGAATACTCAGTTTTTAATCCGTTACATTTGACTGCAAATTTATTAGCTAAGAATTTTATATACATGCTATCATCTTTTACTTTCACTATATTGTTGTTGATTAAATAGTTACGAATGCCAATTGCTGTAAAACGACGTATTTCAGCATTGTTAATAAGTAAAACGCTTAAGCGTGCAATATGAGTTGGTACATTGTTGAAAGGATACCCTTTTTTCTGTTTCATAATTTTCATGTTTTATCTGATTATATTGTCACAATCTACATTAAAAAATGGAGTTTATGTTTATTTTGATATGTTATCGCTTTTGATAGGATGCTTCAATATCGCTTCAATTAATTTGTCATAGTCATCTGGAGAAGTATTGCGTAGAAGTTCTTCAAAATCACTATCAGAAGAATTAAACGCTTGAGCCAACACATTATCTTCTTCAAAATAATCATTGTCATGTAACATCATCTTGCGAAGACGAAGAATAAATAGATAATAACTCTTGTTGCGTCGTATTATTCTTTGCATTTCTTTGATGTAAGGTAAACCTAACTCAAAATTAGTTCGGGCAACACATAGAAGATAAGTCGTATTTACTTCATCGTACTGTTTTTTCAAATATTGTTTCCATTCCATATGTAATTGTTTCGCTTCTTCAAACCTTTTAAGTTCAAACAATATTATACTTTTTAGATAGTAGAGATGTGTAGATGGCTGAAGAACAAGCCCTCGTCTGATATAATTTAACGCTTCATCATACTGTGCATTTTTAGCACTAATGATTGCGTTTGTCAACATGTTGCGCATGCCTTTTTCTATTATAACTGATTGAGGCAGGCTATCAGCTAAGAATTCTTCAGGATTATAGGTGTTATCCATTAGTTGTGTTGCAAGAATATTAGCAAAATCCATATTGTGTGCTTCTATGGCGGAAGCAAATTGACGATTTATTTCTTTCATAGCCACATCATAATCTTGTTTTCTAAAAGCTTTGTAATATCCCTCGTTTTGGACAATTGCATTCTCAATATCATGCAGGAGTCTATTTTGTTGCATAAATTGTTCCACCTCCTTTTTGGGTTTTATGTACGATGGTTTAATGATTGCATTTAATGCCATACCTTTAAGTGAAGTTACACGACTAAGTGCAACATATAATTGTCCTGCAGCAAAGATTCCGCGCTCTAAATCAATAGTCACTTTATCAAAGGTCATACCTTGACTTTTATGGATGGTGATTGCCCAAGCTAAAGTTAATGGATATTGCGAATATGAGCCAACCACTACTTTATCTAATACACCTGTTTCTTTGTCATATTCGTATTCTATTGCATCCCAACGCTCACGATCTACATTTACTAATAAACCATTGTCCAATACTACTTCGATATCTTCTTCAGATAAATTTTCTACTGTTCCCAATGTGCCATTTACCCAAAGATGGTTAGAGTCATTTTTTACAAACATAACGCGAGCACCAATTTTTAATGTTAATTCCATGGGGGCAGGGAAATTGTTTTTGTTGAATTTTCCTTCTATCTGTCCAGTATAGGTGTAACTTGGTTCTGGTAATTCTTGCAACTTTTTTTCATTGATAGCATCCACTGTTGCTCTATAGGCGCTCAAGGTAAGTTGTTCGTCTTTATCTAACATTTGATTAACTGTATCATTTGCTAAGCCTGTCGTATTGAGAAGCTCTATATCATTTCTAATATATTCACATTGCCTAATATGTTTTAGTATTGATAAGAATTGAGCATCCTTTTGGCGATACACTTTTTGCAATTCAATGCGGAACAATTTCATCTGTTGGAATACATGAGCATAAAAGAAATAGGGTTTGTAAGTATGGTATTCTTCTTGATAGAAATTAACCAATCCCTCATCATTTGTTTGATAAACAGGATCCAACTGATACAAGTCGCCAGAAAAGATGATTTGTTTTCCGCCAAAAGGAAGCGAAGATAGTGTTGCTGCCCGTAGCACCTTATCAATACCATCAATCATATCACACCTAACCATTGAAACCTCATCAATAATAATGGTATCTACTGCTCGTAAAGTTTCCCATTTAGAATCATTCAAAGAAAAATCATCTAATGTTGTTTTTGAAGTGATAGGTTCCCATGGCATGCCAAAGAATGAATGTATAGTTGTGCCACCTGCTACAAGCGCAGCAATACCTGTGGGTGCAACCAATACAAATTGTTTTTTTACATTCTGCTGAATGTATTGCAAGAATGTTGTTTTACCTGTGCCTGCGCAACCAGTAAGAAAGAAACTGATGTTGGTGTTTTGCACTAAATCTAATGCAAGGCATTGTTCCTTGTTTGTTTTGTCGAAAGTGAATGTTGTATCCATAATAATTGTTTTTTTCTAAGGTTATACATTAATTAGCAAAAGCAGTCAAAGCGAGTTTTATTTCCGCAGGATTGTCATACTTTCGGATGAAACTTTTAGCCGCAGCCTCATATGGTATTTGTATGCGTGATGATGTAAGGAATAGTTGCTCGCCGTTCTCGGAAGTAGATTGCAGTGGATAGTAATCACATCCTACCAAAGATAATCGCTGTTGGTTAGTAGAAGTGATCGGATAACATTCTACAACTTGCTTGCGCTTGATATTTGTGATGACTGAGTAATGCATACCTCCTTGCGTGGGAATTCGAACGACATCGTATAGTGATAAATCATGTTTATCTTTTATCTTTTTTATTTCATAGAAGAAATTTGCTCTTGCCTTTGCTTCGCGACAAGCCATCGTGCGTAATTTTTCTTTTCTCACACACAGGAGAGATTTTAATTTATAGAGACTATTGAGTAATGACTGGGGATAGATATTACATTGGACTTTACTTAGACATATTTGTGCCATTTGTAGCGCTTGAGACATGTTCGCTTCAGTTGTAAACTCAACAATAGCACTTAGTTGTTGACAACTTTTTTCCTTGTCAATAGCGTTGGTGTTAATTTGTTTGATCATCTTCTTCACCATGAAGATTGCTTGATTTAGATCAGTTTTCATAAGAACTGGGGTTTTAAAAGTTAATATTATATCTTTTTACCACACTTTTTTGTGATTTTGTTGATATATGACATAACTTTATGAAAAGTAACCTTTATGCAAAAAAAAGATGGCAAAAAGTTGCCATCTCAAAAAAATGATGCATTATTACGATAAAAATGTTAATCTAATAATATGAATCCAGCCCAATATTCTGGTTCTTCAAATTTTGCTCGAACTGTATTTTGAGCATTCTTGAAGGCTTCACGCTTCGATAGATTCTTACTAATCCAATTGGTATAAAATTCAGTCATCAGCATTTGGGTTGCTTGGTCGTTGACCTTCCATAGACTCATGATGATTGTTTGTACACCAGCCATCTTGAAGGCACGCTGTAAACCAAAGATTCCTTCTGAAGTGATATCACCTTTAGCTGTTTCACATGCCGAGAGTACAACAAGGTCTGCATCACGTAAATCCATTAAAGATATTTCTTTGGCAGTCAATATACCATCTTGCACACCTTCTGGCAAATCATTAGAATGACCAGACAAGGCAATATTACTACCTGCAAATAATAAACCACAACGAGTCAATGGGTCTATGCTTGGTTTTTGCAATTGGTTATCTCCTAATATTTGCAGTTGTATGCGTTGAGAAAAATAATCATGTTTACGAGCAGTACTATCTTCCCAATAGAAACCATGAGTGCCAATATGAAGAATATTGCGATGTTTACCGCTAAGCGACTTAAACGACTCCTCATTTGCTTTAGACGCGGTGTATAATGTTGATGTGATGTTATTGCTATTCAAGAGTGAGTGAATGGATTCTGCTTCCTGTTTAGTTCCTGGCAGATATAATACGGAACCTCGATTTGGATGTGTGGATGATATGCTGCGGTAAGCAAACATGTCTTCTGTATCGTAATTCCGACTTTCTGCAAGTAATGAAGTTTTATCCACATCATAGAATATACCGCCATAGATAGTTGCTGTGTGATGTTTGATGTTTTTGTCCTTCTTCACAATTTCTCGTGTTGAGGATAAACGCACCATTGTATATACATCAGACATAGTGTGCGTTTGATCATAAGGGATATTCTCTATCGCTATTTGATGTAGTAACCCTGCTGGTGAGAAATAAATCGTTTCTCCTTCATGGATTTGTGGAAGTATTTTATCCCAAATAAGATTAAAAATTGTTTTAGAATTAGTATCGAAAGTATATATATCATTTGTGCGGTTTTGTGATAGATAATTCACAATCTCTTTTTCTTCACAGAGAGGGATTAATTCAGGATACTGGCTATCGTGCCGAAGTAGCAGAGCGCAATACATCGTACTATCTTCATTTAGTGGTGCAATAAAATATTCAACAGCTACTTCATCGGGGTTAAGGTATTGCTGAATACTATCCCATGTTATAGATTGTTGTTGCTTAGTTTCTCTAAATATCGCACTTAATTTTGTGACGATTTTTTCTAACGAATCTGCTTGATTTTTATAATGAACTAAATTAGTAGAAGTAGGTTCTTTTTCTTCCAGATTCATAATAACTTGTTTTATCCCTACTAATTCATTCCATTGTTCTATTAGTATGCTGTCATTACTCTCTAATATTGATTGACGAATAATGTTAGAAGAGGATAGTAGTAAACCTTTACGGAATAGTTCATTATCATAAGCGAAGGTGGAGATAGAGGGTTGGGAGAAGTGGTATTTGTAAGCGAATGTAGGATATAAATTATTAAAACGATGCTGTTTTGTTTTCCAGTATGCTTCTCTTTCTTCTTCTGTCATATAATGTAAAGATGCTTCAAATGATTCTTTTTGAATTTTAAAAGCTCGCGCTAAATATGAAAAAGCTTTTTTGGGGTAACCTTGTTCTAAATAATTTTTTCCCACATTATCTAGTGAAGATACATAGTGAGTATGATTTATTCCTAAGACTGATTTTTGAATATTTAATGCCTCTAAATAATATTTTTCTGCTATAGCATATTCCTTTTTGTATGAATAAACCACACCTAAATTATTTAATGACAATGCATAATTAGGATGATTAGAGCCAAAAAATGACTTATGTATATCTAAGGCTTCATTGTGAAATTTCTTAGATTTATCATAATCTTTAATGCTTAAATAATACCCCCCTAAATTGTCTACCAATTGGGCATACTCAATATTATGGGTACCTATTGATGATTTATATAATTCTAATGCTTTCAAATAATATTTTTCTGCTTTTGGGGAGTTCCCGACTTCACTATATAATGTTCCTAAGTTACTTAGTGATATGGCATAAACTGGATGGTTGACGCCGAAAGACGCTTTTCGTATTTCTAACGCCTCTAAATAATACGTCTCTGCCTTCTTATAGTTTCCTATAGCCGAATAATATGTACCTAAATTATGCAGTGATACTGCGTAATCAGGATGATTGACACCTAAAGATAATCTTCTTATTTCTAACGCTTCTATGTAACACTTTTCTGCTTGAGCATAATCTCCCACATTTAAATAATATGAGCCTAAATTATTAAGTGATAGTGCATAATCTGGGTGATTAATTCCCAAAACAGATTTGCGAATATTTAATGCTTCTAAATAATACTTTTCTGCTTGTTTATAATCTCCTATGTCCGAATAGATTGAGCCTAAATTATTAAGTGATAGTGCATAATCTGGGTGATTAATTCCCAAAACAGATTTGCGAATATTTAATGCTTCTAGATAATACTTTTCTGCTTGTTTATAATCTCCTATATCCGAATAGATTGAGCCTAAATTATTTAGAGATGTTGCATATTTAAGATGAAATTCTCCATATATTGAGTAGTGTATATCTGCTGCCTCTAAATAACATTCTTTAGCCTTGGTAAAGTTTCCATTTTCTGCATATATTGCTCCTAAGTTGTTAAGCGATAGAGCGTAATCTGGATGATTTATACCGATTGTTGACTTTCGTATTTCTAACGCTTCCAAATAATATTTTTCTGCTTTCTTGTAATTCCCTATATCATGATAGTGAGAAGCTAAATTATGCAGTGATACTGCATAATCTGGATGATTGATCCCCAAAACAGATTTGCGAATATTTAACGACTCTACATAATATTCTTCTGCTTTTTGAAAATCTCCCATCTCGCTATATAAGGTTCCTAAGTTATTTAATGATATAGCATAATCTAAATGATTAACTTCTAAAGATGATTTTCTTATTTCTAACGCTTCTATGTAATACTTCTCTGCTTGAGCATAATCTCCCATATTTAAATAATATGAGCCTAAATTATTAAGTGATAGTGCATAATCTAGGTGATTAACTCCCAAAACAGATTTGCGAATATTTAATGCTTCTAGATAATACTTTTCTGCTTTTGGGTAGTCTCCTACTTTACTATATAATGTCCCCAAGTTACTTAGTAATATGGCATAATCTGGATGATTGACACCTAAAGACGTTTTTCGTATTTCTAACGCTTCTGTGTAACACTGTTCTGCTTTTTGAAAATCTGCCATTTCACTATATAGTGTCCCTAAGATACCTAATAATAAGGTGCAATCATCATGAAATTCTTTGCGTATTTCTAGTGCTTTTAAATAATATTTTTCTGCATTTGTTAAATTTCCATTTTGAGCGTATAATAATCCTAAATTACTTAATGCAGTTGCATAATCAGGATTCTTTGTACCATATGTAGATTTTCGTATCTTAAGAACTTCTAAATAATATTTTTCTGCATGGATATAATCATTATTTAGAGAATAAAGATATCCTAAATCATTCAAAGCTGATAGATAGTTCGTTAAATGTGTACTAGTACAAGTGTCATTTTGTTCTTCAATTAGAATTTTTAACAATTCTATCTTATGTTCACAATAATTAATTGCTTCTAAATAGTTGTTAGAAGAGTAGTGTGTATACGCTACTTCTCCAAAATAATTAGCAATATTATAGATGATGTTTTGCTTGAATGTCTTATATTTATCTGACCACGAATGTGCAGAACAAGACATCAGACAACATGCCAAAAATAAGTAACTATATTTTCTAATAGCAATTCTCATTTAGATAAGTTAAAGTTTATTTAAGATATCTTGAGCATCTTCAGCGTAACGACTGTCGCTATTGGCAATCTGTTTTAAGAGTTTCTTGGCTTTTAGCACTTTCCCATTGTGCATTTCGCATATTGTATGAAGCCATTGTGCTTGGTCAAATATCTCTTTCGTTTCTGGAGTGATTTTTTGTTGAGAAGATTGTATTTGCTCTATTAGTTGCAATGCAAGTTCGTTGGCTTGGTCAAATTGATTTTGAGAGATATAACTATACACGAAGAATAGTTGATTTTGTAACTCGTCGGATTGGTCGTTAACGCCTCTTGTAGTAGGAATAGTAATAGAAGCAGCAAATTCGCTACTTTCAGTTTTCATTATTTTTGCCATAGGCGTTAATATCATAGCTAATACTACAATAGCAGCAACAAACGAAGAACTTATGCCCCAACTAGAAAGTTTAATAATACGCTTAGTACGAATACGTTGTGAGCGTATTTGCTGTTCTTTCTGTTGTAAGCATTCTTTCAAGCCTCGTGCTTGAATAGCGATGATGATTTCCTTTTGTAAATCCACTTCTGAAGCTAGGTCTTTATCCCCTAATGACTCGGAAGAGGTGGAAAGTAACCTCTCGAATTGATTTTTTTCGTCTTCTGTCAATTCGTTGCGGAGGTAGTTATCTATTAAATCAGTATTGTTCGCCATATCAATATTATGCTTTAAAGAGGTTTTTGAGTTTGTTCATGCATTTGTTTTTTTGTGTTTTCGCACTATTGGCGTTGGCATATCCCAATTGCTGAGCAATAATATCCCATGATAGTTGATCCCAGTAGAATTTTAGCAGTAACGGAGCGCAAGGTTTACCCATATTGTTTACAGCATCTTGAATAGCTCGATTGCGTTCGGTGATTTCATATTCTTCAATACTATCATTGGTATCATCGGGAAGCTGTGGAAGTTCTTCAATAGAAGTTTCTTTTTGTTTGCGGAGTTGCTCTCGTAGTACATTTTCGCCTACTCCATATAAATAGCCACCAATATTAGTTGTTAGAGTTTCAATAGTAATTCTATTTCGTTGAATATTTTCCCATAAACGAATAATGGTATCTTGGTATATGTCTGCTAAGAAGTCTTCGTCTGTAATGGTGTATTTAGAAGAAAGGAGTCGCTTGAAACTTCTTTCGTGTTGTTCATAGAACAAGGAAATAATGCGCTGGTCATTATTCTGAAAGGCTTTGAAATATTCGGCAGATGTAATCATGGATACATATTCTCAAAAGGGAGTGCAAAGGTAAGAAAAATTTACTTAATATGCAAATAATAATGAGTTGGGTCAGGGCAACCGCATCAAAATTTTGTTAACTCCCTGCGAATGACACAGATTAGAGAGATGCTTCGATCTTCGTAAAAACAGCAGCGTAAAATGATATAATCAACTGATTTTCTTAGTATTAAACCTTTCGTATTTAAAA